>JBAZOJ010000293.1:0-3959 GCA_041648755.1 Candidatus Brocadiia bacterium
GTGACCAGCAGCAGGACCCCCGTCCTTGTGAACCTTCGAACGAATAGCCGCCTGGATAGCCCGAGATCTTATCTTGCGATATTTGGCGATAGCGCCATCCTGCTCTTCTGCCGTCCGGATGGGGATGAAACCTTCATGAACCCATTGTTGGTGGCCATTAATCCCCACGATCCGGATCAGAAGGCCACGATTCCAGTAGGCAGTCATTGGGGCAGTTATCTGCAAATCGGAACGGGAATGTTCGAGTGCCGCAGGCATGAGCACGCGGACATTCTCGTCAAGATGTACGAGATCCTTCCGGGCTACAGCACGGGCGCCCTGCAGTTTCGCGAACTACCCGAAGGCACGGCGGTCCCGCTTCCTGCCAATCATATGATCGACCTGTGGCCCAAGATCCCATTCGTCACGGACGGGGAAGGCAGAGACTGCGTATTGCCTCCTGTCGTGCGAGGAGGTTCCTTTCTGTTCGGCGGTTGGAGGGGAACGTCTGAGTTCCCTGCTTTCGCCGAATACGGCGGCGCGCTCTTCATCCAGTGTGGCGCAAATTTCCTGAGCCTCGACGAGGCTGAATAAGGGTGCCCGAGGTGTTCCTTCCGCTCCTTGGCCCCCGCGGCAACCAGAACCGGCCGAAACTTCTCCCAATCAACCGCTGTCATCATCGTGGGGAGTATGTCTCCGTCCCGACGGGATACTGCGGGTTCCCTTTCGGGCGGTCTCCCTGGTTGCATCACGCGCAAAATGGTAGTACGATTGTGCTTATGAGGAAACCTTGAGCCGCGGACGAAACAGCGCCAGCGAGGGCGGAGCTTCCGTCCTGGGCGAAGAAGAAGTGAGGGGGCGATACGACGTGCCTCCGCACGCAAAACCGGTCGGGGGAGAGCGCTCATGAAGTTGTCCCTAAGCCTCCGGTGTGCTGTCTGGATGCTCCTACCGACCTTGACGCTTCTGCTTGTTCTGGCTGTGATCGCAGCCTTGCGCCGCTCGGGTACTCTGCCAGTCGTGCCTCCAAGTCATTTTATGTCCGATTACCTGACTGCGTTAGTGCCGGACTTTGACAGGGAGATCAATGCGGTGCCAGGGGACTTGCTCGGGCTCGAGAGCTTTTGGGGCAACTGCCTGAAACTTGACGCTTCCTGCTTTTTCGATCCTCAGGGACGTGCAGTACTGGGCTCAGAGGTATACGACCAGTCAGGCTGGCTGGTTGCTACATTGGGAGACCGGCAACTCTCAATGAAGGGTAAAGATACTTATGTCTACATCAACAGGGCCCTTGGAAGGCTATTCTGCCATCAAGGCGCTGACATCACCGTATATGACACGAAGGCATACTCCACCGTGGACACTATCCACCTTCCGGAGGGCCGTACGGTGGTCTCCGGGCAAGTGTACTGCACAAGTGATGTCCATCGCATAGTATTTGCCTCTGACGATATCGTCATTCTGGCAGCAGGATATGGGCCTCTTGTTCTTTGGCGGTACCTGCTGAAAGAGAAGGCCCTCGATCCCGTCTTCGTCGGGCAGGAATTTGCATTTGTTGAAGTACTGAACGCGCCTCTCTCATCTGAGCCACTCGTGTGCATCGGAACCAAGAAGCGGTCCCCCGAAAGCGATGGCTGGGATCCGGACTGGAACGCCCGCGTAGTGAAGGTCTCATTGCTTGATCTGAGGGTGAGTCCGCCGATTTGCATGGAGTTTGATGGGACAGGACTCTGCCTGGATGAGAGCGGCACTTCGCCATCTCCACGGTGCGCGAAGCAGAAGGGACTTGCCCGGAATCGACAGTGAGGATAGGTTCCCTATCCGCGCCCGGGGAGACGATCTGGGAGCAGACGTTTTCCGACCTGGTGGTTCCGGTTCACCTCGACGCCGAAGGAGTGGTGCTCTGGCGGCGGGTCGGGGACAAACAAAGTTGTGTGGAGCGATGCTCCTTTGGCACCCGAAAAGTCGTCTTTTCGGTTCCGGCAGGGCGTGCGGCGCTGAGTTATGATGCATTTGGGCATACAATGCTGCTTGCGGGGCTTGACTACTGGGACTACCTTGACGTGAAGACAGGCCATAGGGTGTTTGGCGAGCCACTGGGCAGCATGGATTCAGGTTGGGCGGCAGTTCGCGACAACCGGTTCGTTGTGTTTGACAAGGGCGGGAGTCTGAGGGTCTGGGATGCGACGAAAAATGATGTGGTCGCCACTGCACAGTTGGCGGAGGGCGAGCGCATGGAGGATTGCCTGATTACGAAAAAGGGATATGTCGCCGAGGTGGTCAACGCCAAAGGAGAATTCGGCGGGGTTCTGCTTTCCCAAAATCAGGGCGCTGTGAGCCTGATACGCGATCCCGGCTTTGCCACATGCCCGGACTTCCACCACGAGACAGATCTGTTTCATGAAAGCGTGTCCAAGGACTACTATGACGACATAGAGAAGATACTTGGAAAGTGGCCGGATTTCAAGCTCAACAGCCTCGACCGGGACTTCATTGTCATCCGGAGAGCCTTGGATTACGTGGTGTGTACCCACTCGGGCGAGGAGCTATTCCACTTCACCATTCCGTACGAGACTATCAGACTCTATGACATAACGAAAGACGGGATCGCCGTCTGCAGGAACCCCGAAGAAACCCTATATACGCTGTTTGACGCCAAGTCGGGTAGGACGCACCGGATCGAGGGTTATGCGTATACCTCGGGTGAGTATTTCTGCTGGTTCCTTCCGGATGGACGAGTGACCGTTATCTCGAAGCCCGACGGAATGTTTCGCCAGACTACGATCCCAGCAGACAGAACTTGCCTGGTGGAGGGTGTTCTTCTGGGAGGAGACCGCATCGTTCTTTCCGAGCGTCGTTTCAATCGCGTCTTTACCGCGACGTGCAAAGTCATATCCCCGTCGCCGGAGGAGGTAGAAGTCAGGGAGTTCGTCTGCAGAAAGCAGTTTCCAGTTCGGTAGGGCTACACATTTGATCGCATTGACGGAACACTCAATGGACAGCCACGTTCCTGCGGATCCCCTTGCGACGGTCTCCCTGGTTGCATCACGCGCAAAATGGTAGTACGATTGTGCTTATGAGGAAACCTTGAGCCGCGGACAAGACAGCGCCAGCGAGGGCGGAGCTTCCGTCCTGGGCGAAAAAGAAGTGAGGGGGCGATGCTGAACAGAGCAGGGATTCTCCTCTTGCTGATGCTGCTGGTTGGCTGCGGAACAGATGGCAGACGAGGGATTCTGACTCTGGAGTGCAGCAATGTTGGCGAATTGCCCAACTCGGCAGCCGAAGCCGGGCTCCTCGAGATACCAGAGGGAAAGTCAGTGTCGCTGGTATGCTGCGCCGCGCTGTTTCCGCCGAAACTGGTGCTGGCAAGTGGCTCGCGGCTGGAGATAGCCGCGGATAGCGTGGAGTTAGGGGAAGAAGTGCAGATTGCAGGCGGGGCGGAGCTTGTGATCCGATGCTTGGGCGGGACTGTGGCATTGCCGTGCAAGATGACCATCAGGGGCAGGTTTGTTCTCGGTAAGGCAACGACCATATCGTCACCCGATAACCGGCGGGCGGAAATCGCCGTGGAGGACGGTGGGCGGCTGGAACTGACGGGATGCCGGATCAAGACTTGCGAGTGGTCGGTTGATATCGTGGGCTCGAAGGGCTCGGTGACTATAAGCGTCTGCCGGTTCGATGGGGTGAGATTCCCGCAGCCATTGCTGGCCGGGGAATTCGGCACGCTGTTGATGCGGGACTGCCGGTTTTCGGGTGCATTCCAGGGGCGGCCGATAGTGGATGCCCTCTGCGACGAGGCGCTGATCCTCGGGTGCCGGTTCCAGTACGAAGCGCGGGAAACAGAAATGACGAAACACTGGGACGACGTTTACCAGGGATACCGGCAGAGCGATTACGCAAGGAAAGACCGGCCGCAAGGCAGCTTAATCACAATCACAGGAAAGACGATAATGTTGGTGGGTGGCAGGATTGCCGGGATC
>JBAZOJ010000294.1:0-3955 GCA_041648755.1 Candidatus Brocadiia bacterium
CGCAACCGACGTTTCACAACGTCCGGTCGAAACCTTGTCGCCCCCACTACAGGTTAGACACCCACATTATAGCAGGTTTTCGGCTACTTGGCGGGGGGTTTGTCCGCAGGCTTATCCTCCACTGGCTTTGGTGGCTCTTTGTAAACAACCGGCTTGAATCCCGAGTAGTCAATGGCGTATGGAGTGGCAAGAGAGAGTGCGGCAACTGCCGTTGCGTAAATGCGTCCGCCTCGCCTTGCATCATTGCCATCGGCATTCAACGAGCCATAGGCGGATCCTTTCTTGTCCATCTTCGCGCCAAGGAATTTGCCAAGGTCGATGTACCAGCTCTTGAATTCCGCGCCGCCTCGGATCTGCTTTGCGCGAGAAACGTACAGCAGGTAATTCAGCGGGAACGAGTTGCCGGAACCTCCGGGGGCGGTCGTGAACCAGTCATCGGGTTTGAATTTGCTGAGAGCGTTGAGCCTTTCGACTATACGCGGAGAGTCACGGCTGACACCAAGCTGATGGAGAATGAACACAGCGTTCGCGGTATTCTCTGCGATAAAGCCCGGGCTTGTCCATCCGGTAGCCAATTCAACAGTGAATTGCTTGTCGTACTCTTCCTGCGTCATTTTCGCGGCGCGAGGTTTCTCGTAGTCCTTGAGGGGCTCGGAGACCATGTAGTTATACCAGTTCCAGACTCCTTCTATCGTGCCTGCAGGTATCTGCACTCCGTCGGCGATCGCCACAGCAAGCAGTTCCGCACATGTAGTCGTGGTGGAAGTGTTGATGAGTTCGGTACTCCCCGGGTTCTTTCCCCATCCACCCTTGATGGACTGGTCTGCCGAGGTGTTGCAGACTATGCGCTGCAGTGTTCCCCGATACTCTTCACAGCCGGCGGCGACAGCATATCCAAGTGCGATCCCGACCATCGCGTGCTCGAAGGTACCCATCATGTGATCAGTCAGGGAATAGGATTTCGGCAAAAGGGAGCCGTCAGCGCAGACAACCGAGTCAAGGTAATCAAGGCCACTCCGAATTGCCCGACTGTAAGGTCCGGACACCGGAGAATATCCAGCTTGCAGATAGGCGGCGACAACCGCCGCAGTGACTCCCTGAGTGAAGTCCTCGCCTGCTCCAGTGGCTACGTCAGCGGGTTCGGCCGCATGTCGTTTAAAATTGCCCGGGCTCCACTTGCCGTCGAGATCCTGGAAGTTTGCCAGCCACATAAGGGCGCTTTCAAGCAATTGCTCTTCGACTCTATCCTTGTCAAGTTCAGCGGTCATTGCAGGCCGCTTCGAACGCAGGCTGAACACCCGGCTGTTCGCAGGATTCCACAGGAAGAACGGAGCCTTCGACTTTGTCATAGCAGGGGCCACAGGGAGTTCTTTCCCTGCTTCCGCCCACCATGTTTTCCAGTCCTGCTCGGTAGGGGTGAAATTCCTCCCGGTGAGGAACGAGAGCGACTCACGAACGGCCTTGTCAAAATCACTCGCAGATGCGTCCGGTTCAGGATTTCCAGGCGGAAGCATCGAAATGAGGACATCGACAGTCTTAGCGTAGGGCAGGTATTTCAGGGCGATTGGTATTGATGCGACGGGCTTGATCTTCTTGGTGCTATAGAGTTTTTCGCATTGAGCAAGCCCCTCTGCCGGATCGATAGCGTTCAGCGCCATTCCAGCCGCGGCACTCGTCTTGACGGAGGGTTCGCTTGCGAGAATGTTGATGATGTAGGGGATGTACTCCTTCTTCGGAAGGAATGTCGCTCCGTACAGGCCGGGAAGATTGTCCTCGTCCTTCGGGGTGGCCAGTAATGTTCTGATAGTGTCGAAGTTCTCCTTGGAATCAGGCTCGGCGGCAAGGGCCCTGGCAGCGGAAATGCGAACGACAGGGGAGTTCTTTTCCTTGGCTATCTTCCGAACGAGAGATGCCACAGTCTTGTCGGGGAATCGCGAGTAGATTGAGCACCCAACGAGCTTCTCCAAGTCGGAAGGCCCGTTCAGGAGCTTTGACGCGATGCGGGGATCTTCGAAAGCAGGCTTGAGAAGCAGGGCTTTCAGAGCAGCCGCGGATTCCGTACTGCTGGCGCGCTTGGCGATCTTCTTAAGAAGGCCGTCCAACTCCGCGTCAAACTTCAGATCGGCAATGGCCGTGCCAGCACGTAAGGCCACATCGGCCTTTCCCTCGATCTGTTTCGCCAGGTATTTCACCCCGTTGGGGGAGTCCTTCAACATGGCGAAGTAGTCAACGAGGACGGCCTGTTGCTCATCAGTAGCGACTTTGAGGGCGAGCAGTTCTTTCTCAAGATCCTTCAGTTGAAGGACTGTGGCAGCCTCGACGGCCCAAATTCCCATCTTTGCGTTGGGCCCGCGGAGTATCCGTGAGATGACTGCAGTCGGCTTGGTCTCTTTGAAATAGCGGAGGCAGCGGGAGAAATTTTCACCAATGCGATCAGCCCGGTCGTTCCACTCCTTGGAAATGGCTTCCCAGGCCTTCTTCTCATCGATGGCTGAAAGAGCCTCTCCAGCCGCATCAACGACGGCTCGATTGCTGGAGTTGAGCGCAACGGTGACGAGCTTGGGGATCAAGGCAGTCAACTTCTTCGTTCCCGCTGCTTGGCAGGCGATCATCTGCAAGTAGGGGTAGCTTGACTCCAATGCGCGGTCTATTGGAGTGTTGACCTTGTCGCCAGGCTTGTCAGCGAGAAAGCTGATTGCCTGGGCCAGGATCAGCCAGTTGCTGGAGGCAAGATCCTGCTCTGCAGCCTCCAAGGCGAGTTGCTCAGGACTCTTCTCTTCCGCCAAGGCGACGGAAGAAAGCAAAAGGACGACGACGAACCAGGCGGGTATTCTCCGCACAAAGCTCATAACGACCCCCGTTCTTTGGCCTTTTCACAAAGCCAACTCACTATATCATAGAGCCCCTGCAAAGTCAACGCCAAATTGCGCACTTTGCTGTGGCTTTCCGGGCAGAAGAGAGGACGCTGTGGAATGGTCATTGGCCGTGCCATTGCAGGTTAGCGGAGGCTTTGGTGACATCTGCGCCGAAGTGCCGTTCACAATTCCGTGGCTTCTCCACCGCGCCGACAAGATGCCACATCCGTTTTCCAAAGCCGGTATGCAACAGTGCCGGGAACTGTACAGGCAGGGGTTTGTCGTACGCGGCGAAATTCCTGCCTTGCCCGAAGCGAATGGCCTGTGCGAACTCGAGTGGCCGGGAATCGACGGATTGGTTCGATACAAACTCGGGCATCTCATGGGCGAATATTCCGGTTGGCAGATGCCTTTGCGCGTAAAGATCCCGATCGACCACGCAAGAATTCCGTTCACGCTGGAGTTCCCTCCGCAACTTGACGCTCTTGCCGCTCTTGCGGACGCCGGGAAACGCGACCTAAAGGCTGAGTTCGAGAGACTCCGCGTCTGGGGGCGAGTTCCCTCGGCGTTTTTCGGATGGGATTGGGCACACCCGGCGTTCCCATTCGGGATTAAACGCCTTCCAGTTCTAAGAACGTGGAAGGGCGCCGCAATCAGGGGTGCTTTCCTCAGTGAATTGCCGGAAAATCGAATCATGCTCACCGCCTTTGTCGAAGCCTCACGTTCAGGAGCAGCGAGGCTGTATGTTGATGCGGGCGACCTTGGCCGTGGGGCCATGTTTGTAGAACAGTCGCTGCACAGCGGACTGAACACTGTCAAGGCTGATCTCGGCTCACCGGCATTTGTCCGATGGGGAACAGAACAGGGAAGAGGCTTGTACGACGTTTCCATTGATCTCTGGTTTGACGGGGAGAGGATCTCTTTTCGCGGATTCCGAACCGGAGTACGCAGCGTTCATTTTGCTGCGGGGGCGGGTTTCGGAATGCGAGTGAACGATCATAACCTTATGCTTGGCGCGAACTACGTTGAGCCCTTCTTTGAGCCCCGTGAGTGGGGAACCCCTGCGGAAGGCCTTCTCAAGGGCTTGTATGCTTGCGGTG
>JBAZOJ010000295.1:0-3946 GCA_041648755.1 Candidatus Brocadiia bacterium
ACCGCGCGAGCCCCAAGCGTGCCGAAGGTGATAATTTGCGCAACACGGTCATCGCCGTACTTGCGTGTAACGTAGTCCAGAACCTTGTAGCGCTTCTCCTGGCAGAAGTCGATGTCGATATCGGGTAGGTCCTTTCTGCCCGGATTGAGAAAGCGCTCGAACAGCAGATCGTACTTTAGCGGGTCGATATCGGTGATTCCGGTAGCATAGGCGACAAGGCTGCCAGCCGCGGAGCCTCGCCCTGGCCCGACCGGGATGTCATTCTTCTTGGCGTAGTCCACGAAGTCGCGCACGATCAGGAAATAGCTGTCGAATCCCATCGCGTTGATCACGCCAAGCTCGTAGTCGAACCTCTTGACTACCTCGGGCTCCGGATTTGGGCCGTAGCGCCAGTGCAGACCCGCAAGAGCGACCTCGGCAAGCTCCTGCTGTGGAGTCCTGCCCGCCGGGGTCTCGAAGACCGGCAGATGGTGCTGGTCAAACTTCAGGCTCATCTTGCATCGCTCTGCGACCGCGACAGTGGCCTCTACTGCTTCCGGGAAATCCGGCAGGGCGGCGAGCATCTCGTCCGCGCTCTTGACATAGTAGCTGTCAGAGCCAAAGTCCATCCTGTCCGCGTCATTGATGCGCTTCTTGGTGCCAATGCACATCAGGATCTCGTGCGCGAAAGAATCAGCCTTGTCGAGGTAATGGGCATCGTTCGTTGCAACCAGCGGAATTGAAAGCTCCCGCGACAACTGCGCGAGCCCCGCGTTGACTTTCTTCTGCGCTTCGATGCCGGTGAACATCACTTCGAGGTAGTACCTGTCTCCGAATATCGCGCGCATGGCAACCGCTTCAGCTCGTGCGGAGGTGTAGTCGTCGCTTTGCAGCAGGAAGGGAATCTTACCACCCAGACATCCGGACATAACGATCAGGCCAGCCGAATGCTTGCTGAGTACTTCGATGTCAATCCTGGGGCGGTAGTAGAAACCTTCGAGGCTCGCGATCGTGGCCAGCCTGCAGAGGTTGTGATAGCCTTCCTCGTCCATCGCAAGCAAGGTCTGATGATAGGCGTAGTCGCCGTTGGTCGTCAGTTCCTTCTCGGTTCGCGACCGGGGGGCCATATACGCTTCCATCCCGATTATCGGATGGACGCTATGGTTCCTCGCCGCCTGATAGAATTCGATGGCGCCGAACATGTTGCCGTGGTCGGTTATCGCAACGGACTCCTGGCTCAGTTCCTTGACTTTCTTCATCAGTCGTGGGATTGAGCAGGCTCCGTCAAGGAGTGAATAGTCAGTGTGCAAGTGCAGGTGCACGAAGGATGTCATACTGGCATCTATTCTTTGTATGCTGGCAGGACAACCGTAAAGGTCGTGCCCTCGCCAAGCTTGGATTTTACCGAAATGCTGCCGCCCATTCTCTCAACGTGAGTCTTCGTTATCGCGAGCCCCAGCCCGGTGCCCGCGGGGCTAAACTTCTTGGCGTTCGATGCCCTGAAGAACTCCCCGAACAGCTTCTTCTGGTCTTCGTCGGAAATGCCGATACCGGTATCCGATACCGCGAACGATATCTTATCGCCCTGCCCCGTCAGGAAAACCTCGACGCTGCCGCGGTAGGGCGTGTATCGGATTGCATTCGATACAAGGTTCGAAAACACCTCGCGCAAGGCCGATTCATCGGCTAAAACTTTTGGGGGTTCGACACCGACCGTGGATTTCAGCGATATGCCGCGTTCGGCAGCTTTCAGTTCCTCCATCTCGATGATCCCGGCCAGCAAGCCCGCGGGCTCGACGGGATGCACTTCGCGCGTGAACGATGGCGATGACAAGCGCGCGATCTCAAGCAGGTCCTTTATCAGAGACAGCAGTCCCTCGCCGCGTCTGCGCATTCGTTCAAGGATGTCCTTGCCCGGCGCAGCCAGGCACTCTCCCGAAAGGGCAAGCACCGCATCAACGGCTGACATCATGGCCGCCACGGGCGACTTCAACTCGTGCGTCACGCGGAACAGAAACTCCGAACGAAGATTGGACAATGCCACCAGTTCCGAGGACATCTCGTACAGCTTGGTCTCGCGCTCGCGAATCCTGGAAACAAGGAAATACGTCACCCGGTAAGTCGAGAACAGCACGAACGTCAGAACCAGCAAGTAAGCGAACAGCATCCGGATGTCCATATCCCTTACCGAGGGAAGTCCATTCACCGCCTGAAAGCCCAGCCTGCCGTTGAGCTCCAGGAAGGATACCGCCGAAATCAACCCGACGCCAAAAGCTGTAAGTGTGACCCCGATGTTCATATGGATCAGCCCCGCCGCAATGATCATGTGAAGAACATACAGGAACACGAACGGATTCAAAAGACCCCCGGCAAAGTGCAGAAAAGCCGTGAGCAACAGCCAGTCGGTTGCGATCTGCACGAATAGCAGAGCCAGCAGTTGGTAGGGAGGCCTGTCACCTTTCTGCGGATCGTCGGCCACGATCTCCGCAGTGGCGATGTAGCGATGCCACAACAAATAGGCGGCGTTGAGCCCCGCGAGCAGGACCAACAGCCGCAAATGCGTCTCCCAAGGAAGGTTCAGGCCCAGGAAGTACGCCACAACCAGCGACAATCCCACTCCGCCAACCGCCAGCCACCTCAGGAATATGAGCGTCCCCAGGTTCTCCGTAAGGGCGATTTTGCGGTTCGGAATAGAGGAGAGCGGGTTGGCGAAGTCCATCATCTGATAGTAGTATAGCGCGATGACGGAACTATACAATCGCGCGGCGGAAAAACGGCGCGGATTTCCTTCGAACAACGCATTCTTGTGCGCGCCCCGTTAAGGGGATATAATTGTCGGCAGTAAGGAGGCCCATATGCGCACTGCCCGAAGTTCCCTGGCACTGGTGATAGCCGCCTTCGTTCTTTTTGCCGCCATCCCGACAATCGGCATCGCCGAGCCCGCCGTTGACGAACTGCTGAAATTGCACAGGTACGACGATGTCATAAGCCGTCTGACCTCGCGGGCGGATTCACCCAAAACGCATTTCCAACTTGCCAAGGCCTATTACGGCCTGGACAGGTTCATCGAAGCGGCCACGGCATTCCGCAAATCCGCTGATTTGGCCATAGCCGCCTCCGATATGAAGGTCTTTACCAAGCAGAAACCCGAACTCCGGGCTCTCTGGGCCGAGGGCCGCATCTGTGAGGCCGCCGCCCGTCTGCGCGCATATCCCGACTCTCCCGATGTGAAGTCCGATCTCGTATCCGAGGCCCGCGGCCTATGGCGCTTCGCTGCTGACGCCCCGGAAATCGCGGCGCTTGTGGCCGGAGTGGCCTCGCTGTGCGACGAGCAGGGCTTGTACGACGACGGCTTTAATATGCTCTCCGCCAGATTCCCCGATACCCCCGAGTTCTACGAGCTGTTGCGCGAGATGTGGATCTCCGCCATCGTCAAGCCAAACCTGCTCGAAATGCGCGGCGATATCGACGAACTGATGAAGTTCTGCCCTTCCACGGATATCTATGCCGGGGCCGCCGACCTGTACTCGCGCCTGATGACGAAGAAGGAGGCCCTGAAGCCCGACGAGACTGCTTGGTCAACACGCCAGGCTGCGGGGTGGATCGCGGAATTGTGCGAGAAGAACAAGAACCCGTTCCTGCTCGTCTATGCTTCGTCATCCGCCTTCAACGCTGAAGACTACGAATCCTGCGAAGCCCTCTCCATTCAGGCTGCTGATACGATCACCAAATGCCTCCAGCCCAAGTGGTGCTCGGACGCAAGGCGGTGGGCTGGCGACAAGGCTTCCATCCTGGCCTATGCATTGATGAACAGCCTTCGCAGCGCGAAGAAAATCGGCAGGACCAATATCGACGAAACCCTTAAGAAGTACTGGGCCGCCGAGGCTCTGGTCGATCGGTTCGACCCGCGCAGCGAGTTCGAGGCGACCGCCCTGCAGCGCGGGATCCCCTCCTTTGCGCGAATCGC
>JBAZOJ010000296.1:0-3926 GCA_041648755.1 Candidatus Brocadiia bacterium
CAGCATGGGATCAAGCGGGGGGGGGCTCGTGATAAGACCATAGATGATGAACGAGCCGAACAGCAGCAGCAGGAGCGCAGCGGCAGCCGCCAGGATGCGGGGCAGGAAGTTGATTCGCTTTGAGGAAGCGAACTCCTTCGCGGCACGGCTGGAAACCTGGAAGTTGAAGTCTTCGGGAAGGGTCGGGGCGCTGGTGGCAAGCAGGGCGGACCTGACACTGACGAGCTTCCTCAACTCGGCGCGGCACGCCTCACAGTCCTTGAGGTGAGCCGACAGCTCCCTTTCCTCGACCGGCGACAGGGCGCCGTCAAGCATGGGGAGAAGCCAGGAGGAGAACTTGTCGCAGTCTTGGGCCATATCTCTACGCTACACCTTTCAAAAACTCACCGAGCCGCCCTTCGAGAGACTTGTGAGCTCTGTACAACCTGCCACGGACAACATCGAGCCCGACATTGAGGTACTCGGCGATCTCGGAATAAGAGTAACCTCGTGAGTAACGCAACCGGATCACTTCCCGCTGATCTTCAGGCAGATCCGCAATGGCCTCCGCCAGTTTGCCGGATATGGCCGAATCGCGCTCTTCCTCCTGGATGCCAGCACCGGGTAGATGCTCATCGTTGTCAGATTCCCGCTCACCGAGGCAATCCAGCGGAACGGCCGGATGTCTGCGGCGCAGGTAATCGAGCGCTTTGTTACGGGCCGCACGCTTCAGAAATCCTGGCAGAGCTTCCGGCTGGCGAATGGCACCTGCGTTTTTCAGCAGACTCAGGAATACGTCCTGGGCCGCCTCGCGCGCGTCTTCGGCATTTCCGAGCACCGAGTACGCCTGCGCAAAGACCATTCCGGAGAACCTTCTCACCAGTTCGTCGAACGCGTCGCTGTCGCCATCCCGCAACTTCCGCGCGAGGGTGCTAATCGAGTCGTCCATCCAATCCCCGGTCAGAAATAAGACGTAACGACAAACGGATACTCACGTTTGATAGTATAGTCGTGTGGCGCGATTCCGCACGAAAATTGCGCCGCTGTTCGCGCAGGAGCAACCTTGTTGTTTACGGGCGGCATCGGGGTGCTATAATATGCGTGGAAAGCGGCCCAGGCGGTCGCGAGGCAATGCCTCGAGGAAAGTCCGGCCTCCGCAGGGGAAGGTGGTGGGTAACGCCCACCGAGGGTAACCTCAGGGACAGCGCAACAGAAAGCATACCGCCCCCCGTCGGTTTCCGGCGGGGAGTAAGGGTGAAAAGGCGAGGTAAGAGCTCACCGCGTCACCGGTGACGGTGATGGCACTGCAAACCCCACCCGGAGCAAGACCAAATAGGGGAGGATGGGCTGCCCCGGCCCGCATTACTCCCGGGTAGGTCGCTCGAGCGCGTCGGCAACGCCGCGCCCAGATGAATGATCGCCCTCGACAAAAGCCGGCTTATCGGACCGCTTTCCAAACTTTGCTATGAAGACTACAATTATCGATAGCCCGACCAATCCCCGCGTTCGCTCGTGGACCGCCCTTGAGGATGCCCGCGAGAGAAGGGCAAGCCACCTGTTCCTGGCTGAGGGACTGCGCGTCCTGAAAACAGCCGCGGAAGCCGGTAAAAAGGCCGTTGTCCTGCTTGTTGACCGCGAGAAATTCCCTGACCTGCCGCCTGGATTGCCATCGGCCAATGAGGTCTGCATGCTTTCCTCGCGCGCGTTCGGCCGCGTCTCTTCACAGACGTCGCCAGCCGGGATAGCGGGGGTCTTTGAACTGCCGTCCGGGCCGATCCAGTCCCTTCCCGGCGCGCCAAATTCCTGGCGAGCCCTTGTTGCATGGCGGATACAGGATCCGGGAAACCTCGGAGCGCTGGTCCGCGTCGCCGCAGGCGCGGGGTTCGACGCCGTTCTATCGGTGCTGCCCTGCGCGGATTTCTACTCGCCAAAGGCTGTCAGGGGTTCTTCAGGTTTTCTCTTCAAAGTCAAAACCGCCACGTTCGATGAGGCGGAGTTTTTTGCCTTTGCCAAAGCTAATGCGCTCGTGGCCGTCTCCGCCGAAGCCAGCGCGCCGCAGGATTACCGGAAGTTTGCATGGCCGCCCCGTTTCGTCCTCCTGCTCGGAGGTGAGGCGGCAGGCATTCCCTCGGAGGTTTCCGCGCAGGGCCCCCGTGTTCGCATCCCCATGCAGAACGGCTGCGAGTCGCTGAATGTCTCCATCGCCGCCGGAATCCTTGCTTTCAGCTCGATGCCGTAGTTGCCTTTGTACGCAAAAAAAGGGGGAGGCAATGCCTCCCCCTTTTTCGTTATCGGAGATTGACTACAGCCCGAAGATGGCCTTGTCTTTCGGCCACTCTACGTAGTACTTGATCACGATGATCTTCTTTTCCTTGGCGCCGAGTTCGAACTTCCACGTGACAAAGCCATCGGCAGTCTGCTCAAACGGCTTGTCGGAGAAGTCCATGCCGCCAACCTTGATATCGTCGTCGTCGGAAATCGGGATGCGCTCCCTCAACTCGTAGGGTATGGCCTTGTCGGAGTTGTTGGTGAGTTCGATCTTGTACTCGAACACTCTGCGCAGTTTCCCGCCACGCTCGTCCAGCTTGTCGGTGACTGTCTTGCGCTCCATCTTCACCCGACGCTCGATTCCCAGTGCCAGCTTCACCTCGGTGCCGGGCATTATCCTGGCGAAGTACGTGGTGCCGGTAAGTGCGCCGTCCACGAAGCAACGGGCAACGCCGGGCAGGAACGGGAAGTCGGAAGTATTGGTGAATACGGCGCGAATGAAGGCCGCGGGAGATACGGCGGGGACAGCGAAATCACGGACTTCCGCCGCAAACGTAACCTGGGTGATCTGGAACTTGACGGTCGAGCCCGAGGGGACAACCATCTTGCCGGGCAGCGCGAAGGAGACAGCAAGTCCGCCTTCCTGCACAGCACCAGCTTCCATCACTCTGGCGAATTCCGCCTCGGGGGCGTCGCCGCTCTTCTTCTCCATCTCCTCCTTGTCCTGGCTGGGGGCGTTGCTTTTCCTCTTCCCACCGCTTCTACCGGGGCTCTTTGCCACGGGTGGCGGCACGGGAACCTGGTAGGACACGATCCAGGGCTGGGGGGTCGGAGGAACAAGCGACATCGAGGGAGTGGAAGTGGCCAGTGTCAGTGACACGCCATCCCAATCTGCTCCCGTTGCCTGGCCCACGATGGCGGCGTAGGTAACGACAACCTGCTTGGTGTCGGGTGTGACGTTCACTTCGTAGGTGGGGTACCAGGCGCTGTTCCATACAAGGTACTTCAGTTCGATGGTGCCCTTGCATGCGGCGGTTGCCTGCAATTCGACGATGGCGGTGGTTTCAGCCTTGCGGGATGGCCCGTAGCTGGCAGCCACCTCGCGCTGCAAGTCATCCAGTGCCTTCTTCTTGTCAGCGAGCGTCATCTGCGCTTCGGCGATCTTGTTGCGGCAGTCGAGCGCAATCGAAGTCAGGTAATCCACTTTCTCGGCAAGATTCGCCGGAAGTGCCTCGCCGCGGGCGAGGATGATTCCGATGGCCTTGCGGGTGTTTTCCAGCAACCTGGCAGCGTACTCGCCCTTGATGCTGAGTATCTTGATGCTGTCATTCAGCACCGTGATCAGGTCTTGAAGGGCGTTGATTCTCTGCTGCAGATCCTGGAGTTTTTCGGAACTTCCCTCGGGGATCGGGACGGATGCGATTGTCATTGCCGTGACCATAACATCGGCATCGGCAAGGACTTTCAGCCGCAGGGAGCTGAAGTCAACCGATGGCGAGAAATTGCGGATCATAATGCGGTTGTACCCCGCAACGAAGTCCGCGTCAACAGTGCTGATTTCCTCAGCGCGGTCGGGCAGAACCGTGACCGATACGACCTTGGCGCTCAGCGCACCAGTCTCGGCCATCGCGGTGGATGTGTTGCACAGAATCAGGGCGAGCAGTGATGCTGTCAAAATG
>JBAZOJ010000297.1:0-3917 GCA_041648755.1 Candidatus Brocadiia bacterium
CGCAGTCATTGTCGAAAACGACAAGGATGTCCTCAAGTGGTTCAAGCCCGCCAAAGGGGTCTTCCAGATTCAGTATGACAAGCGCAGCGGCGAAATGTACGAGCCCGATTTCGTGGTCGAGACAACTACAACCAAATTCCTTTGCGAGCCCAAAGCCGCGAACGAGATGACCAACGCGGAAGTTCTGGCTAAAGCCAAAGCAGCAAAAGAGTGGTGTGCCTACGCCACCGCCCATGCAGTGAACCACGGCGGCAAGCCTTGGACGTACCTGCTAATTTCGCACGATGCGATTACCGCGAACATGACGCTTCAAGGCCTCGCAGCAAGATGGACGTTCGGAGGGTAGAAAGCGGCAGGTCGCTGCTTACCGGGGCGCTGCAGAAATGCACACTATGTTACGCAGTGCCCCTGCATTGTGAGGCCATTCGCCTCGTTGCACCAGACCAGACCTTTGCCCGCTTCAAAGATGTCATACGCAACTGTCATGCTGGGATGTCCGTGCCCGTTGCTGATGCTTGAGGATGCAACCCACAGGAGGCAATCGGGCTGATCAAGTAGGAATTTCTTCCGCCAGTTGCGCTTCGCCCCATGATGTGGAATCTGGAACAGTCCGATTTTCCCGAATTCGCTCCGAAAATGCTTGTGGTAGTCGCCTTGGCCTATCCGAATCTCGGCGTCCCCCGTCAGCATCTGAAGGGGTAGCAGCGTGCAGTACTCTCGATTGCATGATTGGGGCAGACACTCGCAAACGGTCCCGTAAGGACTGTGTCCATGCCGCCATATGTGGCTTCCTCGAATTGTCGTTTGCAGCCGCGCATTCGGACTTGTCGGACCATGGCAGCACAACAGTGACGTAAAATTCTGCCCTGCGGAACCGCCGAAAGCTTTGAGGTACACTTTCTTGATCTTGCGCAACTGGTTGCTGATGATTCTCGCGATGTCGGCTGGCTGAATTTCCTTCATCCCCAAAGCTTTAGAGATATCCACTTTCGGCTTCTTTCCAGGCTGGCAGAAGAATCTGAATCTCCAGAATGGATTGCCCCAGACGTCGCAGTCGGTATGGCAGGTGCCCCGCATGCTGGATTTGTGCATATCCGGGAATCGCTGACCACTTGATAAGATCGGCTTGCCTATCCAGCCAGACTCCTTCGGGGCTTCCACCGTGTCAGGAGGCTCTGGATCCTCTGATTGGTGCCGTGTGACGTAGGTCACGCGAGTATCCTTGCCGAAAAGACTGGCCGGGTCAGCAAGAAATCCGATGTAATCTGGAGAAAGGGAAGTGAGACGCCTGGCAGCGGCAAAGCTCGCGGCCACCATCAGGCGCTCAGCCGGATGCAGATATGGTAGGATAACCTCCTTGACTCCGCCCGTCTTTTTCAGGAGATCTTTAACCCCGTGTATGTGGTCTTCATGGAGGTGCGAGATGATCAGGAGGTCCAGCTTCTTCGCCAAGTCATACTGCTCAATGGCGGACAGCAGACTGCCATAGTTGTCACTTCCACAGTCATAAACGAAATTGAGCCCGTTGACTCGACCACTGTAGAACAGGCCTTGGCCCACCGGATGGAAATCGAACTGAAAGTCACATTCCACGTCAAACACCTTTCGCTGTTCCTGAGCGACTATCTCGCAGCGATGCTACTTCCAGAGCGCATCGTGGATGTCCCCGAATGCCTGCTCGAACTTAGGCTTCTTTCCGCAGAGCGGTATTTTAGATGCCGTTGGGCGGGATGTCCACCTCTGCCTCACTGGTGAGAGACCGCAAAAGGTCTCTCACCGTTCAAGGCCTAAGAACGTACAGGTATCTCACGAGTTCACGACAACTCGCGCGCCCACCTTCTACTTTCGAGTAGCCTTTCTCTTTTCTGAACTCTCGACCTCGAAACTCGGCAATGGCGTGAACCCCACCCGCAGGTGGAATGTGGATTCCTCGGTAGACGAGGTTGTCTTTCCTGTGGAACTCTTCGCCGAAAGATCCACGGCGTTCCTGGCAGCTTTTGCGGTATTGTTCTGCGGCAGAAGCTCCGCCGAGGTCAAGATAATCACGAAGCGTAAGAGCGTGTTGAGTAGTGTCAGTATACAGAGAGCAAATTCGATGTCTCCCATTTGAGACTCCTTATTTAGATGTTTGACGCTTTTGATTAATTACTATCATTCCAATGACTATTTAATTCTTATACATATTGTTATTTCAAGGGACCAGCGCGGTTCCGCCCAGCCCACACATCCCCGAGCATCTCTCGGCGCGACAATGTCATCCGTCAGTCATTTTCTCTCCTTCCTTTTCTTCATCGCGCCAGTGAGCACGACATGGAATCTCCACAGAAAGCCAACGCTCAACCACGTAAATCGCGAAGAAAACTGGAACCACCGTTCCCGAAAATAGTACGTTGTAACGAAGGCGCGTTTCCCAGAAAAAGAAGTTCAGGTTTCCGGCACCCTCGCCTTTTCCTTAACGACAGAATCTTCAGTCGGTTACAGGTCGGATTCCGTTTTTTTCGCCCGCGCCAGATCGGGCCGATATGGGCACAGCGTTCTACGTTAGCCCGAGTGCTGTATGCGCTTCTACGATGGGCTGCTCTGCGTCACATTTTCACTTCGCAGAGCCGGTCTGGCCGCTTCCCTTCGTAAGTCCTCCAACAAGAACGAACACCAGGCCGACAAGTATTCCCGCAGCAATCACTGCGCCCCAGTTGACTCCACTTGGTCGGTGCGCTTTGTACTCCCCTTTGAGGATCGCCCTTATCCGTTTCCTCAATACCTTGCAGTCACCGAACCTATCCTGTGGCTCCGGTGCAGTCATGCCTCGAAAGAGTTCGTCAATCTCTGCAGGTATGTTCCAGACAACGGAAGAGGGAACGCAGCACGGAACCCCATATTTGCCGTAGCTCGGCTGTCTAAGGGTAAGAATCTCAAACAGGACAACTCCAAGCGAGAAGATGTCTGCTTGGCGCGATCCTGTTCCATCGCATGCCTGCTCAGGAGCGCAATAGCCCTTAGTACCGACTCCGGCATGAGTTATTGTCGCACACTCGCTGTTGTCGAACCTGCTGATGCCTAAGTCACCAATGACGAAAGCCTGGTCGCCGTCGATGAATATGTTCTCTGGTTTCAGATCGCGGTGGAATATCCCGTGCTGGTGAAGGTGCTCGAGCCCTTCGAGCAATGTGAGTACCATCCGCAGAACCATACTGGGCTCAATCCTCTTCCCTTCGGAACCCAACAGAGTCAGCTTGTCACGCAATGACCCATTGCAGTAGTAAGGCATTACGTAATAGGGCTCTGCGGCATTCAGATCATGCGCCAGCACAGGCACGATGTTCCTGTGGCAGATACTAGACATTCCATCAACTTCCCTTCGGAAGCGCTCGAGCGCCGCAGGCTCAGATGTTTTTAAGTACTTGACCGCAACGTGCTTCCCGGTAATCTCTCCTTGGCAAAGTACTACACGGGCAAACCCGCCTTCCCCTAACTGGCGAACCGGAATGAACTTCTCTGGGAGCATTCTCACCTCCATTTGCTTTTGACGGAGGTGGCGTGAGTTTTCACGAGGCCGGGCTCACCCACTTTTCTCAGCCCGTCGGTCCCCCCAGCCGACGGGCATATTGGTTATGGGGGGGGGATTTGGGACCGCCGACATTGATTTGGTAGGGGTAATTCACGAATTACCCGGTTCTATCCCGGCCTGTAAGGCCGATGCACCAAGAACGCGCGGGACGGTCGCGTTTACTATGGCGGCCAACGCATGTGGGCGCAAATGCGCCTGCCTTTACGGGCGGACACGGGGGTACCGCACCCTATCCATGAAAGGCTGCCGTTGTCAAGGGGGAATCCGGTCAGGAATCCCTGGGATAGTAGAAGTACGTCAGCATCGTCACCGCACTTTTGGTGTAGTTATCCATCCGGCTTTCTCAAGG
>JBAZOJ010000298.1:0-3897 GCA_041648755.1 Candidatus Brocadiia bacterium
GATTCACTCGGGTCTTGCCAGAGCGGGAAAGCGAGGCGTGTTCTTCTTCTTCCGTGGGCAGGCTGGCAAGGACACGCACGACTTTTGGCGGTATTACGATCTGAACACCAACCAGATCATCGACAACCGCTACCTGATCGCCAACCTGATTGCATGCGAACCGGACGCGCCGCGCGTGGTGGGCGACTATGATGTGTTCGACCTTCAGGAGAAGGTGATCGCCGACATCCTCAAGTCGCACGAGGAGCAGATTGGGCTGGAGGCCACGCCGGCCACTGTGGACCCGATCCAGCAGACGGTTGCGACGACGTTGCAGGGGTATTTGAACTCCACGAGTCTGAAGCGACCGCGTGTGTTGGCGGCGATCAGATACGTGAACACGCCGATGATGGGGAGGCAGGTCAAGCAGCTTCGGGAACTGTTCGACACGTTCAAGTCCGGCCAGGATATAGCGGCTCTCATGTCCGGCATCGAGGAGATGGTCGGCAAGTACGGCGCGCAGACGCGGAGCGGAAGCCGAGGGCAGGCCAAGCCTCTGACGCGCGAGGACCTGCACCTCATCTGTTTCGACCACTTGTGCAGCTAAGGGCGGACGTCAGGAGTCATAGGGGTGCATGGCGGTGGAGAAGACTCCTTGACTGGCCATCTCCACTTGACATGTCGCGGCACGGTGTGCATACTATTGAGTTTCGCTAAAGTAATCGAACGAGAATGACGATCTATGATACATGAGACCCTATGGATCACCGGAAACGTTGGAGCGTCGGCGGCGCAGGGCCGCGGCGCTGTTCGCACACGGGTTGAGAGTGTCCGAAGTGGCACGTCAACTCGGAGTATCCGCTTCCACCGCGTCGGTCTGGAGGAAGGCCTACCTCCAGCATGGCGTTGCCGGGCTGGCACCCAAGCCGGTGCCCGGACGTCCGAAGAAGCTCGCGTTGAAGCATCGGAAACGTCTTTGGGAGATTCTCCTGGCTGGGGCGTTGGCGTACGGCTTCCCCAACGACCTGTGGACGCTGAAGCGCATCGCGGCGGTGATTCAGAGGGAATTCGGTGTCCGGTACCATCCCGGCCACCTGTGGAAGATCCTGCGCGGGGCGGGTTGGAGTTGCCAGGTTCCAGAGCGGCGGGCCATCCAGCGCAACGAGGAAGCCATCGTTCACTGGAAGCGGTACACGTGGCCGCATATAAAAAAAGGCCCAAGAGCTTGGCGCCCACCTCGTCTTCCTCGATGAGAGCGGGTTCCTGCTCATTCCGACCCGGCGCCGCACGTGGGGCCTGCGGGGGCACGTGCCCATGGTCCAGTACAGCTACAAGCACGACCGCATCTCCGCCCTGGCCGCCCTCTCGGTCTCCGCACGCCGAAAACGGATGGGCCTGTATGTTCGGTTCCAGCAGGAGAACTTCCACGCCGGCGACGTCGCCAACTTCCTGCGCCAACTCCTGCATCACCTCCGCGGCCCGGTCATTCTGTTGTGGGACCACGGGCGCATTCACACGGGGCCGATTGTGGGCAAGCTCCGCGAGGACTACCCGCGCCTGTACGTGGAATGGTTCCCTGGGTATGCACCAGAACTCAATCCCGTGGAATTCATCTGGAGCGACTTCAAAGGACACTCGGCCAACCGCCTCCTTCTCGACAAGCAAGACATCCGACTTCACCTTCACGGCAGCACGCGGCGAGTTCGCCGCTCCCAAGATCGGCTTCGCGCGTTTGTTCTTGCATCGGAACTTCCGTCACCCCCGTGGTGATCTTCGATTACTTATGCGAAGCCCAATAACGCGCGCGGTGGCCGATCTATCACACCCCGAACTAGGGGGTCTGGCATCACGTAGTTTGTCGACCCACTCAAGAAGAAAGTCATAATATGCTTGAAGATCGGATTAGGCTGTTCAGGAAGATCGAGAAGTTGCGCAAGAGACCGCTGGTCTGCTACGTTACTTCTCCGAGGGTCGGTGCGGGCGGTCAGATCTCAGGGGATGCCGTGCCGGAGGTATTGTCCCAACTGCAGACGCTGCCAGTCGACACGAAGACGTTGGACCTCTTACTGGTCAGTAACGGTGGTGATGTGACAGCGGCCGGTCGAATTGTCTCGCTGATACGAGAACGCGTGGAGAACTTCGCGGTACTGATTCCGCAGGCCGCCTTCAGTGCGGCCACCTTGATAGCATTGGGTGCAGACGAGATCATCATGCACTGCAATGGTAATCTGGGGCCAACGGACCCACAGATCATAACGCCTCAAAAGAAGACCGCGGATGGCAGCCAACACTTACAGTTACAGTTCGGAGCTGAGGACCTTGCGGCGTTTCTGAAGTTCGCAAAGAAGGATGTTGGTCTGACCGACCAGTCGCACCTATTGGAAGTATTCAAGGCGTTTTGCCAAGAGGTCGGGGCGGTTCCAATTGGGGTGGCGGCCAGAAGTTCCCAGCTTATTCTCACCATGGGGGAGAAATTGCTGGAACTTCACATGAAGGACAAGCAACAAGCCCATGCGATCTCTCAGCAACTCGGGACCAGCTTCTTTCACCATGGTTATGCGCTGAGTCGCAGTGAGGCCAGAAAGATCGGACTGCCCGTTGCGAAGTCCAGCCCGCCGATCGAGGAACTGATGTGGTCCATTTGGCTAGACTTTGAGAAGGAACTGGATTTTCGAGATCCATTTAATCCGATCCATGTTTTGAAGAACAATCCCAGCACAGCTGCACTATTTGGTCCAGTTCAGCATATACAAATTCCGGCAGGCATTCCTCCGCAACTCCTCCCACAAGTGGTGGCACAAGCTCTTGCACTATCCACGGTGGCAGTCCCACCGGTGCCATACAAGATCACTCATGCTCTAATGGAAAGCACCAGACACGCATCGCGTTGTATCAGTGAGGGCAACATCTTCGGGGCTCGTATGCCGGATCTCCAGGTCAAGATAAACATCCTTCAGGATATGGTGAAGTGGGTCGCCTTGCCAGTCTCGGGGCGCCGAGGTACACCCACTCCACCGGCGGGGCCAGTTATGCCAGTCGCACCAACGGTGCCGCCCGCGCCGATCGTGCCAGGAACACCTGCGGCTCCAGCAACACCAATAACTCCAACGGCACCAACGGCACCAGTGGCTCCGGCGGCACCGGTAGCTGCTGCGGCACCGGTAGCTCCGGCAGCACCCGCAACGCCCGTTAAGCCATTGCAGCCACCGCAGATCAAGCCTTCTGTGCCTCACAAAGAACCATTGAAACCGCGAGGCAAAAGTGGTAGTCTACCGGCGGCGCGAAAGGGGAAAAAGGAAACGCGCCCGATTGCGAGAAGGAGACGGTAATGAGATCCTCAGCGTGTACGCTCGCGAGTGGGGATTCTTTCATGCTGATCGATAAACCACACCGGGTTGACACTGCAGACGGGCAAGACATGTTCTTCTGGCCGGAAGAACCGGTCTCGTGCGGGATGAGCATCACATTCGGGGTTGAAAGTGTAGAATCGGAAGAGGCCGAACCAGTTCAACAAGAAGCCGCTGATCCGAATCGCCGTCCTCCTGAATTGCCCTGAACGTCTTCTCTGCTACCATCACTTCCCTCGTCCTCGGTACAACCACCCACCTTGCCGTGTACCCGGACCGCGTGTCACCCTTCGCATGCTGTCCGTAGGCGTCCGCCCCGGTCTACTGCCGCTCCGTCAGCGGAACCACGTTGAAGATGAACCGACCGACCGATTCCTGATTGTCCATACGCTCCCACGGCTTCAGGATGGGCTTGACGTCGTTCCGAACGATCTCGGCCAAGAGCATGAAGTTCTCCCCAGCGACCGACGAGCATTGCAGCATCACCGCTTCCAAGACGCCCTGCTTCGGTTTCCGTGTTCCATCAGGTCCGCTCTCGGTCAGAGAGTCCTGGTATTTTCCAGACAACGAG
>JBAZOJ010000299.1:0-3891 GCA_041648755.1 Candidatus Brocadiia bacterium
ACGAGCCTCACAAAGTCACGGTAGACAGCGCCGCCTTCCTCCCGGTGCGGTGCTTTTTTCTCCACCCGAAATCGGCCGCCGGTATAATTCGCATACCGTCCACGTCCAGCGGGCTATGCCGCTGGACCAGAAGCCGACGGCAAGGAAAGGTGGCCTATGCTGGGGAAAGACGAATTCGCTCGCATCGCGAAGAGCATAATCGCGATGTCCAAGGCCGAGGAGACCGAGGTAATGCTGTTCTCCTCGAACTCCGCGCTGACGCGGTTTGCCAACAACTCTATCTCGCAAAACGTGTCGTCCAGCGACGACTCGATCTCCATTCGTGTGGTTACGGCCAAGAAGACCGGCAAGGCCGCTGTCAACACATTTGACGAAGCGTCCCTGCGGGAGGCCGTCGCGAAGGCCGAAGCGCTGATGAGCCAGTCGCACCCCGACGAGGAATACGTCGCAATGCAGGGGAAGACGACTGTCGCAAACAAGGCGAAGCTGTTTTACGACGCCACCATGGCCTTCGGGCCGATGGAGCGGGCTGCCGTAGTGACGGCACTGGTAAAGGAAGCCACCAAGATCAACTGCGAAGCGGGCGGCATCGTGTCAAACGGCGGCTCTGCATTGGGCATTGCCAACTCGCACGGACTGCTCCAGTACATCGAGGGCACAACGGCGGACTTCTCGGCCACCGTGGCCGCGGAAAACGTCAGCGGATGGGCTGAGGGTCACGACCGCGACATAGCGCGAATCAACTGCGCCGAACTGTCGCAGAAGGCTCTCGAAGGCTGGAAGGCCTCTCGCAACCCCCGCAAGATTGACCCGGGCAAATACGATGTCATCCTGCCTCCGGCCGCAGCCTCGGAGTTCCTGATGTTCCTTGGTTGGCTTGGGTTCACGCCCGTCAGCTACCACGAAGGCACCTCGCCGCTGTCAGGCAAGATTGGCCAGAAGATATTCGGCGACAACATCACCCTCGTTGATGATTTCAGCCACCCCCTGTCGCTCGGAATTCCTTTCGACTTCGAAGGAACTCCCCGCACGCCGGTTACGCTGGTGGAAAAAGGAGTGATGAAGGGCATCGTCTACGACAGGCGCTCGGCCCTGAAGTACGGCGGCAAGCCCACGGGCCACGCCCTGCCCCAACCCAGCGCATCAGGCGCCTTCCCCGGCAGCATGATAATGACCGGGGGTCACAGTTCGATCAAGGAGATGATAGCGCAGACACATCGTGGCATCCTGGTCACGCATCTGCACTACACCAACCTCGTGAAGCCATCGGATATGACCCTTACCGGCATGACCCGCGACGGAGTGTTTTTCGTCGAGGATGGCAAGGTAGCCTACCCCGTGAACAACATGAGGTTCACCGACAGCATCTTCCGCATTCTTTCCAATGTGACTGCGATCTCGAAGGAACTCGAGCAGGTCGAGGCCTTCTTCGGCGGCTCGTTCGTCGTTCCCGCGTTGAAGGTCAAGGACTTCAACTTCACCTCGAGCACCGAATTCTAAGGGGAGAAAGGAAACGCAATGAAAGACCTGTGCGCTCTTTCCATTGATACCGCGAAGGCATTCGGCGCCAGTTACGCCGATATCCGCATAATCGAATCCTGGTTCGAGGACCTTGCCACCTTCAACGGCAATGTCAGCGAAGTCAACATGTCCTACACCCTCGGGTTTGGCGTCCGCGTTATCTGCAATGGCTCGTGGGGTTTCGCCTCATCGAGCAAGGTAACAAAGGCTGAAATCGAGCGCGTCAGCGCCCTCGCCGTCAAGATTGCGCAGGCAAGCGCAACCACAATGCGCGAGCCCGTTCGCATGGCCCCCGAGCCCGCCCACGTTGACATCTGGCAGACGCCGGTGCTGATTGACCCCTTTACGGTTCCCATAGGCGCGAAGTTCGACCTGCTGTTCGCCATTGACAAGGAGCTTCGCAAGGATGCGCGCATCCGCGAGGCGAGCGCCGACCTCAGCCTGTTCAAAGAGCACCAGTGGCTGATGACTTCCGAGGGCACTTACGTTGACCAGTTGATCATCCGCACCGGCACCACCTTCACTGCAACCGCGGTGAAGGATGGCGAGAAACAGCGCAGGTCTTATCCGTCATCACACGGCGGCTCCTGCGCAACGACAGGCTACGAGAGCATACTGGCCCTTCCACTGCTTCAGGAAGCACCGCGGATCCGCGAGGAAGCGATAGCGCTGCTTTCCGCGGACCCCTGCCCTTCAGGCAAGAAGACCCTTATCCTTGATCCGACCCAGCTCTCGCTGCAGATTCACGAGTCCGTCGGCCACGCCACTGAGCTTGACCGAGTACTCGGCTTCGAAGCCAACTACGCCGGAACGTCATTCTGCACCATTGAAAAGAAGGGCGTGTTCAAGTATGGCTCGCCCATCGTCAACCTGGTGGGCGACTGCACAGTTCCGACGGGGCTCGCGACGTTCGGCTACGACGACGACGGAGTCCGTGCAAAGCGCTGGTATGTGGTTCGCGATGGCATCTTCAGGAATTATCTGACGAACCGCGAGCTTGCGCATGTGGTGGGCGATGACCATTCATGGGGCTGCAGCCGCGCCGATGGCTTTAGCAACATCCCCATCATCCGCATCCCCAATCTGTCGCTCATGCCCGGAAGCTGGAAGTACAACGACCTTATCGCCGACACAGATGACGGCGTGTATATGATCAACAACCGCTCCTGGTCAATTGACCAGCGCAGGTTGAATTTCCAGTTCGGCTGCGAGATTGCCTACGAGATCAAGAACGGCAAGATGGGCCGCATGTTAAAGAACCCCACCTACCAGGGGATCACCCCCGAGTTCTGGGGCTCGTGCGACGCCATCTGCGACCAGGACACATGGCAACTGGTCGGAGTACCCAACTGCGGCAAGGGTCAGCCGGGGCAGCGCGCGGAGATGTCCCACGGCTCTTCGCCGACCCGGTTCAGGAACGTAACCATGGGCGTCGGCTCAAAGTAAATGGACTCCCCAGCGCCCAAGAGAACCATCGTAATTGACATTGACGGCACCATCCTGTCCCGGTCTTTCCTCGATTCCTTGAGGTTATACCTGGGAAAGACCGACAGGGTGGGCCATGCCTTCGCGGTAATGCCGCAGATCATCACCGAGCTTTCAAGCCAATACCGGATTGTCGCCCTTACTGCGCGCGCCGAGCGCGGACGCAGGAATACGCTGTCATGGCTTTCCAGGCACGGGCTGCCGTTCGTGGAGGTAGTGCATTCGCCCCAATTCCAGCTTATGGAGTCCAGCCGGAAGGCCTTCAAGACAGCGGCAATCGCCCACCTGCTGGATTCTGGGTACGAGATTGCATACGGGGTGGGCGACAGGATGTCGGACTTTGAATCCTACGTCGCCAACAAGATATTCCCCTTAGTGGTGCTGCGGCCGCATCAGAGAGGGCGCAAAAGCAAGATACTGGCGCTGGCCGCGAAATTGGGGCTCGCGGAATCGCAGTACGCGGTATTTGAGGAAACGGTCGAATCCCCGGCCTGGCCAGCCATTCAGAAGTTCATAGCGGAGCACAATAAGGCCTAAGCCCAGGAAAGATCATCTCACGCGGAGGCGCGGAGCCGCGGAGGGAAGAAAGAGCCGAACCCCTTAACATCGATGTTCAGGATCAGGAGGATAGGATTTGCGCCCACGGGCAAGTTCTAACGAGGCAAAGGCGGGTGGGACCCGCCGCCGTATTGGCAGCCAAAGCCAGACCTATCTCCTCCGCCCTCGATGGGGCGGAAATGACCATGCACAGGTGCTTTCCGTCTCATACCGTTTCCCCATTGAGATATTACATATAGGTGCAGGAACACAGGGATTTCAGTAGTTTCGGCGTGAGTTCGGTCCAAGCGGAGGCCAAAGCCTCCTCGACCTCTTCGAGAGTCAAGT
>JBAZOJ010000300.1:0-3865 GCA_041648755.1 Candidatus Brocadiia bacterium
ATATCGAGAGCGACCAAGGGTACAATGTTCACTGGCTGCCTCCTTTCCGTGAGGACGTTCATGGTTAGTACACACACCATTCTACCCCGGCGGGGGCAGCCTTTCATCACATTACAGTTGACAACCCGACAAACAGCCCTCAACTGCACTAACGCAATGGTTATGTAATGGCTTACTACCACCGTTTCAGGCAAGGGCATCCCCAGCAGTACGAACGCGAGGAGACGCGCTAACCGCAGTTCGCCTGCGGGTTGTCCTTGAATGGCCACGCTGCAACGCCTGCTCCTCGAAACCTCAGAAGGAGGGTGCCCTTACAGGAAAGTGGCCTGAAAGGCCGATGCCATCCTCCTACGCCGCGCCTGCGGAGGACAAGTCGCCAGATGCCCAGCATGTCCCTTGAAGGTGCAAGCCCAGCTTTCGCTTGAAGGCGCACTGGTGTCGTGGCGCTATGCCCTTCACCTCCATCAGGTTGGGCGGATGACTTCCACCTCCGAGTCATTGAACATGCCCGGCAGACAACGAAGAGGGCGCGCCTTTTGGGCGCGCCCCCTGTAACATCGCGAAGTGAATTTAGAATTTCAGGCGAAGCGAAACGTACAAGAAGGTTCCGCCGTCCTTCAACCCCTTGTCCTCAAGGAACTGGGAGCCGAAGAGAGTGGCGAATCCGCCGGAGACCGTCGTGTACTTGTCAATGCCGTACGAAACGCCCAAGTCGATCTCGGTGCCGAGGTTCTTGCTGTCAAACCAACCGGCATAGATCGGGCCCTTGGGGTCATACCACTCATCGTTTGCTTTGACGCGGCTGTACTGGAACAGCTTGAGCGACAAGGTCAGCCGTTCGATTGGCTCCAATTGGCCGCCGATGTAAATGATCGTGGCGTTGGAAGCGCTGACCACGCCCATGAGGCCGTAGCGATCGATGCCGTCATTTACCAGCGGGTCAAAAGTGGCATACTTTCCGTCGAGGGGCTCGTTGTCGCCGGCGGCGAAAGTGAATGCACCCTCAAGTCTGGGATTCATGTTCGACTCAAAGGAATAGCCTACTCTCATTTCCGTGCTCCACGCGCCGATATCATCGCTGCCGTGGTTGCCCTGCTGCAGGGCCACATCGATTGAGTAGTCCATGCCGTAGACCTTGCCGTATCCGCGAACGCCATAGGTATATGTGCGCCAGTCGCTGAATTGGCCGTCTTCGCCCTGAGTCTGGTTATTGTCATCGACCTTTGCGATCAGGAAAACGCCAAGGTTGAGCTCGTCAGAGAATCTGTAGTCACCCCAAAGAGCTGCGTACACGAAGTCATCGTCGACTCCGGGATTCTCGTCGTTCGAAGGGGTGTCAAAATTGTGGTTATCCGGCCACACCTGCATGCCAACGAGCATGTTAAGCGACCAGGCCTCTCCGCCTTTGTACTTTGCACCGACTCCGTCAAAGGTCACGGGAACCTGCGACCAGTCGGCGTATCCGAGGAAACGCCCGTCTTCAACTTTGAAATACTGCCGACCGATCGTGAAAACGAAGGGCCAGTCAGGAGGATGAATGCTGACGGTCAACCGATGGAGATCAAGTGCATCGGCAACATCGGACGGGGCCGGGGAAATATAGTAGCTTCCCACGCCCGCCCAAATGCCTTCGAGGAAGAAGGTGAACGTTTCGCCCGCCTCGAGGTTAAGGCTTCCCATGGCTCTGTACGTTATGTAGGTATCGTTGCTCTCTGTCCCGCCAAACATGCCGTTGTCGCCCTGGCTGAAGTTCTCCATGCGAACGCGCAGGTCAAGACCCATTTTCAGAACGACATTGCCGTTCTCGTAGAGGAGCGGATCCTCGATGAAAGTATAGTACTTGTCCTTGATGCGCACAAGCGGGCTCACCTTGTCAGGCGTTACTGCCGCATATGCGAGTCCGCTGATGGCGAGAACCGACAACACCGTGAACGTGAAGAGAAAGCCCTTCTTCATATCCATCTCCTGAAAGAGTTTCATTCGAGGTTACAACTATAACACCATCAGAAACTGATGTCAACGAAAAAACAGGATTCGCCGACGCGCCATGTGGTTCTGGGCCGATCTGTCGTGTTCCCAACCTCCTTGCCCGCCTCCCCGTGAAGCCGATGGAAGGCACTCTCTCTCCCTTCCGGGGGCATCCTTTCGTACCGCCAGAGCACCATTTTGAGTTGACATCATCCATCCCTCAATCTATACTTCTGCGGCTTGCCAAGGGGATTACATGGCCAATGTTCTCGTTTGCGGAGGTGCGGGATACATAGGTTCCCACACTGTTCGCTTCCTCCTCGAAACCACCGTTCACAGACCGGTTGTCCTTGACAATCTATCGATGGGGCACATCGCATCTGTCCCGCATGGCACCCCGGTGATCGAAGGGGATCTCGGAGACGCTCGCCTGCTCGCCAAGGTGCTGAGGGAATATCACATCGATGCTGTGATGCACTTCGCAGCTCATCTTGCCGTCGGTGAATCGGTCGCCGACCCGCTGAAGTACTATCTTAACAATGTCGCCGCCACCACCCATCTGCTGGATGCAATGCGCAGAACTGGTGTGCGCTACTTTGTTTTCTCCTCCAGCGCCGCAGTATACGGAGAACCCCCGGTCGTTCCGATCCCGGAAGACTCTCCTTTGCGCCCGATTAACCCCTACGGATTTACCAAGCTGTTCGTGGAACAGATCCTCGCGGATTGCGCCGTCGCTTACGGGATATCAGCCACCTGTCTCAGATATTTCAATGCTGCGGGAGCCCATCCATCGGGCGATATCGGTGAAGACCATACCCCCGAATCGCACCTGATCCCACTGATTCTCTCCGTCGCTCTCGGCCGTCGGCCGGAAATTACCCTCTTTGGCGACGACTATCCTACCCGGGACGGATCCTGCGTTCGAGACTACGTGCATACCGTCGACCTTGCATCCGCCCACGTTCTGGCCCTTGACAAGATGCTTCAGGGCGCCCCGGGCAGAGCGTACAATCTCGGCAACGGCAAGGGCACTACGGTGTTCGAGGTAGTTGAGTCCTGCAGAAAGGCCACCGGACACCCGATTCCGACCAGAATTGCGGCAAGGCGTCCGGGAGACCCTCCTGCGTTAGTGGCGGATTCTTCGCGTGCAATGGAAGAACTTGGCTGGATTCCCCGATTTTCAGGGATTGATGACATTGTCAACACCGCTTGGAACTGGCATTCTCGACATCCCGGGGGCTACGGCTCATAATCGGGGGGAGGAACTCGATGCCCGAAGGTTTGGTCTCTAACGGAAAAGTTGTTTGCCCGTCTTGCGGAAGCAATCGGTTCTCAATTTACCGCCGATCCGTCCAGAAGGACGATACGATTCTGTGCATGGCCCGATGCGACAAATGCGACGCGACATTCACCGTCGCTTACGACCGTTCAGGCGCTCCTACTTCACCGGAATTGCCCGAAGAAGGCCCAAAGCTGCCTTTCGAGCGCGAGGAATAAAGCTTGCGCAGATTCCTGACTTTCTGCATTGCCGTCGCATTCGCTCTGAACCTTATCGTGCCAGCCCGCGGTGAGGACTTTGCGAATTCCCGGAAGGTCACCTGGCGAGAAGTACAAGAGAGGATCGAGACCTTCAAGTCGGTTCTCCTGAACCTGCAGGAAGCCAACGGCTCAATTGTTTATCCGCGACTGGAGGTCTACTCCCTCGGGATGACCGCTCTCGCCGCCCTTGCTTTAATCGAGAGTGGCATGCCGGCATCCGATCCTGCCATTCAGAGGATGATCACCTACATACTCCGCACTTACGAAGACGCCAAGAGTGTCTATTCAATATCCCTGTGCTCGATGCTTCTTGCGAAGGTCGATCCGAAGAAATATGCCACATACCTGGGGATTTTTG
>JBAZOJ010000301.1:0-3864 GCA_041648755.1 Candidatus Brocadiia bacterium
GCGATATTACCGTTATCAATGCCCCTCTGGGACAGGACTTCGCTCGTAGCACGATCCGGTACTTCCTCGCGGAAATCAGACTCAGGGCTGCTACTGACCTCTCCATGATGAACATGCAGTACCAACTCGCGTTCCAGATGGATACAGCCTATCTGAACATGAACTACTTCAACACGCCGAGCCTTCTCGGCGGGTCTATCGTGGGCGCAACATTTGTGCCGCGTGTACAGGAATTCCCGAAGCCAGCGATTCTCGGCGACGATGTAGTCGGGCGCGTTGTTCGCGTCGGCTCTCAGTCGGCCGTCAATCAAGACCCCACCGGTCTTACTTCCGGTGGTGGCGGGTGCTTCATATCGACTGCCGCTTTTGGCTCCTATGCAGCCGAGACGGTTGTTGAGTTCTGCGCTGTCCGTGACATGATAGTCAACGGCTCGCAGTCCGGTAATTGCGCCGTTGGTCTTTACTATGCCGTTTCGCCCAGCGTCGCCGGCGCCATCAAGAACGGCGCTATACGCGGGCTTGTCGGCCACCTTTTGAGCGGCCTCGCGAACTGAAAAACGACGCCCGAGTGCAGCAAGAAGGCGGGGCCGGTTACCACTGTTGTGACCGTTGCCCCGCCTTATTGATAGTAACTTGCCTACGTGATGGAGGAGCAAATGCGACTCTCTAAGGGTACGCTGGTCTTTCTGGCCCTGATAGCGGTGATCGCCGGTTCTGCGCGTTCGGCGCAAGCGGGCGTTTACGGCCCCGACTGGGTGGTTCAACAATTCAGAGCCAACGTCTCAACACCGTCCTTTTACATGAAGGACACCGAGCCGCCGGCTCCGATCAACGCTTACAACTGGATCGATGCTGATACGTTCAACGGTGGCGCATCCACTGGCATCGACTCCGCTCAGCCTCAACCCAGCAATCAGGTTTGGGTATCGGGGAAGGTCCCGTTCGGCTTCGACTTCCCCTACTTCGGGAAGACATTTACTGGTGTCTACGTTTCTCTGCATGGCTGGTGCACTTTCGTGTCGCCCGGAAACCCGCGCAGTCAGGGAACGGCCTTGCCCGACAACCTTCCAATTGACCAGGCCCCGATTGACGACTTTGTGGCTGTGTATTGGGATCATCAGTACCAGACCACCTCCAACGGCCAGGTCTTCAAGAAGTTCGTTACGTCTCCGCTGAAGGGCGTCATCATCGAGTGGTACGACGTCCAGCTTTCCTCCGGCAACCTCAACACCTCTCTTCTCTACCAGGTGATCTTCTGGGAAAACGGCGACATAAATTTCAACTACTCCTCCGTCAATCCACCTTCGATGTACGGCAACGGCTCTGGCGCTACGATCGGCCTGAAGTCTGGATCGCAGTTCATTGAGTACAACTACAACGTCGCCAAGGTATCTTACCCTGGCTTCGGAGTCCTTTTTACCTATGCCCAGCCCGATATGCCCCCCACTGTGGCAGTAGAAGCTGGCAACCCTGGCACCATGCAGGAATTTCCCTACAGTTCTTCGCCGAAGCCGGTTCTCAGTTTCTCGATGGCTCCCGTTAACGTTGAGGGAGTCGTCGATGCCGTTAGTATCATCTTCCAGGGGCCAAAGGGCGGGAATCCCGCGCAGTGGTTTGCCTGCTATATTGTCCGTGACATGAATGGCAATGGCTTCCCGGACTTGGAGGATCCAATCGTCTCCGGTGTCAATGGGGACGGTTCTCCTCTGTACTGGAATCCATGGTTCTCAGGAGGGTACGCCGAGCCGGTTGCGATAGTGGACTCAGCGATCTCCGCCGACAAAGATAACGAAATGCTCTTCGCGGAGGGGCAGAACGGAAAGAAGTTCTACATTGTCATGGCGCAATGGGGCAACCTCGCCTCTGGCGACACGTACAACATCGGCATCAGGAATCTCCTTGTTTCCGGACCAAAGTATGCTGCGTTGTCTCCTGTGACGATAAATGTCCTTGGCACCAAGTTGTCTGTGATCCTTCTCACCGCTCCGCTGGTGGAAGGCCCGTATCAGTATCCCCCAGACCCTTTGCAGAATGTCGATGTACGCGCGGAGAATGTCGTCGCGTTGAGTTACTCCGTTACCGCCTCCCCTGACTTCCCCATTCAGATGGTGGCAGTCGGACTCATAAAGAGAGGATCCGGTCAGGGCATCTACGTCGCATGCCGCGTATACGCGGATTACGGTACGCACGGGGTCTACGAGCCCGGCACAGATGTGGATGTTACCGCTGCCAGTTGGCTTTCTCCAAACACCAGCCCATCCGGCATAGCCATCGCCGAAGGCAACCCCTCGGGCGTGTTCTATGCTTATCTGACTACTCCGCCAGACCCGAACAATCCTGGGAATTTCCACAATTACCTGGCCAAGAACGGCGGCACAAAGTTCTTCCTGGTCGTTCTGACCTTCTACCAGGTCAATGCTAACGAAGGTGACACCTACTCAATCTCCCTGTCCGAGATCATCTACTCGGGTGGCCCAGGAAGCCCGTTAAAGCTTTCCCCTGCGATTGACGGAAGCATCATCAAGCTGCAGGCTCCCGACCTTCCTCTCGGAGTTGTCAACACTCCATATACCCCCAATACTACTACGTTGTCCGCGGTTCCCGGCGGCCTCGATCTTACAGTTGGCCGCTTCTCCTTCAGGCCCTACAATCGCCCTGGCACCCTTCATCAGTTCAGTCTGACAGCTTCCGGAAGCGGAAACGATGTTTCCGATGTGGATCGGATCCGGATCGTGTTTGACAGGAATATGAACGGAATCCAGGATCCTTCGGATACCGTCTACTTCGAGGGCAAATGGCCCGCTGACAACGGCACACTTACCCTTCAGATGATTCAGCCGGATGGTCCGTTCCATGCTTGGCGCGGTGGTATCACTGCAGACTACTCTGAGATGATGAATTTCATCATCGTCTACGACTTCTCCAAAAACGTGCCTTACGGCGCCACTTTCAGCTATGCTGTTTCGGAAATCCAGTTCACGTATGAGTTCCAGTCACGCACGGTGCTCCCCACCAATTGGGAGTCGCCTGTCGTCACAATCGAGAAGGCTTCGGCCGCAACCGTCCAGATTACGGCCAGTCCCTTTGCTTCCGTGCGCGAGCGCTTCCTGCCCGGCACGGCCAATAATCCGCGCGTACTCGAAATGGCCGTCGTAAAGGTCAGCGCAGGCCCCCAGCCTATCCGAATTGCATCCTTCACTATCAAGACCGGCAGTGGCGGATTCATTGGAGACGGTGACGAATCAACCTGCATCGACCAGATAACCATGTATCCCGACCTCGACTTGAATGGCCTTCGTGGCGGCACTGAAGGTTCTTCCTGGTTCGGTGATGCTAACAGCAGGCCGTTCCGCTTTGACAATGGCGAGGCCACTCTGTTTGTCCTCGAGCCCGCGTTCGGCGAAATGTCCCCTTACTACCTCCCGGCATACCAGAGCATCACTTGGCGCATAGAGTTCGCGTTCAACAACCAGGTTCAGCCAGGTACAGCGTTTATGGCTACCGTCAGCGCTATGCAGTATGAAGTGGTTGCGAACGGAAACTCCGTTGCCCAACCTCCGTTCCCCTGCAACATAGAGGGTGGGCGTAAGGAAGCCGTGGGCTCAGTGTATAACGGCGGTTCCATAACCATCACCAAGGGCCCGGGAATTTCCTCCGGTGCAGTCCGTTACGTGCTATCCGGTAACTTCATCGAGATCAACCAATTCAAGCTCACCGCAGGCAACGTCGAGACAATCAATGTCCAGAAAATCGTCTGCCACTTCATTGGCTCCGGCACATTCCCCGGTGATGTGAACTTCATCGGTTTCACCAGCGACAATGGCGACGGAGTCTATGACACTGCCTACGACTCGGACTTCCTTG
>JBAZOJ010000302.1:0-3861 GCA_041648755.1 Candidatus Brocadiia bacterium
TCTTCCGAGGAACGCTCGGCTTCTTCAACGCTGTGATGCAAAACGACGACGGGCCTTGCGGGGAATTTTTCCCCCAGCAAGGCGATTAGAAGTTCAGCGCTGTTTGCCCAAATGCCTGAAGCACAGATGCTTTGCCCGGCGCGAACTGCAGCCAGCACTGGCTCGAACAATGAAGACGCTTCCGGAAAGGTATGAGGCATTCCTGCGCAATCGCGAAAAGTGAGTTAGAATCCCAACGTGCGGTCAAAGCAGCGATTATATCTACTTTCCGGTTTTGCCTTACTGTTGAGCCTGCTCACCAGCCTCAGCGTGAACGGGGCTACATTGACCCTGGGCGGGGCATTTGCGCCGTCGCGCATCGAGACCGTCACGGCCTGCTCCAGATTCTCGCTGGCGTTGGGCAATGAGTCCGGGGTACTGATGGACGCGTTGCTGCAGAATCCCGAGGTCATCGACGGTTTCAGCGGGATCCCGTTTCCTGTCTCGAGTGCGATTACGCTGACCGATTCCTCGCTGGCCTTGTATGGCCAGGGCAGGATTGTCATAGTTGGAGAGGCTACAGCCAATGCGGTAAGGCAGCACGCCGGGCTAACCATCGGCGATGTGCGATGCCTCCAGAAAGTCGGCAGCAGGCTGTTCTTTTCTTCTGCCGATGGGTTTGGCGAATTTGATCCGGATTCAGGAGAATTGCTTAGTCACGCCGGTGCAATTGCGGCCTTTACCTTTCGGCCAAAGAAGATTGTTCCCTGGCGCGCTCCCGGCTCGACGGAGGCCGTGCTGTCTGAAGACGGCACACTCTACAAGGTCAGCAGGGGTTCTGCAGAGCCACCCGAGAAAATCGCCGCTGACGTTGAGGATGTAATCGCGGGCGATAGCGGAATCCTGTACCTGTCGCGCGGGATGGTCTTTTCAGGGGATGGTTCCATTGTGGCGAGCGGCGTCGGCAAGGCACGGACGGTTTCATTCGGCGCCGGGCTTGCTTTCCGCTCTTTGAACCAGATGCTTTCCCCTCAATATGGAGCGGTCAGTTTCCCTGAAGATTCCGAGGCGATCGGGTATTCCAACGGACTTGTCTTCACCCGCAATCCTGCCGGGGCGCAGGGGAAGGCCGAAGGAAGAGAAGCCGTCGTCTCACGCGGTTCGGGGCAACCGGTGGATATGGTGTCGTTCGGGGACAGCTTGCGCTTCCTGCTGCCCGACGGCTCTCTTGCTTCCGTTGAGGACGGGTCGGAAGCCGCAAACCATGTCGCGGAGCCAACGGCGGTTTTTCCCCGAGCCACTAGTACATTCGGCATGGTCGGGCATTCGCTCGGATACTACCTGTCCGAGAAGGATGTCCTTCTTACGCCGCCGTTGCCGGAAGCGCCTGCCTTTGCGCTATTTGTGAAGAGCAGCAACAGCCGGAGAGTCAGTTGTTATGCAGTGTGCAGCAGTTTCTGGCAGTGGTCGGATGCCGGCGACTGGGTCCTTGTTCCCACGGCCGAGGAATTCTACGGGTCTTTGCTGAAGAACGCGTACTCTCTCTCCCCGGAGGGCACCACCTTTGCGGCAAGGGCCTGCGCAGACGCGGCCGCGAAATATGGCACTCCCCGTGCTTTCGTCGCAGATGGCCGTCCACCCCGGCAGATATTGTGCATCACGCCTTCCTGCATTGTCCCTTTGTTTGCCTTTTCAGACGAAAGGCGAGAGATCCCCGCACCGGAAGGCGAGACATGGCTCGGCGGCTTTAGTAACGGCGGGAGCAGCACCCTCTACACCGACCGTGCCCTGTACGACTTGGACGGCTACGTGTTGCGCGAGGTCTACCGCCCGGGGCTTATGGGCAAGTTGATAAGCGCGGCTCCGCGCACCTTCGACACCGTTGTACTTTACGAAGGGGGCTGGACGGCGATCCCTACCGGCCTGCGGGTGTCACTCATCCCCGCCGCGGACAGGGTCACCGCGAGCATTGTCTACGCGGGGGTGTACGGCGGCGTTCGGCTTGCCCCGCCCGTCCTGCTGGATGGGGGCGAAGAGCGCCCCGTGAGGGGCGACTACTCCGACTTCTCGTGGCAGACGACTACCGAAATCGCATTCCCTGATGCCGTCAAGGGATTGAGCCCCATGCTCAGGTGCTCGCTGGTATTTGGCAAGTACAGGCTTAACTTTCTTCGCGAGCCGCTTCCCGCGGTTGTCGATTGGGAAACGGCTGCGGGCGCGTCATTGGCGAATCAGCGGCCCCCTGACCTTTCACCACGGCCAGCTCCGCTCGATTTTGCCGCGCGTTGCGGTATCGGCGGCTCCGGCGGCGGCGTGATGATATCCACTGACAGGCTGAGCGAGACCCTCGAACTTCCCGGTTGCCGTGTACGCCTTCTGCCGTTCCATTCCGCCGGTGCCAGGACGGATATCAGACTGGGCAGGGCCCGCATTGTGGCCACCCCCATCAACGAAGGCTGGATTGCGGCTGGCGAGCCGTTTGAAATCAGCCTGAACGCAGAGGGCTCGCGGTTGATCGAGTTCGAAGTCGATATCCCCCGGTCGCTCTATTTCCTGTTGCCAAGGCTCGCGCCGGAGGAGATCGCCATTGCAGTCCTTGGCGACAATGGCCCCGAGCCCCTTCCCACGATTTTTCTGCCCCTTTCGGACAGGCTGCGCTGTGTCATCCCGCCAGGTACATGGAGGGGAAAGCACACGATAGCCCTTGCCGCGTCGCTGCCTGCACCCGACAACTCAGACCGCATGCGCCTTCTTGGCGGGGATTCGGTGTTCTTCCACAGCATGCAGGGCGTGGGCATGTTGCGGCTGAGCATTGCCGATGAGGCACTGCTGACGATCTGGAAAAATGACGAATTCGTGTTCGGCTGTTCGGCTGCATCCGCCAAGGAGGGCGTGGCCTGGAACGAGTCCGGGCGGACTGCAGGAGAGCTCTGGGGAACGCCCCCAATGGATTTGGCCGACAGTGCATTCAGGCTTGCAGGGGTGGTTTCCGCGCCCGAGCGCCAGAGGGGGCTCGTGATGGCGGATATCAATATCCCCGACGTAAAGGGGGCAGTGTTCGATATCTACCGTAAGCCGGTGTCGGTGTTCACGGATGATTGCGTATTCTTCGCGGTTGCGGGGAATGTTGACCGCAGGCTTGTGTTCCCCCAGGTGGATTTCCGATTCCGCCGTTCCACGGGCGAACCCGTCAGATGGACCAATGGCGTCCTTGTCGCTCCGTCGTCGCCGTGCGAAATTGCCTATGAGGGGACGCTTGCAGGCAAGCGCTTTACCGGTAACCTGAAGGTTGTCAGGCGTCCTGCCGGCAATCCGGTCAGATACTCGGCTGGGAATGGGAAGTGGTCGGTGATGTTGGATCCGGTGGCGGGGATATGCTCGCGGGAGTCGTTCGGCCCCGGCCATGGCAGCCCGATGGCGCGAATGTACGGGCTGATGGCGGAGATGAATTTGGGTGCAATGTATCCCTACTTCTACTCGGTGGAGCCGTAACGTGCGTCCACAGCACAAGATACTTCTGCGTGCAGCGATTTCGGGCTTGGCGCTTCTGGTCACACTGGCCATTGCAGCGATGTTTCTGTTCGGTTCCCGCCACGATGTGGTGCAGGTATCGCTTGAGAGAACGAGCGAGGGCAAGGCCGTGCTTCACCTGAGTGGCAACTTCGCGCAGGCTGCATCCATTTCGCTGACCGTCTTTCCGCCGAGTGGCGCGACTTTTTCGCGGCTGCTGGCGGGCAGCAACCCGGACTCGGTTCTCCGGGCTGTTCGACTGAATAGCAAGACGATCATCCTGACGGTGACTTCGGGGTCACTGCTTCCGGACGACCTGGGGGGGCTTGAGTTCGCGGTGGGGGGGAAGGTTCAGGCGGGGGATTTTGAGGT
>JBAZOJ010000303.1:0-3744 GCA_041648755.1 Candidatus Brocadiia bacterium
AGCTACCGTGTACTGTCGGTATCACTATGCCTCCGACGTGATTGCCGGTATCGTCAGTGCAGTAGTGCTGCTGGTGATCGCAGACTGGTTGTGGGTGGCAATCGAGCACACAAAAGGTCCTGAGGCGGCTGAAAAATGAAAAGGGGCGCCGAATGGCGCCCCTCCGTATCTCTAACGCGGCTGTCGCCGCACGAAGTTCCGTACGGAGACTATATTCGATCCAGTCAACAGTACTTGCAGTCTTGCCGCAAGATCATACGCCTCGACCAGTGAGTCACTGGCTGTAGGGTGAATCTGCAGTGGGCGAACAACCATGATCTTGTCGCCTTCCGGTACACGGTACTTCAGTTCCAGTTCCGAGCGCGTTTCGACGGCATCCTTGATCTTCCGGAGGATCTCTTCCTTGCTGGTTATCAGCGAATTCTCGATCCTGGTTTTCGGGGGCATAACGGAGCCGCCTTCCGAACTCTCCGCGAGGTGCGGATCGACGGCCTCGACGGAGATCTTCATGTCGTCAAGACGCCTGCGAATTCTGTCCCAGTCCTGAGAGCGAAGGACCCAATAGTCCTTGATCCTGCCGATAGCAACCGGAGCAAGCAGGGCGGTATCGAGCCCGAATTGCTTCGCCTCTTCCGGTAGAGCGACCGCGATAGCATTGAAGAAGCGCAACGGCGGGAACTTCGCCCCGCTCGAAGCAAGCTTCATCAGCACCGTAGGCGGAAGATCTCCCGCGATCTGTGTGAGCAGATTGACCAAGTCGCCAGACTGTTCGGAATGCCGCGCCTCGTTTTGAGGAAGGAGCGACCCGACAAAGGTGTCGGCATTGTCGCTGATTGCCCGGCAGAAGACCCGGAGGGCGTCAACGAGAAAGACATCGGCACGACGCTTGTCCACTGTTATGGTCCCGTCCGCTGACACTGAGGCGCATCTGCGGCGGCCGCGATGATCGACTACCTGTGAATCGCGCGGTGGCCTGAAAGAATCATGCTCGACAACTGCGTAGCGACTGGACTTGTAGAGACAGCGTACGCTGGCTGCCAAGTCGTCCGGAGTGTCGCCCGAGTCAAACTCGATAACATCGCACGTCAACGAGAAGAAGACCATGCTGCAACGTGCGCACCAGTCTTTGAGCGAGGCGACCACGTTCTCGGGCAGCGCATTGCGGGTGTTGTACTCAAGATACTGGATTATGTCATCATACCCAAGTCCGGCTTCCGCTGCCCTGTATATGGAATCTTGTGAGATCCTGTAGGCAAGGCTCTCTTGATCGGACACGAGGTCGGCAAATGAACCCAGAAAATGAAGGCGCTCAGGTGAAGCGCCTTCGGGGTAGACGACGATTTCGAAATTTGGCTGGACAACGATGCACTTTGCCTCCGGTTTGCCGCGGCGAGGTTCCGGAGAGAGCCCGAGGCAATAGAGACCTTCAGGGGTGAGACGGACGAACGCCCCGTCTTCGCTGAGTTCGACAATCCCTATGGCTGCGAGAACCCAGAGAGCGTGCGAAATGAACTCACCCTCGAACTTTTCCCAGTTGCCGGATCTTGGCATACCATCGTGCATATCGGAGGGTGTCTCCGAAAAGACTCCTCGATAGGCCATGGCAGTGCGCCCGGCCTCTTCCTCCTGAACAGCCTTGACAATGATATCAGGGGTGCGCATCCTTGTGAAACGGAGGAAGTCGGTCAGGGAAAGCCAAGCCTCGCCTCTGTGAACGGCTGCAAGGTTCTCGGCAATGAGCCTGCGGGCAGATGTAATCCGGGGAGTGTCAGGGATGTCATTGATGCCAGGGGAGGGCTTTCCACGAAGGGCTACCCGCTCGGAGAGTGACAACTCGCAGAAACCGGGCGCTCGCAAATATGCCTCGAACATTTCCTGAATCTGGCGATGCAGCGGATGCGCGAAGAAGCGCTCGGTATTCGCGCCAATCAGAATCTCTTTCCCTTGCAGCCTGATGAGCCCTATCTCGATCGAGAGCCAGTAGAGTACGGTAAGGTAATTCTGCTGCTTGCGTGAGCCATACTCGGAGCCGAAGGGGACAATCTTCTCAAGCTGAGAAAGGAAGCGCACTCCAGGTGAACCATCGAGATGAACGCGGGGAGGGCGCTGGCGAACGAACTGCATCAGACGGACTACGTCAAGAAGGAAGCGGTTAATCTCGACCTTCGAGTCCACATCGGGTGGAATGCGAGGCTTGTCCCGGAATACGTCGAAGGGGACAACCTGAATTCCGGACACCGGGGAAGCATCGTCTTTGTTTCGTTTGGAGTAGGCCAGGCCGGTTTCTGTCAGTTCGTCGATAATCTTCTCCGAAGGGGGAGGAGGCGTGTCCTCATTGCCGTCGCAGGCGAGGAGAGCTGAGAGGTAGTACATCCGGGCTTCAGGCCTGAGCGAGACCAGCAGGGAGACAAGCCTTGTGTCGAAATCATCTGCCTTGGCCATTGCCTCGATAAGGTCAGACTTGCCCGAAGTGGAAGAGAAGCCCATTCGCGAGGCAAACCTCTTGATGGTGGAAGCGGGAAGCTTTTCCAGCCGGGAAGCGAAACTCTCGTTGCTCTTCATGATTTTGTCTTGGTGTTGGTTTCTATTTGGCTTGCCTTGGGCAGGGGGCGGGGGAAGTACCCCTTCTTTTTGAGGATCTCCGACATCCGCTCCCCGTCTTCCGGGTCGGCGGCCATCAGGTCGTCGGCGAGTCGGACAAGCCTGATTTCCTCGGATTCGGCAAGAGCCAATAGCTCTCTCGCGAGGACCTTCTCCCTGAGAACGAACACGGCCAAACCTTTATGCACTTTCATATAGCTCTTTTTCGCCTACTATTCGGTATTTGTAACCTTGTTCCGTAAGGAAGAGTTGCCTTCGGGCGGCGAACTCCATTTCGTCTGAGTTGCGCGTAATAAGCGAGTAGAAATGAGCCGTAGAGCCGTCGGATTTCGGGCGGAGGATTCTTCCAAGCCTTTGTGCTTCCTCCTGCCTGGAGCCGAAGGTGCCGGAGATCTGTATCAGGACATTGGCGTCGGGCAGGTCGATTGCGAAGTTACCGACCTTCGAGACCACCAACAGCTTGATGTCGCCCTTGCGGAAAAGATCGTATAGACGGTCTCTCTCCCGGGAAGGAGTTTTGCCTACGATCAACGGAGCACCAAGACGGCTCTGCAAACGCTCCAACTGCGAAATGTACTGCCCGATTATAAGGACATTTTCTCCGGAATGGACTTTCACCAACTGGTCGACGACCTCCATCTTGAGGGGGTTCTCTGCGGCAACCCTGTATCGGGCCCGTCTCCCGGAGATAGCATAGTCAATCCTGGATTCATCAGGGAAGCTTATGCGAACCTCGGTGCAGACGGCCTTGGCAATCCATCCCTGCTTTTCGAGTTCCTTCCAGGGGACGTCATAGCGCTTTGGGCCGATGAGGGAGAACACGTCATCCTCCCGGCCGTCCTCGCGCACGAGAGTGGCGGTAAGTCCCAGTCGCCTCTTGCTTTGGATCTCAGCGGTTATCCTGAAGATCGGGGCTGGAAGCAAATGGACCTCGTCGTAGATGATCAGCCCCCAATTCTCCTTGTCGAAGATGTCGAAGTGCTTGAATTGCGCGTGCTTCTCGGGGCGATGCGAGACCATCTGGTAAGTTGTAAGGGTGATCGGTCGGATCTGCTTCACTTCCCCGGTATACTCTCCGATATCCTCTTCTCGGACAAAGGTCTTGTCGAGCAGTTCTCGCGTCCATTGCCGTACTGCCGTGAT
>JBAZOJ010000304.1:0-3742 GCA_041648755.1 Candidatus Brocadiia bacterium
CGGCGCTCCCAGGGTATAGGTTTCTCCACGCCTATTGGTTCATCCCAAACCCATTTTGCCTACTCATCGTTGCCCTCTGAAGCGGGCCTCGCAAAAGGTCTTTCCTTTCCGCTCTCCGCGTCTCCGCGCCTCCGCACCTCCGCGTCTGCCGCCGCTGTTTGCAGCGGTGGATGACCCTGTGGGTGAGAATGGCTTTGGCTTCGGTTCTCTTTCGTGTGGTTCGTGTATTTCGTGGTAAAAATGGTTTACGCTTTGGCCTCGCAAGGCACATCTTCTTCGTTCGGTTCGCGTTCATTGACTCGTGCTTTCAGCACTTTGCCGACGAAGCGTTGGCTCGTGCTACAGCGCCTCGCCGACGAAGCGTTTGCGGATAAATCCTCTCGGCCGCCTCAGCCCAGCTATTGAGTTTTCCGCGAATCTGTTGTACAATTCGCACGTCAAACCTCACGAGCCCCCTCAGGGCGAGTATAGGCGGCACCGCTTTCATGGCTACCACTGGGAGGATGGAATGAAGCATGCGTCATTAGCGTTGTTGGCAGGAATGGCCTTGTTTGTCTTGGCCGCCTTGTCCAATCCGTTGTCGGCCGAGGAACCTGCGGCGGGGGATACTACGACCAAGTTGAACTATACCACGATGAAGGAAATAAACGACTATGTGCTGCCGAAGCACGTCAGGAAAGAGGTAGTGGATTCGCTCGATCTCCCCAACGGCAAAGGCAGGGGGATCAAATGCAACGTCACGCAGCAGTATGTCGAAATAGACATGGATTTGGATGGAAAACCGGACACCAAAGCAGCACAGAGCGGGAAGGTCGTTGAGATCAACATAGCGAACGAGGACGGCACCAAACGGAAATTCGCTGTGCAGCTGTGGCATCAGCCTCAGAAAGACGCCTCCCATTCCACGGATCCGACGCCGTGGTTCTATCTATCGGCTGCAGCAGTCACAGGGACCGTTGACGGAAAGAAGTTCCTGATTATCGACGACAACTGCAACGGGACGTACAACGACTTCGGCGCCGACAGTATCGTATTCGCGCCTGGCAAGGCCGGATGGTATCTGACCCCCGTGATCGACTTCGGGAAAGGCCCAGTCGAGATTCTCGTCGCACCCAACGGCACTTCCATTTCTTACCATCCTGTAACCGGGCCGACGGGCTCGATTGACGTGCTGTCCGGCCTGGCCAAGGCGAGCTTCAAACCCCTGGCAATTGGCCTTGTTGGAGAAAGCAAGACGGCAAACGCCCTCCGCCCGGACGGCAAGCCCGCGCTCCTGCCAGTCGGCAAGTATCGCTTCGATGGCGCGGTCATTGACCAAATGATCACGGTTCTCGGTGGCTCGCAGCCCATGGTTGAGGTAACGCAGGGCGGCACCACTGTGGTCAAGTGGGGAGGGCCATTTACGATGCTCTTTATGGAATCCCCCGGGCCGGATTACCCACGCGCCTATCGAACCGTCAATCTTGACACGCACACCTTCTACTGCGAGCCGCCATATATCAAGGGACAGAATGGCGAGGTGTACGTGGGGACTCAACAAGGATGCATGCCCGAGAAAGCGCTTGGCTCCAGCGATCCTGACTGCCCCAGCAAGTTCATGCTTGTCCCGGAAAAAATCACATTCCAAGTGGAGATCCTCGAACCCAAGTCTCGGAAGGCTCTCAATCCGGTCAAGTTCTACTCCGGCTCAGTTTCGTGGACGCTTGATGGCTCAGCAGACTATAAATGGGTGCCATACACCTGGGACTACAAGGATCTCCGCGGTACTTTTCTGCTCCGCGTCACGTGCCCGACCAGCAAGGCGTTTAAAGAAGCGGTGTACGAGGAGAATATCGAACTGAAGTAGTGCGGCGTCCAGTGCCGCTGGAGGAGATCATGAGGGTTGCCGCCATTTGTCTTCTTACCGGAATGGGGCTCGTGCTATTGGCTTCATCGTCCGAACGCCTGCGCGCCGAACAGCCCGACACAGGCGACACGGTGGTCAAGCTGACTTATACCACGATGAAGGACATTAACGACTACGTGCTGCCGAAGCACGTAAGGAAAGAGGTTGTGGATTCGCTCGATCTCCCCAACGGCAAAGGCAGGGGAATCAAATGCAACGTCACGCAGCAGTATGTCGAGATAGACATGGATTTGGATGGGAAACCGGACACCAAAGCAGCGCAGAGCGGGAAGGTCGTTGAGATCAACGTCGCCTACGACAATGGGGTCAAGAGAAAGTACGCCATTCTGCTTTGGCATATGCCGACAGTGGATTGGACCCGTTCAACAGATCCGATGCCATGGTACTACACCTCAGCGTCAGCAGTCTCTGGTGTGATAGACGGTAAGAAATTCCTCATCTTCGACGACAACTGCAACGGGACGTACAACGACTTCGGCGCCGACAGCATCGTATTCGCTTCCGGCAAAGGAGGATGGTATATAGCACAAGTGATGGACTTCGGGAAGGGGCCTGTCGAGATTTCCGTCGCGCCCGACGGCACTTCCCTTTCTTACCATCCTGTAACCGGGCCGACGGGCTCGATTGACGTGCTGTCCGGCCTGGCCAAGGCGAGCTTCAAACCCCTGGCAATTGGCCTTGTTGGAGAAAGCAAGACGGCAAACGCCCTCCGCCCGGACGGCAAGCCCGCGCTACTTCCAGTCGGCAAGTTTCGCTTCGACGGCGCGGTCATTGACCGAATGATCACGGTTCTTGGCGGAAGCCTGCCTGCATCAGAGGTAACTGAAGGCGGCACCGCAGTGGTCAAGTGGGGCGGGCCATTCACGATGCTGTTTATGGAATCCCCCGGCCCGGATTACCCACGCGCCTATCGAACCGTCAATCTTGACACGCACACCTTCTATTGCGAGCCGCCATATATCAAGGGACAGAACGGAGAGGTGTACGTGGGGACTCAACAATTGTGTCTCCCCGACAAAGCTCTTGCTTCTAACGACCCTGACTGCCCCAGCAAGTTCATGCTTATCCCGGAGAAAATCACGTTCCAAATTGAGATCCTCGAACCAGAATCCCGGAAAGTCCTCAACCCTTCCAGAACCTATACGGCTGCAAGGTCAACACTGGAACCCAATTCAGCGAAGAACTACCAGTGGGATCCTTTCATTTGGGCATACAAGGACCTCCGCGGCACTTATCTGCTCCGCGTCACGTGCCCGACCAGCAAGATGTTCAAGGAAGCGGTGTTCGAGGAGAAGATAGAGTTGAAGTGAACCGGCCTTGAAGGCCGGTTCCGGCTGGAGACCGTAGGCCGGAGGCCGTAGGGAAAACCGCGAGGCAAGAAAACAGCCGGAGCAAGAACGCGCCGGGACGGTCGCGTTTACTTTGGCGGCCAATAACCTGCAGCCTCTGCCAAGTCGGGGCTTGGCGTTATGCCCAGCACTCGCTGAGGGCTCGCCAGGGCGACCAACAGCCAATGCCACGCGGGTGCGTGGCGCTCCCGGGGTAATGGCTTTTCCTTGGCAGCGGCTTTCTCCGAACCCATATTGGCTTCTCTCCAGCGACGGACGACGGACGACAGACGACGGACTAATTGCGGTGCAATCCACGAATTACCCGGCTGTCGGTGTGGGCGTCGCAACTACGCACCACTCGTGGGCGGACGCATAGGTCCGCACCCTATCCATGAAAGGCTGCCGTTGTCAAGGGGGAATCCGGTCAGGAATCCCTGGGATAGTAGAAGTACGTCAGCATCGTCACCGCACTTTTGGTGTAGTTATCCATCCGGCTTTCTCAAGG
>JBAZOJ010000305.1:0-3739 GCA_041648755.1 Candidatus Brocadiia bacterium
GGCGGCATTCTCCTACTATGAACTTCTTGGTGTGCGGGCCGCTGTCGTGGAAGACCTCGGTCGAGGCGCTGAATTCGGCCTGGACGTTGGCGGAGTCCTTATCGGGATGCACCTTCGCCGCGACCGCGTCGCCGTGCCGGTGCGGATAACCCCCCGTATCGGGGAAGCCTCCGTGATCGGCGCGCGCTGTCGGCTCAAATGGGTCGGAGGCCCCCGCACGCATTTTCTCGATTGATCACCTTCCGATTCCCGGAGAATAAATGAAGAAACTCACCACAGACGCAATACGCCGTTCGTATCTTGACTTTTTTGTCCGTAAGGGGCACGCGGAACTGCCGTCCGACACGCTTATTCCCCGCGACGACCCGACACTGTTGTTTACCGGCGCCGGTATGAACCAGTTCAAGGATATGTTCCTCGGCAAGGGCAGTCTGCCGCACAAACGCGCCACAACCGCACAAAAATGCCTGCGCACGGGCGACCTGGACAACGTCGGCCGGACGCCCTATCACCACACCTTCTTCGAGATGATGGGCAACTTCTCATTCGGCGACTACTTCAAGCACGAGGCGATACGCTGGGCCTTCGAGTGGCTCACCGCTGAGATGGAAATACCCGCCGAAAAGCTCTATGTATCCGTGTATCTCGACGACGAGGAAGCATGGGGCTATTGGGCGGAGATATGGACCAAGGCGGGGTTCGACCCGCAGGAACGCATTTTCAGGCTCGGGGCTCACGACAACTTCTGGCCGGCCGATGCGCCCGCACTGGGGCCTAACGGCCCTTGCGGCCCTTGCAGCGAGATTTTCTACGACCAGGGGCCTGATGGTAAGTGCGCCAACCCAAAATGCGATATTACCTGCGAATGCCGCCGTTACGTTGAAATCTGGAACCTGGTCTTCACGCAGTATGATCGGCAGGGCGTCAATGTGCTCAACCCGCTGCCGCAGAAGAACATTGACACCGGCCTCGGCCTTGAGCGCATGGCCGCGGTAATGCAGGGAGTTCGCAGTAACTTCGAAACTGACATCTTCGCGCCGATTATCGCCGCGATTCTCAAGCGCTTCTGCGGCGGAGCGGACATCGAATCGCTCGATCCCGTCCGCAGGCAGTGCGTCCGGCGCATCGCCGACCACGTCAGGGCATTCACCTTCGCGGTCAACGACGGAGCACGCCCCGGAAACGCCGAGCGCGGCTATGTCGTGAGGAGGCTCGTGCGCAGGGCCTATCTCGATGCTTCATTCCTTGTGGGGAACTTCGAGACGATCGGCCTCCACGACATCGTTCCCGCAGTTGTCGAGGCGATGCACGTCGGATATCCCGATGTCGCCAGGCGCGCGTTCTTCGTGCAGGAGATCCTGCGCCGTGAACAGGAGGATTTTGCCCGGACACTCTCTGCCAACCAGAAGAGACTGCTGGACGCCTACGAGGCGGCACCCGTCGTCGATGGTACACGTACCGTCAACGGCGAGGTCGCCTTCAAGCTGTTCGATACTTACGGAGTACCGGTCGAGGTGATGGAGGACTTCTTCGAGCGGGCCAACTGCCGCGTTGACCGCGTCCGATTCGACGAACTGGTCGAGGAGCGCCGCAAGATGTCCCGCGCAGCCTCCAAAATGAAGGGCGATATCTTCGATCTCGGGCCTCTCGGCCGCGCGTTCGATATCACTACCGCTTCGGAATTTCTTGGCCCCGATGACCTCAGCGCCGACAAGCTCCATCCCCTGATGATCTTCCGCGATGACGAACCCGTACTTTCAATCGCCAAGGGCGACCATGTCGTCCTGGTGCTTGACCGCACACCGTTCTACGGCGAAAGCGGCGGCCAGGTCGGCGACCGCGGCGAGCTTTGGGGCGAGGGGGGACTTCGCATCCGGATTGACAAGACCACGCGAATCAAGAAGGTCTTTTTCCACCTCGGCGAGGTGCTGGAAGGTTCGCTGACCGGGCATATGCACGGCGATAGGATCGTATTCGACACCCACCTCATGGCCCTTGTCGACGAGGACACGCGCAGGGCGACTGAACGAAACCACACCGCGACGCACCTGCTGCAATGGGCGCTGCGCGAGGTGCTTGGCAGGCACTGCGAACAATCCGGCTCGCTGGTCGAGCCCGACCGCCTGCGGTTCGATTTTACGCACTTCACGCCGGTAACGGCGGACGAAATTGCGAAGGTTGAACGGCTGGTCAACGGGCGCATCGTTGAGGATTCGCCCCTGGTGTTCTATACCGACACGCTGGAGAACGCTCGCAAGAGCGGCGTCACCGCGCTGTTCGGCGAAAAGTATGAAGAACGGGTGCGCGTGGTTGACATCGGCGGATACAGCAAGGAGCTTTGCGGCGGCTGCCATGTCCGCAGGACCGGCGAAATCGGCTCGCTGACGATAGTGGCCGAGGAAGCTGTCGCGGCAGGTATCAGGCGAATCACGGCGCTGACCGGTTTGGGTGCTGCCGAACATGTCCGGACGGGGCTCGACCAGCTTCACGACGTATGTGAATTGCTGGGGGTCAGGCCGGATGAGTCCGCGCAGCGGGTCGGAACCTTGATCGAGGAGGGAAGGGCGGTGCGGCTTGAGGCCAAGCGTCTGCGCGAGACCATCCTCGTGGCAAAGGCCGAAGGCGCGAAGCCGGAGGATTTCGGCGGAGTGCCGGTGCTGGCGCTCGCGTTGGACGGGGCCGAGGGCGATGTGATGCGGTCGGTAATGGACCGGCTGAAATCACGCGTCAGGGGCGGCGCAATGCTGCTCGCGGGGGTAACGGAAGGCTCGGTGGCCCTGCTTCTGTACATAGACGACGACCTTGTGAAGAAGGGCTGGAAGGCTGGCGAGATGATCAAGCCGGTGGCTGCGGCGGTCGGCGGCAGCGGTGGCGGGCGTCCGAACCTGGCGCAGGCTGGAGGGAAGAACCCGGGGGGAGTGCCCCAGGCAATGGCGGAATTCCGGAAGGCGGTCGAGCAGAAGATGAAGAGAGAAGAGAAGAGTTAGCCGCCAAGATAGAACTGAGTTGCGAGGCCATAGAGAAGAAGGCAGAGAAGATTTCACCGCCAAGACGCCAAGCTCGCCAAGCCGAGAAGACCCAGAGCAAGAGCTTGGAATTGCGTGGCCAAAGAGAAAGAAGAAAAGAGTTAGCCGCCAAGATAGAACTGAGTTGCGAAGCCGCAGAGAAGAAGGCAGAGAAGATTTCACCGCCAAGACGCCAAGCTCGCCAAGCCGAGAAGACCCAGAGCAAGAGCTTGGAATTGCGTGGCCAAAGAGAAAGAAGAGAAGAGTTGACCGCCAAGACGAAGGTCCGCCTCAGGAGAAACGCCAAGTCGAGCTCAACGAGACCCGCCTCAGGAGGGCTCGCCAAGCCGAGAAGGCCGAGGTCAGAGCAGAAGCAGGAGATCTGAGTTGCGAGGCCAAAGAAGTGAAGCGGCTTTTGTCCCATCCGCAACCGGAAACGCGGTCGCTTTTTCTCAATACGCTCTCGGGCCTTGGCTGTTTGGGCCACGCTATCAGGACCATTCCGTAACTTGGCGATCTTGGCGCCTTGGCGGTTAATCCGTACTTGGCTGCTCAGGTTCATTCTTTGTTCCTGGATCAAGGGCCTCGAATTCCATTCCGTAACTTGGCGACCTTGGCGCCTGCTATGTAGTCGTTTGTCAAGTATGCCTCGAAACAGGGATGTGGTCAAGCTCGTAGATCCGCGCATTCTGCTATTCGATCTTGCCCCGTTTCCGGGAGCAGACCATTTTTTC
>JBAZOJ010000306.1:0-3720 GCA_041648755.1 Candidatus Brocadiia bacterium
CCTCGGCTTTCTTCGGCGCCTTCTTGATGGCCGGTTACGCTGCCGGGCTGGTTGCGGGATATTTCACATGCGCGTTTCTCCCGCAGACCCAGTTGTGGCTCACGCTGGCAAGCGCGGTCATCTTCCTGGCGTTGATCCCCTCGCCCTCTGTTGCACAGAACACAAAGCCTGTCCGGGTTTTCCCGCGTGGAGAGACGATTGCCCTGCTGATGGCCGGAGCAGCCTTCGGACTGGGGATCGTCGGCGCCCTGCGAGCCTTCTCAATGTTTCAGCCGCCCAGCCAGCTTGCTGACACGACCGGCCTGTTGGCGATGGCTGTCTTCCTGCTGATCGGTCTGTTTCTCGCCCGAACGAACTTCTCCCGCGGATTTCTCGTGCTTAATGTCATTTTGAGGCTTTTGAGACGCAAACCCGCTGCAGCTTCTCCTGACGTAAAAGCCTTCATGTGGAACTCCCTCCTTCTGCTTTCCCTCGGTTTTGCAGCTACTTGCGCGGCAACCGAGACGATGAGCGTCCTTTCCGACAACCTCACGAAGGCCGTACCACAGGATTCGGTTGCCGCCCTGCTCTTCGTGATATTCTTCAAGGCATCGCTCTTCTTCGGGCCCTGTGTCATGGCATTTGCTTGTTTTGTCACGTCGTCGGCATCCTTCGGGGAAGACGGGATTCTGCTGTTCTTCCTGGGTTGCGCCGCGGGCGCAGCCGGATTCTTATTGCTGCTGCCGGTGTTCGGAGTAATGGGGGCCGTGTATATCGCGACTGTGGCGCTACTTACCCTTGGCCTTTGGGGCATAGCGTCACGTCATGTGTTCTTCGAACCGCCTTTCCTCCTGCGGATATCGGTCGTGCTTCTTCTCGGCGTACTTCTGCTGACGACCATCAACTCCAAGGCTACCCTCGCCCAGCGGACCCTGCTGTTCACGAAGTCAGGCATTGACATCAAGTACACCATGGAGGACGTCTCCGCCATCCTGACCGTGGCGAAGGTCGAAAAAGAAGATCCCGACCTGGCGCACATCGACCTGTTCGAGGATGCTGTCTACCTCGGCGGAATCAGCGTTGAGAATCGCTACCTGAAACTGGCTGCCTTTATGCCAGCCTTCTACGGTGTTTCCCCGGTCACGTCAGCACTTGTTCTTGGCTATGACACCGGTGTCGGTGCAGGCGCTCTGCGCCGGGCCGTGGGGAAGAACGCGATAATCACCGTTGTGGATCGCTGCCCGGGCAAGTTCAACATGCAGAAGTTCTTCGAACCCGACTGCGAACTGGTGCTTAACGATCCGAATACCGTCGAAGCACCCATTGCCCCACTGCTGTACGTTCGGTCCTCGCTTGCCAACTCTTTCCAAGCGATTCTGATCTCCCCGCGGCCGGTTGGTATTGGCGAGGACTGGCGCATATATGACAGGGACTCGATTGCGAGGATTGCTGCCGCATTGTCTCCCGGCGGGCTTTTGATCGCTCCGCTTGGCAGCCTCAATGAAGGCGAGTTCCGCGCCATCGCCGACAACTTCGCTTCAGTAATGCGAACTGACGTGTATTTCTTCAGGGGTGGCCCCATCCTCGTCGGAGTCAAGTCGCCGAAGGATGCCGACCGCAGGCTGGATGCAGCCGCCATCGCCGCCCAACTTGTCGGCGACAATCGGGATTTCCTGCGCAAACTGAATGTCAATGTCCCCTCAGATGTGTTCGCCGGTTTCATCGCCATGTGGCAGGTCTCGCCGAATTCCCCGAGCCTCCCGTGCGAGGTCGTGTCGTCGGAATGGTCACTTGTCAGCGGCACCGCCAAGCAGGGCAACCTTCTTCGATTGCTTCTGCCCTTGAGATCCATCGAGATGTCCCGGCCCGTCACACGTGGATTCGATACCCCTGAAGCGGAGCGTTTCTTCAACAGTGGCGCCGAAGTCCTCGCAGGCATCGCGGAGTATCTTGCGCCCCAGAACAAGGATGGCCAGAACAAGGCCGGCGAGAGCTTTGTCCGGGCAAGTTCCTTGAACCGAGGCGACTACGAAGCAGTCTGGTTCCTGAAATACCTCGAAAAGGTGGGGCTCGTCCAGGTTGAGCCGCCCAAGACTGCCGAAAAGGAGCTTGGCAAGATCCTCACCGTCATTCAGACCAGCAGCGACAATCGGGAAAGAACAATCGCACTGGTAAAGTTGATGAGCTACATCGACTCCATCTCCGTGCAGGATGTGGTCTATCTGATCAACGACACTGATTCTTCCATCAGGCGGCTTGCGGTTCAGATTCTTGGCTACTTCGACGATGCAGTGAGCAGGCAGGCCGTGATCAAGATGATATCGGACCCGGACGACAATGTCGCCCTTGAGGCCGTTAACGCGGCAGTCCGGCAGAACAATTCCGCAGCGATGGATGCTCTGCTCGAGCTCCTGGCAAAGAATCGCGCGGTCGCCGCCACAATAGCCGCATTGTCAAAGCTGGGTGGCGCGCGGGCTTCGGGAGTAATCGCCGCTCGATTGCCCGGCCCCACCGAGACCGACACGCTCCAACTTCTTGGTGCGCTCGAAAGATGCGGCACGCCCGAACAATACGCTGCCATCAAGAGCCTTATGGCAAGTTCCTCCGAACTGGTGCGCGAGCGCGCAATTCTCGCGCTCAGGAAGATAGCTACGCGCTTCGCGGACAAGCTGACTTTGCGCGAGTTCTTTATTGCAGGCCTGTCTGACAAGGTTCTCTGGGTGCGAGCTCAGGCAGTGGACGCGCTTGGTGACGTGGGCGACGCGTCAACCGTTCCCGCGCTCGAAAAGATATTCGATTTAACGGCCTCGACGGCTGACGAGAACACGGTTGTCCTGAACCAGCGAGTGCTCAGAGCGATAGGTTCCTGCGGAGGCGAAGAGGCAATCCGGTTCCTGCGGGAACGGGCGACTGACCAGGATCCCAGAATGGTGATGTGCGCCACTTCCTCGCTCGGTTTGACCAAGTCGGCTGCCGCTCGCACGATACTGGAGAAACTCGCTGAGCAAGGCCAGCGGCACGAGCGCGAGGCCGCACTCGAAGGTCTGTTCTATTTCGGTGAATCGGCCGAAGAGGCAATCGCCGGTTATGCCGATGATCCGGATAAGTACATCGCTTTCTGCGCCGTGAAGTACGTCGCATCGCTTCGCACTCAAAGCGCGGTCGCGCGTCTAAGAAACTGGATGGGCAATCGCGACATGGACATCGTTCAGGCTGCCGCCGAGAACGCGTACCTTACGAGAGAGCGTGAACTCTGCGAGCCCCTTTTCGACCTTCTGAACAAAGGCAACTCGAAGGTGGTTGACTCAGCCTGCTCATCGATAGTCAGGTTGTCCGACCAGAGAGTAATCTCCAGGTACTGCCGCAGCGCTCTGGGACACTCCGTTGCACAAGTGAAGGCCTCTGCTGCCGCAGCGCTGAAGTACCTGCCATCGGATATCGAGAAAGGGCCGCTTATAGTATCCCTGATCGAGGGGATGCCCGGTTCACAGCCCCTGCTGGTTCTGATCGAGTTCACGGCCGCGCTTGCCCGGTTGACTGGCGAGAAAGACCCTCGCCTTGTGGTTAAGAGAAACAGCACCGAGGAGGAAGTCCTCCAGGCTGTCAGGATGTGGCAGGACTGGGTCAAACGCGCAGCTTTCCGGGAGAAGCAGTAGTATCCTAATTGCCGACGGAGGAAGTAATGAGACTATTCCTCGCGGTTGTCATCGCAGCGACTCTTGCCATTGCGTTCACGATTCC
>JBAZOJ010000307.1:0-3717 GCA_041648755.1 Candidatus Brocadiia bacterium
CTCGAACTCCGGAAGGCTGAACATCTTCAGAAGCGATGCGATGCTGTAGTTCCTGAAGTCATCCGTCCGTAGCGCTGCGGAGGCGAGCATCGCTTTGTAGAGCTTGTCGGCGTCCTCCTGGCTTGGGGAGTCCGGCAGCGCCTTGAACACGCGCTCGAGGTCAGACTCGTCGGCGCTGCTCTGCGGGACGGCGAGAAACACCAGGAAAGACAGAAGAAGCAGCCCCAGAACAGGATTTTTCGCATTCATGGGTCTCCCTTCCGCGAGAGAATATACTCTATTCGACGCGTCGTGGGAAGGAAGTTACACGACCGGGAAGGATGATCGGGAAAGAAGCCAGAAATATCATCCGCGACCGCTTCGGCGGCAAGGGATAACAGCCCGTGCCAATGAACGCTGATGGTAACCTGTCGTACGTAGATAGAAATGAGATGAAGCTGCCTGAGAGTCCGATGATGGCGGGTTCTCTTGCAAAGCGAACCGAGTGCGCCTTCAAGCGCAAGCTGGGCTTGACCCCCTAAGAGCCAGTGGTGGTGTGTCATTCGATGACCTCGGAGCGGGGACGGGATGAAGACCGAAAGACCTGATTCTTCGGGTTGCTGATTTGTGTCCGGGCGAGAGGATAATGGCGAGCCCAGCAACAAACACGCGACGCGGGCGAACACTCGGGTATCGCCCCTACAAGATCGGCCTCCGAGGCCGAGGGAAGACGGGCAAGTTCTCCGCCTGTGGCGGATATCCTTACGATCCAGCGGCCGCGAGCAAGAATGAAGGCGGATTTGAAACCCGCCCCGACATAGAACTCGCGTTCGCTCGCGTTCACTTGCGGATGAACGTCTTGGCTGCACGGGCTCGCGGGAGGAACGCTACGCCGTCTGCGGCGCCCCGAACCACTTTCGCTTCAGCCACAGGCTGACGTGTACGAGGCCCAGTAGTGCAGGGACCTCGACCAGCGGGCCGATAACCGCCGCAAAGGCTGCGCCGTGGTTGATTGTGAACACGCCCACAGCCACTGCTATGGCCAGCTCAAAATTGTTGCTGGCCGCGGTGAAGGCAAGCGTTGCCGACTTCTCGTACGTCGCGCCGACCTTCCAACTCATCCAGAAACTGACGATGAACATTGCCCCGAAGTAGATAAGCAGAGGCGCGGCGACCAGCAGGACATCGCCGGGCTGCGCGATGATCTTCTTCCCCTGCATCGAGAACATCACCACGATGGTGAAGAGCAGGGCGATAAGCGTGATCGGGCTGATCCGGGGGATGAACTGATGGTGATACCACTCCTTGCCCTTTGCCTTCACGAGCACGTAGCGCGTGAGCATACCGGCCAGGAAGGGGATTCCGAGGTAGATGAAGACGCTCTGTGCGATCTGGCCTATGGTGATACTGACCACTGCGCCCTTGAGGCCGAGCAAGGGGGGCAGGATCGTCACGAACACCCACGCGTATACGCTGTAGAAGAACACCTGAAATATCGAGTTGAAGGCCACGAGCCCCGCACAGAATTCGGTGTCGCCCTTGGCGAGGTCGTTCCATACGATTACCATTGCGATGCAGCGCGCGAGGCCGATCATAATGAGGCCCATCATCAACTCGGGCTGGTTGTGCAGGAACAGCACGGCAAGGCCGAACATCAGGATGGGACCGATAATCCAGTTCTGCACAAGTGACAGCCCCAGCACCTTGAAGTCGCGGAAAACGTCGCCGAGTTCCTCGTACTTCACTTTGGCCAGCGGGGGGTACATCATCAGGATCAGGCCGATGGCAATGGGGATGCTGGTCTGGGTTCCCTCCGGCCGCAACGAGCCGATCCAGTTGCCGATTGCGGGCAGGAAGTAGCCCATCAGCACGCCCGCTGCCATTGCCACGAAAATCCACAGCGTCAGAAAGCGATCGAGAAATGACAACCGCGCGACAATGCCCTGGTTTTGTGCTGCTCCGTTGGTCATGTCTTTTCCCTTTTTGCCGGTCGCTAACGTGGTTTGCGGGCAGACACAGCGAGGCTCGTGACGAAACTGCTTATCTGAGTGCCGCGGGGCAGCCCCTTTATCGCAGACTGGAGGTCGCTTTCACGGGCCATGGCCTCGATGGATTCGGAATGCGTTGCCAGAGTTATCTCCGCCAGGCCTGCTTCCCGGGCCATCGCCCTTGTTTCGTCAACGAGCACAGCCCCTGCGACGCAGCCGACCAAAGCCTCGACCGAGTCCTTCAGCTTTTTCGGTAGCGGGCGCAGCAGGGCGAGGTCACTGACCGCAACTCGCCCGCCGGGCTTGAGGACGCGTGCGATTTCCTTCCAGACCTGCTGCTTGTATGGTGAGAGATTGATTACGCAATTTGAGATGATGACGTCCACGCTTGAGTCAGCCACGGGCAGGTGCTCGATCTCACCGAGCCTGAACTCGACATTGTCGAGGCCGGTGGATTCCACGAATTCCGCGACGTTTCTGCGGGCCTTTGAGATCATCTCCGGCGTCATGTCAACTCCGATGGCGCGTCCCTTTGGTCCCACCGCTTGAGCCGCAATGAAGACGTCGAATCCGCCGCCGCTGCCGAGGTCGAGGACTGTCTCTCCCGGCTTCAGGCTCGCGATTGCAGTTGGATTGCCACAGGAAAGCCCCATGTTTGCGTCGGCAGGGGAGTTGGCCAGTTGGCTCTCTGTGTATCCAAGGTCAGCAGCCAAGGCATTCGGGGATGGAGCACCGCAGCAGGAACTTCCACAGCCACATCCCGATCCACTGGACCGCGCAATTTGCGCGTAACCCTCGCGGACCTTGTCGTGAATTGACTCTTTACTGTTATCAGGGCGCTTGCTCATCAGACACTCCTTCTCGTGATTACTTCTTCTGCTCAGTGCATTCATCCTCGGTGCAACATGCCCTTGAAAGGCGCTTCAGATCACTCTTGACAGTCTTTTGCTGCGCGAAGCAGCCGCGAAGGCAATCCTGGAGAAATCCCTCAACGCAGTTCCTTGGATCGGCAAGACGATAATGCATCCACGTACCCTCGCGTCGCGCTTCGACCATACCTGATGCGCGCATAATGCTCAGGTGGCGTGAGACTTTGGAATCGGGCTCGCGAAGCGCCTGCGCCAGAAAGCAGACGCAGGTTTCCCCGCGTACTGCCAGCAGAATTGCCAGGCGGAGGCGTATCGGATCCGACAGGGCCTTGAAGAGGGCAGCTTCTTCGTTCATAGTTCACCTCGGTACATATCTGCGTATCTGCGCAGATACACATATCATATATCGGAATTCCTGACTGTCAAGGCGTTTTTGTCAGTAATCCGGGCAGCAGAGGCGGAGGAAATGCGTGGAATAGGGATTTACCGCCAAGGCGCCAAGAACGCCAAGAGAGCGAAGCCCTGAGAGACAACGCGAAACGAGCAGATTCTTGCGAGGCCCACGACCGAAGAGTCTTACTACGAAACGCTTCGTCGGCGAGGTCCAGAAGACGAGCCAACACATCCTCCTACGCCGGGCCTACGGAGTTACCATGTAGTCGAGCCCAAGCCTTGGGAAAAGAAAAGGCCAGTGCCTCGATCCGGATGCGGTATATGGAAAGTACAGTCTACAAGCGTACATTTTCCTCAACACACCAGAAGGAGGACTGGCCATGGCTAAGTGTATTATGTTAGGCGTTGACGTCCATGACGAAACGTTGGTCGTAAAAATGGCTGTGGGCACAGAGCAGCCCGAAACCCATCGCTGCGCAAACAGCCTG
>JBAZOJ010000308.1:0-3691 GCA_041648755.1 Candidatus Brocadiia bacterium
AAAACACAGGGGACAAGAAGATCATCCTCGTCCTCGATGGAGCAGGCTGGCACAAGTCAAAGGATCTTGTTGTTCCCGAAGGGATAGAACTTGTCTTTCTGCCTCCATACTCTCCTGAGCTAAATCCTGTAGAACGCCTGTGGCAGTGGCTTCGCAGGAACACATGCCACAACAGGCTGTACTTGACTCTCGAAGAGGTCGAGGAGGCTTTGGCCTCCGCTTGGACCGAACTCACGCCGAAACTACTGAAATCCCTGTGTTCCTGCACCTATATGTAATATCTCAATGGGGAAACGGTATTATATTGCACCGAACAAGGAGGGATTTCCCATCAGCAGGCGCACGCTTCTCCTGTCGGCAGTTCTCCTCATCCTGAGCGGGCTCACCGCTGTCTCGATTCTCCTTTTGCGCCCTTCCGAGAACAGGAGCTTGTTCGGCTCGCTCCCGGTGGGCCTGCACATTGACGGCTTCGCAATATCCCAGGACGAAGACAGCGCATACCTGCATGGCTGGTCGTATCAGGTCGTCCAAGTGGAGCTTCCGTCTCTCGCCCCCTTGCGGACGTTCGACTATGACTCCCCGGTACTACGCGTGTTGGCCGCCGGTCGGAAGATGCTCGTGGTGACCGAGGATGGGCTGCATGAGATCACGGGGGATGTCTCCCGGCGGATTGCGGGCCATCTTGTCGAGTTGCCGATGCCGGGTGCCGGAAACGGCGAAATCGTGAGGCTCTACGAGCCGCTGATAGTGCGTGACGGGCGGTTGCTGTGGCGCGGATACGTGCGCGGGGAAGGCATTCCCAGACGCGAAGCGGTGCTTTCTGTATCGCTGACAATGGATGAAGCCGTCGAGGTGCCGTCGCCGAAAGACGCCCTGGAGATGGAGGACGAGCAGCTTCTGTGGTTCCCCGGCAACGAGAGGGTGCTTTGGGGCTATCGCAGCGGGGAGTCGGGATTCGGCGGAGTATGGGAACTCGACGGCGACGGCTGGTCACAGGTGAAGAGTCGTCGCGAGAGGCTGATCGTTTCGCGCTGCCCCCGGGCAGATGTATCCAACCTTGATACGGATGATGGGCCGGATTTCGTCTATATCCCAACCGCAGGCGCTTTTGCTCTTTGCTACTCGATTCATTTCGGCGAGCTATGGGTGGCGAGGATTGACGGCGGGGCTCTCTCAAGAGATGACTCCCCGGAGTTCTGCGCCCTTCGTGGGACGCGCCTGTACTACGTAAAGCCGAAGGCGCACATAGCAGGATATTGCGACTTCGGGGCATCGCCGGTGGAACGGAAGCTCGATTTCGAGCCCCTCTACTGCGACGACCGGGTAGCAGTCGCTGTGGAGGAAGGTGGATGCCAAGTGTTTTTCGCAGATGGGGCTGCCGTCCACTACGACTGTGAACGTGTGGAGCTAGAACGCGTGGTGGGCGAGGTGCTCTTCCTGCTGAGCAGCCCATCCTCGGATGGCTCCGGACGGCTCGTCGAAGCCATCTCGCTGACTTCCCGAAGGAAGATACCACTTCCGGAAGGGCTCGTGGTCTTCATCGGAGCGAAGTCCGACGCGGCGCTGATCGAGTCGGAGGACGGATTCCATCTGCTCTCCACCGACAGCGGTGCGACGGTCTTCCTGGCGAAGGATGAGGCTGCCCGGCAAGCCGCTGTGTACGCATTCGTAACCGATAAGATGATCGCCTTGGCGGAGCATTTCGGCGGAGGCACCTGGAGCGGGACAATCCGGTCTGCAACATACGAGTTCGGCGCGAAGACAGCGGTTCTGCTGACGGCTCCGGACACCTCGAAGGTGAACATCTGGGAAGACCTGTGGTTCGATCTCGATGGCAAGCGGCCGGTTCTGCTCGATAGTTCGGGCAGGGAATACGATCTTCCGCCGATGTATCTCTCATCCGATGTGACAGACATGACAGAGTGCCTGTTGGGCGATCTGCGCGGGCGGCTTTTCCGACAGGGCGGGGACGTGTACCTGCTGGCGGGGCTGAACGCGATAAGGCTGACGCCGCGGAAGGCACCCGCGTCCGCAGCGGGGAAGTAGAGCCGAGAACATTTCGATTCTTCGGGCAGTCGCGCGTTTTTTGTGATATCCTCAAGGTGACGCATTCTTTATGTTGAAATTCCCGTGAGGAGGTAAGTAGATGAAGAGAGTTCTTGCTTTATTGACTGCGGTTGCCCTGCTGATCGCCATCGGTCGGGCCCAGGCCGAGGTTGCGACAGTAAAGACAACCGCTGCGATCACTTCCGCCACTATCTACGTGGACGGGGGGCTGATCCTGCGCGGCGCTGAAGCGCCGATCTCGGCGGGCGCAACCGCCATCGCGATTGACGGCCTGCCGCTTGGCATTGTTGCCGACAACACGCTTGTCTCAGGCAAAGGTCAATTCACGATCGTTTCCACCGAATTTCGTACGATCTACGAACGCAAGGCCCCGAGCCCCGAAGTCGCGGAAATGGTCAAGCAACTGGCCGGAATCGACCAGCAGTTGCAGGGCTACGACAACGAACGCGAGATGCTGAAGAAGCAGGAAGCGTTCTACAGTTCGCTCTTTCCGGCCGATCCCGAGAAACTGACGGACCCGAAGCAGGCGGTTGATATGACCGCGGATGCGGTTAAGAACCTGCTGGATACCGTAACCGCAGGGCTGGAAAAGATCGCACTGCGCATGCGCGAGATAGACAAGGCAGTAAAGGAACTGAAGGCGCAGAAGGCAGCGCTGCAACTGCGCATATCGCAACTGGGCGGGGCCGATGTCCGCTACACCCGCGCGATAGTATCCGTTGTGGCAAATGCCCCCTGCACTGCCAGGATCGAGCTTTTGTCGCTGATAGGCGAATGCAACTGGTCCCCGAACTACGATGTCCGACTGGTTGACGGCGCGAAAATCGAACTGGGCTACTATGCCGATGTGCGCCAGTGGACGGGCCAGGAATGGAAGGATATCAACCTGACGCTATCCACCAGCCTGGCGAGAAACGTCAATCTTCCGCCCGAGTTGGTCCGTTGGGCTCTGACCCTGACGCCTCCGGATGCCAAAGACGATGTCTTGATGGAGGAAGAGGGAGACGCACTGCGGATCGCACGCGGGTACGCTGATGGCAAAAAGACCGGCGGAGAGGCCCAGGCCGGGAATGTAACCGTCGGCGGCGGAATTGCCGTCGAGTTCCCGCTCGAAGCTACGGCCACCCTTGCAGGTGACGGCGCGATACGCAGACTTGCGATAAAGCACCTGACCCTCAACGGCGAGATCGTGTACGAGGCAATCCCCCGTATGACCTCATTTGCCTATGCGCGCGCCGAGGTAGTCAACGACAGCGCGTATCCACTTCTTGCAGGCCCGATGAAGGTCTATGCGGGCAACGAATACCTTGGTACGGCCATGATGACCGAGACGGGCCCCGGTGCGAAGACCAAGCTGTATTTCGGCACCGATACTTCGATCGAGATCAAGTACAGGCCGATGAAGCGCAAGGCTGACATCAACAAGCGCTCCCAGTCCTATGAGTACGATTGGGTCATCGACATCACAAATCACAGGTCGGTACTTGTGACGATGTCGGTCCTCGATGCCCTGCCCAAACCGGGCAACGACGAGATCAAGGTAAAGTCCGTTGACATTTCACCCAAGCCAACCGAGACGACAGACGAACAGTACATCAAGTGGATCTTCACGCTGGCTCCTGGA
>JBAZOJ010000309.1:0-3665 GCA_041648755.1 Candidatus Brocadiia bacterium
CAGGCCCGGAAGGAAGCACTGGGCGGCGATGACGGCGACGAAGGCCCACCATCTGAAGGAACGGAAGGCCCGCCGGGCTCGCGTAGGGAAGACCGGCGCAGCGGAAGGCATCCTATCGAGGTGCATTGGTTAGTTCCCTCCAGAGGTTGCGGAAGGCTGGGATGCCCGCGTTATTGCCCTGCGCAGGCGTAGCGGGGGGATCGGGAGCCACCCAGGCTGCGGAAAAGGCCTTGACCGCGTCGGGAATCGCGATGGTGGAAATGACTGATCCGGACGCCGATAGGCACTGGATGCCGTTGTCGAAGAAGAAGGCCACCGAGTTTGCGGGGCAGACGAGTTTTGCGCACAGGGAATGGCCCTCGCGCCAGCGCTCAGGGAAGGCGACGAGTTGGTTGCCGTCACCTCGGACGAAGACGACACCCGGAAGGGATGCGAAGCGATACACCTCGGCCGGAACAAGCTTGAAAATATCTTCCTCGCTCTCGACGACCGACCGGCCCTTGAGGAAATCGTACACAAGCGCCCTGCGCTTCTGCACGGTTTCCTTCCAGCCGCGCCCCTTGTCCACTTCGACAAAGGCGACCCGTGTCACGATGGCGATGTCGCCCGAGATCGCGCAGATCTCGTCCTGGCCCTCTACCAGCGGGTTTATCTTGGCGGGGTTTTCGACGTATGGAACCAGTTTCCCCAATGCATCGAACCAACCTGTAGCACCCAGGAAGCGGAGTCTCCGGCCGAGGTCAATATCCGACTTGCAGTTCACGGTCACCTGGGCGAGGGAGACCGGGGCGGCGCTGAACAGGCTGTCGTTTGCATAGATGGAGAACTCGAACTGACGGAGCGTGTCGGGATCGCCGCGGAGCCAGTTGGGCAGGCCGATAGCCGTAAAGGCGCCGTCGGGGTTGAAAATGATAGTGGCAGGGACAGGGGGAGCCACTTTGGATATCTCGACATCGCCGGAGGACTTGATGCGAAAGAAGCGTTCGCCGCTCCAGCCGTAGAGCAGGTAATCATCCGGCCCGCCGCTGTCGGGCAGGCAGATCCAGTGCCAAGGCCCGGTACGGCTCATCGGGACATTCGAGATGCTGGTGCGGGGGTTGTCGTCCCGGTTTTGCACAAAGGAGCCGTCGGCGAAGAAGGAGAAGGAGCGATGGCCTATCCGGTCGGTGGAATGGCAGAGCAGACTGGCGAAAGGGGTGCCGTCGGCTGTCCGGGAGGTCTTGCTGTCGTAGAATACCAGAGAATAGTCGGAACCGTCGAGCCGGAGAATGGTGTCGCCGAGGATGCCTATTTTCAGATCGGGCCAGTCAATTTCCCGGGCGATGGCAGTCCCGTTGATGAAGCCGGTCCAGAATTCAAAGGCGAGCTTGCCGGATCTGGTGTAAAGGGAGACGACGGGGTCGGATTTGCCGCGGTCAGCCTCACGCAGACCATAGTGGGCATCCGAGCAGTACTGGGTGGAGTCATAGGCCGGGACTGCGTCGAGGCCATCGAAGGCCACGAATTCCGTGCCAAGGCGGTCCTGCAGTGCTCTGCCCTCGTCAGTGGAACTGTAGTGCAAGCGGATGACGTTGTCGGGGAGCGCAGAAGCGCCGTCAACTCCGTGGTATTCCCGCGTCTCCTTGCCGGGAAGACCAACGACGGTGAGTACATCGGTTTTGCCGTCCATCATCCCGAAAACCTTGGGAGCAGCCCAGAAGATACCTTTTGCTGGGCTGATTGCATAGTCTCTATAGTCGTAACCGTCTGGTGGAACAGTATTCTGAATGAACTGACACGGGGCGGAATAGACCACCGTTCCATCGCAAAGGATGATGTCAAAGCCGTCAACGCTGCGAACAGCAATCATTCCGCCGGCACCGGGCAGGTTCCAGGGGGTGGCATTGACGCCGACCTTGGTTTCCGCAGTGGCGAAGTCGAACGTTCGGATCTTGTAGTCCTCGCCGACGCTGAGGAAGGTGGCATCGCCTGAACACCATTTTCTCGACACTACTCCGGTCAGGTACTCCTGATGCTTGGATATCCTGCCATTGCGACAATCAGCCTCATCGAAAGACCATATCCTGATTCTGCGGGGAAGGTTGCCTCTTCTCCGGATGTAATCCGTGTTGCGGGGAGTCTTGGCCTCCACAGCGACCCAGTACTTGCCATCGCTGTGGCCGAGAAAACGGGCGAGTAGGTAAGACTCAATGCACTCCTTTTCCTCTCCGGCGAGCAGGCCCGGCAGGAAGAACTGGGCTGCGAGGACGGAGGCAAAAGCCCACAATCTGAAGGAGCGCAGGATCCGGCGGGAGCGGGAGGGCGCCGTGGCAGATGAACGGGAAACCGGCGAAGCGACAGGGAATTCACTTCCTTGGCGCATCATGCATCTCCTTCCAGCGTGCGGAAAAAGAGGAGATCTCCTGCGGAGCCATCGCGGGGCCGAGGAACGTTCCGATGGATGAAAGGCAACTCAAACCGTCTCCCCAGAAGATGGCCGCAGCGTATCGCCGGATGTTGAAGTGCAGGGCGAACGGCTGTCCACCTTCCCAGCATTCTTGCAGGGCGTAGGCGCGAAGGAATTGCCATTCCGGCGCACAGTAGAAGACGAGGCCGGGCAGCGAGGGGAAGCGCAGAAACTCCGGGAAGCGGTCGCCGAAGACGCTATTGTCGCCGTCATAGACCGTCTGACCGACCGAGAAATCGAACACGGAATCCGTGACACGCCCCTCCCTGCGAGGCTGGGCTTCCACTTTGCGGTAGAAAACGAGGCTGCCGAGAGTGCCCATGATCCGGCGCTCGGTGCCGGGGAGGGTCATAACGTCACGATGGGGCTCGCGGAACACGAAGCGGCGGTGCGCGGCCTCGAGGACGCCGGAATCGCCCCAGAACCGGAAGAAGGAGGGAAGCGCCAGGTCGCTGAGACCATCCACGGCAAAATCCATAATCGGCCGGGGTGAGTCAGCGAAAAGTGAGGAGCCCTTGTACACTGAGCAGGCAACCGTGCCTCCATCCTGCGCGGCATTTCCGGTTCTCGGCGTGGCAACGGCGACATAGGGCTCGGAGAGATCGATCTCGACGATGGAGCCAGCCGGAGGCTGGTAAGGAGACTTGGTGATCTCGCCGAGGAATCCGATGCGGTAGAAAGCCTCGCCATTCCATACGACAAATGCATCCGAATCGGGCGAGGAATTGTGAGGGAAGCAGAATACGGACAACGGAGAATCACGTTTCACCGGGACACAGCCCCTTCCCAGAACGGTTCCGTCGGCACGGGCTCGGATGAAGCAGCCATTTGCATATAGCATACCAATGCTGCCGTCCACCGCTTCGGGGGAATGGGAGACTATGTTCGCAAGGGCGAAACCGGATGCTCCGACGGCTGTCTTGCGGTCATAGATCCATAGAGATGCGTCAACGCGGTCAATGCGGAGTATCTCGTCGCCGGAAACGGTGAGGTTGACATACTCGTAGTTAAAGTCGAGATGGGATCTGCTGCCAGGGCGGAAACCGGTCCAGAATTCGAAAGCGAGGTTGCCAGCAAAATCATAATAGCCAAGGACGGGATCGGACCCAGACAGGCGCTGCGCGCGAAGGCCGTCATTGGGAGTGTTGACGAACGGCTTGGGGTCGAACGGAGCGGGCTTGATCGCGGTACTATCGAATACGGCGTATCTTTCGGCTGT
>JBAZOJ010000310.1:0-3656 GCA_041648755.1 Candidatus Brocadiia bacterium
GAGCGGAGCGCGCATAACCATGGCCTATACAATCAAATCTCCCCGGAAGCTGATTGAAGTCGCTCTGCCGCTGGATGCCATCAATAAATCAGCGGCCAAAGAGAAATCGATTCGCCATGGTCATCCGAGTACGCTCCATCTCTGGTGGGCACGACGCCCACTGGCCGCGGCCAGAGCCGTAATCTTCGCGCAGCTTGTCAACGACCCAGGCTATCAGCAGGGTGGCGGGTTCAAGTATGGCAAGAACAAGAAGGAGGCGGCGGAAGAACGCAAACGCCTTTTCAAGATTATCGAAGACCTTATCCTGTGGGAGAACACGACGAACGAGGAAGTCCTGGAGCGCGCGCGCGCCGAGATTCGACGTTCCTGGCGCGAGGTCTGCGAATTGAATAAGGACCACCCCCAGGCCACAGAACTCTTCAACCCCGACAGGCTGCCCGCTCTGCACGACCCCTTCGCCGGTGGAGGTGCAATACCGCTTGAGGCCCAGCGGCTGGGGCTGGAAGCTTATGCTTCCGATCTCAACCCAGTCGCGGTCTTAATCAACAAGGCGATGATTGAGATTCCGCCAAAGTTCGCAGGCAATCAGCCGGTGAACCCCGAGACACGCAACGAAAGGTCCCTTGTCGCCCGCGAGTGGAAAGGTGCGCAGGGTCTGGCTGAAGATGTATGTCATTATGCGAAATGGATTCGTGAGGAGGCAGAGAAGCGAATAGGCGAGCTTTACCCGAGAATTGAAGTGACGGCAGAGATGGCGACGACTCGTCCCGACTTAAGGAAATATGTAGGCAAGAAGCTGACCGTTATCGCTTGGCTCTGGGCCCGCACCGTCAAGAGCCCAAATCCTGCCTACTCAAAACTTCACGTCCCGCTTGCATCGACCTTCATGCTCTCAACAAAAGACGGCAAAGAGGTCTATGTCGAACCAGTAATAGAGGGCAACAACTATCGCTTTGCGGTCAAGATGGGTAAGCCAAAGAACCCGGAAAGCGCAAAGAACGGAACCAAGCTGGCTGGAGCTAATTTCATCTGCCTACTGTCAGGAGCCCCCATCGCAGGTGACTATATTAAGGCGGAGGGGAAAGCTGGGCGCATGGGAGCACGGTTGTTGGCGATGGTCGTCGAGGGTGACGGTCGGCGTCTCTACCTATCACCGACTGAGGAGATGGAGACCCTTGCTTGTCATATAAAGTCTACGTGGGAACCCGAGGGGAATGTTCCCGCGCGTCTCAGCGGCGGCACCTGCGTGCCCTACGGACTTCAAAAGTGGAGTCAGATATTCACACCGCGTCAGCTTGTTTCTCTTACGACATTTTCCGATCTCGTACGAGAATCCATTAGTCGAATTAAACGTGACGCGATAACAGCGGGTCTTCCCGAGGGGAAAGCACTTGCTGCTGGCGGTACTGGCGCGCTGGCGTATGCAGAGTCAGTCGCGGTGTATTTGGCTTTTGCGAGGGATAAGTCTGCAAATTGGCTAACGACAATTTCGCATTGGTGGGGCGCTGAAAACAAAATTCGCCCCACATTTACTCGACAAGCTCTCCCCATGACCTGGGACTACTCAGAAGCGAACCCTTTCGCGGGAGCAGCCGGTGATGTGTATGTCGCTGCTCAAGGGATTTCAGATGCGTTGTTGCGGTTGCCATCAGTTTCAAGAGGATGTTCTCTCCAGAGGGATGCACGCGACTTCGCTCCAGCAACGGTCGGAGTCATTTCAACCGACCCCCCCTATTACGACAATATCTACTATGCAGACTTATCTGACTTCTTCTACGTCTGGTTGCGCCACACGCTAAAGTCCATCTTCCCCGAACTCTTTGCAACAATAGAAGTCCCCAAGGCCGAAGAATTAGTCGCTACACGGCACCGTCATGGGAGCAAGGAGAAGGCTGCTGCCTTCTTCCTGGAAGGAATGACACAGGCGATGAGCCGACTGGCCGAAGCGGCTCATCCGACTTTTCCAGTAACAATCTACTACGCCTTCAAGCAAGCAGAAAGCGATGATAAGGAGGGGACCGCCAGCACTGGTTGGGACACTTTTCTTGACGCTGTCATTCGAGCGGGCTTTGCCATAACAGGCACGTGGCCGATGCGAACAGAGAACGCTGGGAGGATGGTCGGGCAGGACACGAACGCCCTCGCATCAAGCATCGTCCTGATATGTCGCAAACGCATAGCCGATACCCCGAGCACCTCCCGCAGGGAGTTCCTCCGTGAACTCAATCAAGTCTTGCCTGAGGCATTAGACGAGATGACCCGCGGCTCAGGCGAAGATCGATCTCCCGTAGCTCCTGTAGACCTCTCCCAAGCCATCATTGGCCCAGGCATGGCCATCTTCTCCAAGTATTCTGCCGTGCTTGAAGCTGATGGCTCCCCCATGTCCGTCCGCACTGCCCTGCAACTCATCAACCGCTTCCTTGCGGAGGACGACTTCGACGCAGACACCCAGTTCTGTCTCCACTGGTTTGATCAGTATGGATGGAAGGATGGCAAATTCGGTGATGCTGATACCCTGGCACGATCTAAAGCAACAAGTGTGGCTGGTGTCTCCGAAGCCGGTGTCGTGCATAGCGGTGGTGGCAAGGTGCGCTTATTGAAATTCGCCGAGTACCCTTCTGACTGGGACCCGAGCAAAGACAAGCGCATCCCCGTTTGGGAAGCCCTCCACCAACTCATCCGCGCTCTGAAGCAGGACGGCGAGAGCGGTGCGGGTCGCCTCTTGGCCCAAATTAAGGCCAAGGCCGAGCCCGCCCGGCAGCTTGCCTATCGCCTCTACACCCTTTGTGAACGCCAGGGCTGGGCCGAAGATGCCCGGGCCTACAATGAGATCATCACGTCGTGGGCTGCGATCGAGACCGCAGCCAGCACGGTCCCAGTCGAGGAGCAGCCCACGTTGTTCGGAGAATCCCAATGAAAGCATGGCGCGAGATTGCAACCCCACACAAAGACGTGCTGGAGGGAACATTCCAGCAGTCTGAGTTCGCTGCGGACATCACCGCGGTCCAGACCGGCCATGCATCCCGTGAATATCAGCACGCGGAAGCCTTCTTCGAGCGCACGTTCATCACCGAGGGCATGAGACTGCTGCTGACCTCGGTCGCGCGCAGGCTCAACGGCAAGGGCGGCGATCCCGTCATCCAACTCCAAACCGCGTTCGGCGGCGGCAAGACCCATACGATGCTCGCGGTCTATCACCTGGCGAATCGGACATGCCCGCTCAAGGACCTACAGGGAGTGGCCCCTGTGCTCAAAGAAGCGGGTGTCATGGACATCCCCAAGGCGCAGGTCGCGGTACTCGATGGCCACGCTCATGCTCCGGGCCAGGCGTGGAAATACGGAAAGCAGACCATCCACACGCTGTGGGGCGAATTGGCGTGGCAGCTTGGTAAAGAAGAGGGCTACGCCCTGGTCAAGGAAGCGGATACGACTGGCACCTCTCCAGGCAAGGCCATATTGAAGAGTCTCCTGGAGAAGTACGCGCCGTGTGTCGTGTTGATTGATGAACTCGTGGCTTATGTCCGCCAGTTCCCGGATGGCCAACCCCTGAGCGGAGGCACCTACGACAGCAACCTGTCCTTTGCCCAGGCGCTGACCGAGACGGCCAAGCTCGTCCCCAATGCCATTGTCCTCGCTTCGCTGCCGGAGTCTGAGAT
>JBAZOJ010000311.1:0-3602 GCA_041648755.1 Candidatus Brocadiia bacterium
CTCACATGGTGAAACTGGAGGGCGGACGCCTGATGGTCGAAGCGACTCAATTTCTTGTGGGCCGTGGCATACCCGTCTGCGGCCACCTCGGCCTGACTCCCCAGTCCGTTAACTCGCTTGGGGGCTACAGGGTTCAGGGAAGAAGCGAAGAGCAAGCCCAACAGCTTGTCGAGGACGCGATAGCGCTTACCGCAGCAGGTGCCGGTCTCCTTGTCTTGGAAGCGATTCCCAACGCAGTTACCTCCCGGATTTTGCAGCAGATACGCATCCCGACGATTGGAATAGGCGCTGGCCCGGAGTGCTCCGGTCAAGTGCTCGTCCTTCACGACATGCTCGGGATTACTCCAGGAAAGAAGGCACGGTTCGTCGAGGATTTCATGGCGGTATCGTCATCGATCGGTGGCGCAATTGCTGCCTATGTGATGGCGGTCAAGGATGGAAGCTATCCAGCTCCAAGGCATTGTTACTGAAATGAAATTGTCCGTTAAGGAAAAACCGATGCTGACACCCGAGTATTTCAACTGCCTCGGAGCTGAATTTCTTCCCGGGTATCTGGGAATAAGAACGCTTGAGGTCGGATCGGGCCGCCTGCGGACCAGTCTCGACATAGGTGAACATCACCTTGCCCCTCACCGCTTTCTGCACGCCGGAACGATCGTGTCGCTGGCTGACACGACAGCCGGATATGGCTGCTTTGCGAATCTGCCAGAAGGAGCGACAGGGTTCACCACGCTGGAACTCAAGTCGAACCACTTCGGAACAGCTCGCTACGGGTCAGTCGAATGTTTGGCAACTGCGGTACATCTTGGGGAAACCACTCAGGTGTGGGATGCAGCCGTCACGGAGTGCGAGGCCGGAAAGCTGATTTCAACGTTTCGTTGTACTCAGTTGATTTTCTACCCTCGCAAACGTCTACCGGAGATCGGAACCATTGACTCCTGACAACACTACCGATGCAAGCGCCGAGCTGGCTTGTTGACCTGTTCGCTTCAGCAAAAACCTGAATTCACTTACGCCGCTTAACTGAACCAGTTTTGTTCCCACTTCTAGGCCATTCGATATGCCCAATCACTTTGACACTCTTGAAACACGAAGTAGCGACGAACGAGCGGCTTGGCTGAGCATTTCACTGCCGAAGCAAGTTACGCATGCAAAGAACCATTCGACGTGGTTTGCGAAATCCCTGGCGCATTGTGACCCTAGGGAAGTGACTACCCGCGAAGCGCTGGCAAGCCTTCCAGTATTGCGCAAGCATGACCTGATCGAGTTGCAAAGGAATAGGCGTCCGTTTGGCGGATTGTCCACGGGTGGGTGGGGACAACTTAGGCGAGTCTTCGCATCTCCTGGCCCGATCTACGAACCCGAAGGCAACGCAACCGACTATTGGAGGACCGCGCGCGCCTTGTTTGCCGCGGGCTTTCGTGCCGGTGACCTCGTGCACAACAGCTTGTCGTATCACATGACTCCGGGAGCATGGATTCTTGAAGCTGGGGCCCTGGCCTTGGGCTGTACCGTATTTCCGGCCGGCGTCGGGCAGACTGAGCAGCAAGTAGAAGCCATGGTGGACCTGCAACCAACCGGTTACGTCGGGACTCCGTCCTTTCTTCGCATTCTTCTCGATAAGGCAGAGGAGATGGGAGAAAAAGTACCAAGCCTGACCAAGGCACTTGTTTCGGGCGAACCGTTCCCGCCTTCGGCTCGCGAAGCGCTGCAAGCCCGAGGAATCGCCGGATACCAAGCCTACGCTACCGCAGACCTTGGTGTAATCGCCTATGAAACCGAGGCTCGCGAAGGGCTGGTCGTGGACGAAGGCGTCATCGTGGAGATCGTGTATCCGGGTACGGGGGTTCCTGTTCCGGATGGAGACGTTGGCGAAGTTGTTGTAACTGTATTCAACGAAACCTATCCACTGATTCGCTTCGGCACCGGCGATCTGTCCGCTGTGCTTGCCGGGAATTCACCGTGTGGCCGCACCAACATGAGAATCAGGGGATGGCTGGGACGTGCCGATCAATCAACCAAGGTCAAAGGCTTGTTCGTGCACCCAGAGCAGGTCGTGGCCGTGATCAAGCGCCATCATGAAGTTCTTCGCGCTCGACTGGTTGTCACCAGCGCAGACAGTATTGACAGAATGACCTTGCATGTCGAGGCGACACCGAGTGAGGTACTGAGCAAGGCACTTGTCGACAGCGTCCGCGACGTTACAAAACTTCGCTGTGATGTTCAGTTTGCTCTTCCTGATGGGCTCCCGAATGATGGAAAGCTCATCTCCGATGAGCGCGTCTACCGCTAGCCCATGTTCGTCCGATGTTCTCCACTCAATGATGTGCAGCGCAGATCGAGGATATCAATGTGATAAAGCTTGTGTTCTGCCTCAAGCGTCTCCCCGGCCTCTCGGTTGAAGACTTTCATTCCTACTGGAGGAACATACATGCGCCCCTCGTCGTGCGACACAAGTGCGTACTGAAGATCAGGCGCTATGTTCAGTTCCACACAAGTGTCGATGCACTGACCGATCGCCTGCGCGGATTTCGCCAGTCTCCCGAGCCTTATGACGGCATCGCCGAGATCTGGTACGAAAGCAGGGATGCCCTGGTGTCGCTCGGGCGCGATCCCGATGCCAAAACCGCAAGCCGTGAGCTTCGTGAGGATGAGGCACGCTTTGTGGACTTGTCCGCGTCCCCAATTTGGATTGGGGAGGACGTCCCTATCATTTCCTAGCCGAAACTAGTGCGCGTCTTTAGGGAATCCGTTCCATGCAGAACACTACACATTCAGCGATTAACGACATTCAAACCCAACTGGCCAGTTAAACAACTGCCAGTCGTCACAGAAAGGAACCTCAATGCTGCTCATTGGAAAGCTCGATTCCCCATACGTCCGTCGCGTAGCCATCTCGCTGCAGCTTCTTGGTCTACGCTTCGAGCATCAGTCACTATCCGTGTTTCGCACGTTCACCCAGTTCCAGCAGTTCAATCCGGTCGTCAAAGCGCCTACGCTCGTCTGTGATGACGGGGAAATGTTGATGGACTCCTCATTGATCATGGAATTTGCAGAAGCGGTTGGGCGTCCTCGCAGTTTGATGCCGGCCAACTTGCATGAGCTTCAGCGTGCTCTTCATATCATCGGATTGGCCTTGGCCGCGAGCGAAAAGAGTGTCCAGATCGCCATCGAACGTGGCCTGCGACCGCCCGAGAAGCAGCACGAGCCTTGGGTAGCGCGCATCACTGGGCAGTTGCTCGCAGCGTATGGGTTGCTCGAGGAAGAAGTGGCCCGCCGTCCGCTCGCAGTTACCAGTTCAACCATCACGCAAGCTGGAGTGAGCACAGCAGTCGCCTGGCAGTTCACGCAGCAAATGCTTCCTGAGGTCGTATCAGCCGCGAACTATCCATCGCTCGCCGCTTTCTCCACGAAGGCCGAGGCGTTGCCAGAGTTCCGAGCTGCGCCACACGGCGATAGCACTTTCCGATATGACGAGTAAGCCCAACAACAGAGAATCAAAAATCAACCCGAGAAAAGCATGAACCACTTTAGAACGAAGCGAAGGGTGCTGTTCAGCGAATGTGATCCTTCTGGAAGAATCTACTTATCCCAGAAGATCT
>JBAZOJ010000312.1:0-3536 GCA_041648755.1 Candidatus Brocadiia bacterium
ACACACCCCAGAAGGTCAAGGGGATGATGCGGAGTCCACTGCTCGAGGTCAAGTGCGCTTTTCCGCGGCGCTGCGCATCTCTCTTGAACGGCCGGATAGCCTCCCATTCGATCGGCATCTTCGGGGACACAGTCCATGTCGCGGTAGACAATGCGGAAACGGCGGCGGCGCAGATCGACAGCATATTGACCGCTGCAGAAGGAGTAAAGCCCGAAATCCGGATCATTGCGCCTTCACTTGAAGATGTGTTTATCTCGGTGCTTGGGAGCGGCGGGGAAGCCGGGGGCGCTTCATGATCACCGGGGATTTTGCCGTGGTCGCTGAGGAACTCGAAAAGCGTTTCGGCGATTTCATAGCTGTCAACAAGATCAGCTTCAGCGTGGAAAAGGGGCGCATTTTCGGATTTCTTGGCCCCAATGGAGCCGGCAAGTCGACGACAATCAAAATGCTCTGCGGCATTCTCACCCCAACCTCTGGGGCGGGTCAGGTGGGCGGTTTCGATATCAGAAGAGAGTCGGAGCGTATCAAGGAGAACATTGGCTATATGAGCCAGAAGTTCTCTCTATACGACGACCTGACGGTTGAGGAGAACATCAACTTTTTCAGTGGCATTTACCGCGTCCCCCGCTCAAAGAAAGTGTCACGCAAGGAGTGGGTGCTTGAAATGGCGGGGCTTAAGGACTTTCGCCACAGTCGTACGGCCGCACTTGCGAGCGGCTGGAAGCAGCGATTGGCCCTGGGTTGCGCAGTGCTTCACGAGCCTCCTATCCTGTTCCTTGACGAACCCACTTCCGGGGTGGACCCGCTCAGCCGGCGGGCTTTCTGGGACTTGATATACGAGATGACCGACAAGGCGGTAACCGTGTTCGTAACAACCCATTACATGGAGGAGGCCGAGTACTGCGACCAGTTGGGGATGATCTACCGGGGAGAACTGATAGCCCGGGGTACTCCACGTGAGATGAAGACCACGTACTTCACTGAGCAGGTGATCGAGGTTTCCTGCGATTGTCCCGCAGAAGCCATCACAACTGCCTTGGAGGTTCCAGGCGTGAAGAATGCTACGCTTTCCGGAAGGGGGATGCACTGTGTGGTCGAAGACGACAAGGCCGTTGGATCGGCCCTTATCCTTGCTTTGCAGGCCAAAGGATATACTGCGCGTGAGGCAATCCGGGTCAATCCTTCCCTTGAAGATGTGTTCGTCTCGCTGATAGAGAAGCACGACAGCAACCGCGAAGAACTGAAGGAGTTCAGCGCATGAAGCTCCGCAGGGCGTTCGCGGTTTCCAGAAAAGAGTACATTCACATCATACGGGACCCGAGAAGCCTGATCCTGGGTCTGATTGTGCCCGTGGTCATGATGCTGCTTTTTGGGTATGCTCTTGCTCTTGATGTCGACAAGGTGCCGATCGTGGTCAGAGACGCTGACATGACGCCTGCCAGTCGGGAGTTCATTTCGAGGTTTGCGGGAACCCCGTACTTTCGAATTGTCGATTACTGCCCGGACTACGCGGCGCTGGAACGAGCCATCGATGAGCGCACTGCTCTCGCGGCGCTCTCCATCCCACAGGGCTTTTCGTCGGACATTGCGCGAAGCCGAACAGCTCACGCCCAGTTCATCATTGATGGCAGCGATTCCGGCACCGCGACAACAGCCCTTGGCTACGCGGACATGATTGCACGTGGCTACTCTGCAAGTGTGGCCTTGGAACAGGCTTCCAGGAAAGGGGTACGCCCCCCCTCCGCGCCGATTGACGTCAGGCCGCGGGTCGAGTTCAACGAGGACATGGAATCACGCAATTTCATCATTCCCGGCTTGATCGGCGTGATTATGATGGTAATGGCAGCCCTTCTCACATCCCTGACCGTCGCGAAGGAATGGGAGACCGGGACAATGGAGCAACTCATCGCAACGCCTGTTCGGGGGCCGGAAGTTGTCATTGGCAAGCTCTTGCCCTATTTGAGCATTGGCATCTTTGACGTTATTGTTGCCATGCTGATGGGGGTCGTCGTTTTTGCGGTTCCGTTGAGGGGGAGTGTGCCCCTGGCCTTTGGGATTGCCGCGGTATTCACGATTGGTGCGCTGTCTCTCGGAGTTCTGATCAGCGTTTTGGCGAAGGGGCAACTGGTGGCAACCCAGATCGCCTTTGTGGCGACTTTTCTTCCCGCGTTCCTTCTTTCCGGTTTCATGTTCGACATCGCCAACATGCCTAAGGTCATCCAGGTAGTGACCTTTCTGGTCCCGGCGAGGTATCTCGTGACCGTTTTGCGCGGTATCTACCTGAAAGGTGTCGGGCTGGAAGTCCTTTGGCCGCAGGCCGTGTTCCTGGTCGCTTTTGCGATCATAGTCGTGGCCCTGGCGATTCTGCGTTTCCGAAAGAAGCTGGGCTGAGCATGTTTGAGCGCATCTATAGCATGCTCATCAAGGAGTTTATCCATGCATTTCGGGATCCCCGGATGAGAGTGCTCCTGCTCGGGGTTCCGATCCTCCAGACGATGATCTTTGGTTTCGCTGTCTCAACGGATGTCCGGGACATCAGGACATTTGCCTATGACGCTGACAACTCGGTTTACAGCAGGGAACTGGTCGAGAGACTGCGCGGATCCGGATATTTCGAGATTGCAGACTATCTCGCCACCGAAGAAGAAGGCAGTCGATTGCTTGACTCCGGCGATGCAAAGGCTGTCTTCGTGATTCACCCCGGTTTCGATGCGACTATCCGCTCAGGGGGTTCGGCTCCTCTGCAGGTGTTGGTCGACGGAACCGACTCGATGAGCGCGGGTATTGTCCTCAGCTACACTGTGAAGATTGCCGCAAGTTGGGGTGAGGCGATCCTGGTCGAGCGCATTAACCGCATTTCCGGGGCAAAGACTGCTTCGCAGCAGGTCTCGCTGGAATCGCGTGCCTGGTTCAATGAGAACTTGGTAAGTCGCAACTATTTTGTCCCGGGTGTGATCGCTCTTCTGGTCATGCTGATCACATTCATGCTATCAAGCATGGCGATCGTACGCGAGAAGGAGATTGGCACGATCGAACAGATAATCGTGAGCCCCATCTCCCAGTTCGAGTTCATCATCGGCAAGACGGTGCCATTTGCGATCATCGGGTTCATTGATGTTGTCCTCATCTCGGTAGTTGCCATGGTGGTGTTCGACGTCCCGTTGCGGGGCAATGTTGCGCTGCTGATGGGGTCGACGGGGCTCTATCTCATGAGTACACTCGGCCTTGGCCTGTTGATTTCGACGATGAGTTCGACTCAGCAGCAGGCTATGATGACGACCTTCCTCTTCTTCTTCCCGGCTGTCCTCCTGTCGGGATTCATCTTCCCCATTGCCAATATGCCTGAGCCGGTGCAGTGGCTGACGTACGTGAATCCGCTCAGGTACTTCCTGATCATTGTGCGGGGGATTTTCCTGAAAGGCATCGGATTCGATGTGCTCTGGCCGCAGATGGCAGCCTTGCTTGTCTTGGGCTCTGCCTTGCTGACAGCGGCTTCTCTCAGGTTCTCGAAGAACATCGGCTAAGTCGGATCCGGG
>JBAZOJ010000313.1:0-3520 GCA_041648755.1 Candidatus Brocadiia bacterium
TGTTGGGCTGCATCTTGTGATCTACCAATTGATGGTTGCGCGGGACATTGCCGGTGTGGGAGGGATGCACCGAATCGTCTGCGAGGTGGTCGCACCGAAGAAGACGCTCATTCGGGACTTAGCCGCAGATTCGTATCAGGAGAACAACCTCCTGCCAGCCCAGGCTGTTGATCAGTACCTCAAGGTCATTGAAGAATCTGAGGAATGGGCGGCCGCCAAGGTGAAGCCTGCGGGATTCGTCGAGTGTCGAGGACTTCTCGAGCGGAAGGTGCTATGGGGCGACGACTACAACGGCACGCCCGAACCCGATGCATTGATGGCTGCGTTGAAGGAAGATGCGAAGAAGCGGCATAAGCAACATGTCGCCAACGTGCACAGGAGTTACGGGAGAGCGATAGGTCTGGTGTCGAAACGCGGGACAAACAAACTGCGTTATGCACCCAGTGACGAACTGTTGAAGAGCCTGATTCTTGCGAACGTCCGTCGACGCATGGAATTTGGCGAGTTTCTCGCCCTGCTTCATCAGCGGTACGGCTTGGTGTTTGGGGAACGCGAGGCCGGCATGGTGCTCGCAGCGGATGAGTTTGAGGTCAAGCCGTTCAAGGCAAACGCAAAGAGGCTCGAACAACGGCTTGGAAGTCTGGGGCTGATCAAACGGCTGTCCGACGGCTGCGCGTACATTATGAATCCTTACACGCGGGGGGAACCGTGAATAGCGACGCGTTGATCGGTCGGGTGGTCGCTGCCTTTCTAAGGGACAGGCTATGCGACAGTGATGGGACAGGGACAGCCAGGTATCTTCTCGACTGCTTTACGCCCCCCCAGTTGGCTGCGATCGCCATGGCTGTTCTCGGCGATGCGGATCTGGATCAGCAGGTCGAGATGCGCTTGCCAAAGCACTACCTATTGGATTCCGGACTGCCCGAACGCGTGTTGACAGCAGAACGGACAACCTATTGGCGGAACGCATCGTTTTCGAAAGCGATCCTGCTCGTTGCCAACACGGGGGATGACGAAGAACAGTCCCTGAAGGAACTGGTGCCGGTCGGCTCCCAGCAACTCCAGGCCGATTGTGATGTCTGGGTGCGGATCGCAGGCGCGGGGTTGGCGCTCACAGATGAGCATATGAAGTGGTGGGCGCGTGCGCTGAAGGGGCTATTAGAGGCCAAAGCTTTACCGCTTGAGCGGATGGCTGACTATGTTGCCGAGACGCGCAAGGCGATAGCGGAAGAGGGGCACCCGATTCTACATGCATTGGGTTTTGCGCTGCCTGCGCTGCATGTGCCTAGGGATTCGGGCTGTTTCACCGGGCTGACAGAGAAGACGGCCACACACGTAACGAAGTGGCGGAATCTGTTCGTCACTGTTTACAAGAAGAGGGCCTGCTACCTGGTCAAGCAGACGCCCTCGCAGGGGTTGTTGACCGAGGATGATCTGACCGCAGCCTTTGCGAAGGTGCGGGACTCCATCCCGGAGACTGCGCATGCCACCGTCGAGGCGTTCATTCATGCGACTCCTGGATGGGGCAACGATGCACATGCACTTGCGGAAACAGAGTGGGAACAGGTCAAGCCATTGTTCGACGGACTGAAGAGGGACCCATTTAACCTCGGGAAAACAACTGCCGAATTCTACGACGAGGCATATCCGGAGATTCTGACAGCCGACGAGGTGGACTATCTACGGCGGCTTGCGGAGAGAAAGGCGCTGGACGCGGACGAGGAAGACGAGGACTTCTATCGTCGTCACAGACAGGAGTTGAAGGAGACGCCAGGGCTGAAGGCTCGCTGGGACAAGTTCATCTATGGGATGCCCGTTGAAACAGATGATTTCTTGGCTGGTCTGGCAGAGTGTCTGGAATCGCTATTTGATCAAGATCAGCAAAGCACGAAGCGAAGGCTCTGTATAACGAGTGAGCGGAGAACGAAGAAGGACCTCAAGGAACTGAACTGCGACGCCGGGCTTTATTTTGCGTTTCGGCACAAAGGGCTGGCGAAATTATTCGGGCGCGGCTGTGGTTGGGAAATGGGGGAATTAATGAACTTCCCCGCTCTCGACCAGCAGTGGCGGGCGGCGACCAAGCCTTACGTGAATCGATCTGTGGCGAGGGGTGCGCTGCAGTTGAAGTTCTACGTGGATTTGGAGGTGACCCTGCCGCAGGGCAGCGTTGAGACGTTCTCCAAGCAGATGGTCTGGACCTTCAACCCCTCTTCGGTGAATTCGGAGCTTTATGCGGATTGGCTCCGGCTTGTGGAGCATCCCTTCCTGGAGTGCCGCGCGACACGTGAGCTCGTGAACAGCAAGGGCCGGTCGCAGACCATTGATCTGCGGGACATTCGAACGCTGCTACCGACGTTCGACAAGGATCGCGGCTCCCTAATTCCGGCGTACAAGCGGGACCGCGACATTGAGGTTCTCTGGCGGCAGAATCTGAAGACGAACCTGGGGGATGGACTCGTTTCATCCGAGACGCACGCGAAGTTGATCGCGCTTTTCGATGCATTCACAGGTGCATATCGGGCGGCCGTTGTCGGGCTACAAGAGGAAGGCCTTGCGTGCGAAGCCATCATGACCCAGGCAGCAGCATTAGGGGACTTGCTGACATGCATTTGTCGGGACGCGAAGGGAGACAGGAACCGGGCGAACCTTCTGAGGCCATTGCTGGAGTTGGGAGCTGCGCCTGTTGATGGAGGGGCGGTGATAACGATCATTGCGCCGTGGCATCCTCTCCGATTGGCGGCGCTTGGGGTGAAGGCCAGGTATGTTGCGGGACTGGTGCGTCATCTCTTGGCGTCAGAAAGCGTGATGTTTGGCGACACGGCCTTGTATTTTGACGAACTCGTGTCCGAGATGCGCCACCCGTTCTATCCCGAGATCGTGCTAGGGTGGTATGAAAGTCGGCCAGAACTGCTGGCGTTGAGCGATCATTACTTGGACTACTCGCTGCACGAAAGTCCCGTTGCCAATGCTGAGAACTACAGCGATACCAACGAGAATCCGACCGGATCAGCGGACCGAGTTATCGAACTGATCTCCCGCTACCTGATGCTCCATCCGCACGAGCAGGCGAACCTATCCGTTGTGCTGTACAACTGCGATTCTGCGCGTCTGCCGCAGGCAATCGTGGACCGGCTGAATGACCTGCACGAGGACAAGGAAGACATGCGGTGCCAGGTGATCCTGCGGCATAGAAATGCAGGCAAACTGCGGGGATTGTACGAGAAGATCATTGAAGCATCCGATGCGAATGCGGATTCGTTTGTGGCAAGCGAAGCGACGCGGGATTTCATGGCGCGCCTACGCATTGGCATCATGGCGGATCAGGCGCCACCGCCCGATGCGGCCGATGGGCCGCCAACGGACATCGTTTTCTTGCAGGATGTGATCGCGCGGCATTCGCGGCTGGAATGGTATCTGGAAGATGCACGGCCCGAGCCGATTGAAACATGGATTCCACCCCGGTGGGCGAGGCGGCGGCCGGCGGCTACAGATGACATGAAGTCCGTGGTATACCTGTGTT
>JBAZOJ010000314.1:0-3509 GCA_041648755.1 Candidatus Brocadiia bacterium
TTTCCTGCGCTCCTCCTCAGTCAGCTTGCGACAAAGCTCCACCGCCTCCAACCAAGTGACAACAACAACCGGAGTGTCATCGCCCTTGTAATCTTCGGGACACTCGTTCATCACTGCCCGGTACTGAGACTGCGTGACCTTGGTCGTACTCATGTAAAACGCGCGTGTGATGTTCACACGATGGACAGGCTTCTCGTTCTCATCGCCCATGTTGGAGCCCATCATGAAAGCCCCTGGCTTGATGGGGACAAGCGCGGCCATCGTCAGCACCTTCGGCGTGGGAGAAGCAACTCTCTCGGCCAGCACAACCCGAAAACCAACAGATGGTCCACCTTCTTCGGGATTGAGCTTGGAGCGGGCTGCAGAGCGACAGTCTACCTCCGGAGTGATGCACGAGCCACCGCGCAACACGCGAAATCCGGAGTTTGCCCGGCAGAATGGATCAGTCTGCTCTTGTGCCCCGGGAGGATACCCTCCGAACCAGTCAAAGCAGTATTCCGAGACGTTTCCGTGCATATCGTAAAGCCCCCATGCATTGGGCTTCTTGGTGCCAACAGGATGCGTCTTGCCTTCTGAGTTCTCTTTCGACCACGCGAAGGCGCCCAGCAGCTTCTGGTCGTCTCCGGAGGAGAATTCCCCAGAACCTCCCGCCCTGCAGCAGTACTCCCATTCGGCCTCGGTGGGCAAACGATACTCCATCCCGACAGGCAGATTACCTCTCAGACTCTCGAGCTTCGTCAACTTGCGGCAGAACCCCGTCGCATTCCGCCAACTGACATTTTCCACGGGGAGGTTGTCTCCCTTGACAAGGCTTGGGCTCTCATGTAACACATCACGGAACTGCGCCTGGGTGATCTCGGTGGCGCTCATGTGGAATGCGCAGGTGATATTCACCCTGTGGACAGGTCTCGCGTCGCCATTGCCCATAAGGAAAGAGCCCGAAGAAATCGGCACAAGGGGGAGAGCCGCATTCTTCAGCCAATCCGCGTTGACCACATCTGTCAATAGCGTTTGCCTCGGCACGTAATCCGGTCGGATCTCCTTCGGCATGTCCGCCAGACGGACGTAGAGGAACGTGCCCGCCGCGCCGAGAATAATGGCGGCCAGAACAAACGCAACCAAAGTGCGGACTCGCCTCATGGTACACTCCTGCGGAAGCAAACACTTGTGGGCCACAGAACATCACCGTGGAAAAATGCACCGTCCCCAAACCTGCGCAATGATCGTTGCACTGACCGGTGCCTGCCTCTCATTTTGAGATCAAGCTAATACACGTTGGTCTTGTCGGGCTCGGTGAAGGGTCTTGCCCAAGTAAACTGCGGCTCGATAACCCAATTGCCCTCGATGTCCACGTAACCCCATTTCTCTGTTTCGGTATCCTGTACCGCCCAGAGCCCCAGTGTGAAGTCTGCTGAGAATCGCCACTTTTTGTCGAGGACGATTCGGCCGGTCTTGTCGATCAATATCGCTGTAAGGCTCTTGGGGCTGAAATGAGTGAGCGCGCAGTACCCGTCGTGAAAGGCATAGAAGTTGAACACTATCTCCTCAACACTGAACACTAAGGTGGTTTTCCGGTCGTAACAATGCACCTGCCCATCTTCGTTTATCGCCAGGCAGAGGCCATTACTGAATACCCCGGCATAGTCGTACATGCAGGGCACAATCTCGTTGCCGTCCCAGCCAATGTAGCCTTTCTTGAACTGCCGATCAACGCAAATCAACTCGCCTTGGCAGATAAATTGGACATCCTCGTCCTCAAAACTGGCTGTCACATTCCCGTCGGGATCGATGATGGAAACGCCCTTCTCCCCGGCGCGCCGGACAACCGCTTTGCCATCCACGAAGTAACCTACGTGGGAAAAACGGCCAGCGAAGGGGTTGCTCCCCGTTTTGTCGATATAGTGTGTTCCGTGCTCTTTGTTCCATAATAGAAAGCGACCCGAGGAAAACCCTCTGAATGAATCACTCCCCAGTGGGCTGGGAAGCTCTTCGGTGAGTATCGAAACCGGAATCACGACAATTCCGGCCTTGTCGATAAATCCCCAGAGGTTGCCCTTACGGACAAGAGCCAAGCCCTCCGAGAACGGATATGCTTGGTCGTAGGCCGGAGCAATCACAAACTGGCCGGATGTGTCGATGAATCCGAAGCCCTTCCCTTCAGCTCTGGCTGGAGCGAGAATCCCGGGCGTGAACTGGTGTGTTGTGAAGAGGCCGCCCTTCCACACAAAATGGTAGGCAAGATAGAGTACAGATCCCGCAGCACAAATGACAAGCAAGATCCCGACTATGCGCTTTCCCACTTACTGGACCTCCGACCCGAGAGTATATCACTGCAATTGGCAGTTATGCAAAGCCAAATGCGGGCAGAATGCTTCGCGCTCATTCTCGAGGCTGTCGGGCGGCCAGCCCTCAGGAAAAGAACGAGCCGGGACGGCTCGTTTACTTTGCGGCCACCACCCCTTTGCCCACAGGGTCGCCCCCCCCAGAAACAGCAGCACTATCGCGACCGGCAGAATTTTCAGGCGAGTTTCCATTGGCCACCTCGAAAAACCGGGCAACGAAAAACAAGAGTTGTCTCCATTGTACAGAAGGCTCTCTTGTAAATCCAGCGGCGGGCCCATCGGGGGAAATGACAGGAGCGCTCAAACGGCTGCGCGCAAGCAACTTCCCGCCTGTGCCACTACCTCACGTACTGCTCTCCGAGATTGTACAGTTGGGGATAGAAGCCGTCGTCGAGTTTCACGATGACGATCTCCATCTTCTTGTCATTATCTCCTTCAGGCTGGTTGAAAATGTACAGGCGACCGTCGGACACCTGGTGATACCAGGCTTTCGCCACACCGGGGATGGGGATAGGCCTCGCAATTCCGCCTTCAATGAGTTCCAGACGGCTGTCTGCGCCGGAGTAGGACGCGGTGACTATGCGTTTATCGAGCCCCGCGGCCTGGGTGGTAAAGGCCCGTCGGGAGTTGCGGCTATCGTCATCCGCAGTGGCCACCAGATGCATTGCCCCGGAAAAGGAGAAGTACTCGTAATAACGGAGACACCGGAAAGGGTCCCGCCTGAAGAAGCCCTTGTACGTTTCTTCCAGATAGCACACCAGGTTGTCTTCTCCGTCGGGGACAACGTACGCGAGCAGTTCTGAGGAGTGCTCCGCCTTCAGTTCGCCTTTGGCCGACACGGAGTAGAACACGGAACTCAAGACCTCCGAATCGCTGTACTCAAGCGTGGAAAGCAGACCGCCGTCGAGTGGCATCCACGCCGCGAGCTGCGGGTTTTTTTTGCCTGAGGTAGTGGACAGCTTTCGCCATTCAGGGCGGTCCTGCGTGCTCTTTACAATAGCAAAATAGGAGGGTGCAGCCAAGAGTGTCGTCTTGGCAAAGGGGCCTTCTCTCTCGTGCTCGGTGAGGACCGCGATGTCGTTGGAAATGGCAATGCGCGACTCGTCTCCGTAGATGGCGGGAAGCGTGACGACCTTTAGCGTGGCCCGCTCGATCAGGAATATCTCC
>JBAZOJ010000315.1:0-3506 GCA_041648755.1 Candidatus Brocadiia bacterium
CTACGCCTGCTCAGAATGCGATTCCTGAAAAAGGCGAGTTATGGGGCTTTCGCTGCAATCTTCTGTGCTATGAGTTGAGTTGCATTCACCTGATGATAATCGTCACAGGCGCCTACGAGTTTAGCAGGTGCTCGACAGCAAACGCTTAATAGACCGGTTCTACACCCGAAATCTTCGACTCTTCGAAGCACGTAGAAGAAATCCGTATCAACCGTAACCACCAAGGCGTATTCACAATTCCGGCTCGCAGCGTGATATATCATATCAGCAACGAGCAGAGCGTCCACGCCCTTTTCTTTGATGTTGCCGTCTTTCTTCGGCACCCCTTCGCCCAACACTACGCGGATTCCGTCGCAGAAGCGCTCCCCATGGATCTTCTGCGCCTTATCCAAGTGCTGCTGAACAGTATAGAGATACGCCCTGGCCAGTTGGCGACCACCCACGTATGGACTGATAAACCCCTGTAGGCTAGAGACCCTAAGGCTTTCCGCTTCTAGTCGATAAAAGAGGTTGGTCCCATCAATAAAGACCATTGCTTTTTGAAAGGACTGCGGACTCGGTCCTCCTCGTCCTCCAACAATAGTAGTGGGCATTGACTCACCTCAAGCGAACACCGTGCTTTTCAAGACTGCTGCGGAGGTCTTTCGGTCAGAATTCTGCAGAAAGCATTGCGTTCCAGGGCAGCCCCCTACAAATTCACGGCTTTCACCGAGTAATCCTTGGGCTCCATCCTGGCCGCGGGAAGGATGACGTTAGTAAACCAGTGGTGAAAGCCTTGGTTGATCTTCTCAATCGCTTCGTTCCAGTCGCCGTCGTAGTCAGATTCTTCCAGGTCCTCAATGGCCTCAGGGGTGAGGCCGGAAACCTCGGCGAGGTCCTCGCGACTCATGTGGAGCTTGTTGCGAATGTCGTAGATTTGCTGCGCAAGATCGGCCTGTCGGCCTACCTCCTCGAAAGAAGCTTCCCGCTCGGGCTTGCCCTTGATGTACCGGTTGTATGCCCACTCAACAGCGTCGGAACTCGGTCTCTTTTCACTCATTGTCCGGCTCCCAGTAGAAAGTATGGGCTTCTGGGTTCTCGTCGTACCTTCTCTTCTTCTCGACGGCTCGGTCGATGTCTATCGGCGGAATCTCATCGGCTTTCTTTTTCAATCCGTGAGTTACAACGGCTCTTTCTCTTCCGTGGAAGAAAAACAGCATTCGCAGCCTCACCTTGTTGTCACGCGCCCGAAGTTCGTAAATGCCGTCTCTGAGAGGCGCGGCTATGGGTCTCCGAAGTTCGTGCCCTTGACGCCTGAGTCTCTTCAACCGGTCGATACATCTATCCTGGCCGACCGCCGACTGTTGGTCAAACCACTCGGTCAGAGGAACCATCCCGTCATCTTCTACATAGAATACGACCTGAATTGGCGGCACCGGTTCCTCCTTGGCCTGATTTTATCAAGGAATTCCGCAAAAAGGTCAAGTTGGAATCAAGAGAACTTCGTTCGGAGCCGGGTGCGGCAAGGAGGCGGGCATTGGAAAATCTGTTCTCGTTGTCACTCCTGCCTGCAGATGCATCAGCGAGGTTGACGAGGTTCCCTCGTCCCCTCAAGCGCTTCCAGCGCTTGCAAGCAGAGAGTTCTTGAAGGGGGTGCCGGGAGAAACTTCTTGCAAGAAGTTGCCCCCGGCCAATCTTCAAGATCTCTTAGGCTTTCAAGGCGTTGCTAGCCTTTGGCTATGGCGGTGAGCTGTTCTTCCATGACGGCTTTGAAGAGCGGGATCTTGTACGCGTTATGTTCCAGCGGCTGCGCGTTCTTGACTGTGGCCGCTGCGGCTTTGGCGATGGTCGGGGCATCGAGCTTCTTGCCGGTGATGATCTCCTCGACCTCTTTGACTCGCCACGGCACGGGAGCCGCGCCGCTTAGCACGACCCGCGCTCGCTCGACTTTGTCTCCTTTGAATGCCAGCGCCAGTGCCACGCCAGCCAGCGCGAAGTCCCAGGACCTGCGGGCCCTCACCTTGCGGTAACTGCTCCGCGTGCCGGCCGCGGGCTTCGGAAGGAGGATCTCGGTAACGATTTCGCCCGGCTCCAGAACGGTCTCTTTCTCGACGTTCTCCGCGGGGAGGACGTGGAACTTCTCCATGGGGACCAGCCGGGTGCCTTTCGGCCCCACCACGCGCGCGGTCGCTTCAAAGGCGACCAGAGCGGGGGAAGGGTCGGATGGGTGGACGATGCAGCACTTGTCGTCCGTTCCGAAGATCGCGTGGAACTGATTCTCCCCGTTCAGGGCGTAGCACATGTTGCCGCCTTTTCTCAGGCAATGGAACTCACCCCGGTAATACCAGCACCGCGGCTTCTGGCAGATGTTCCCGCCGATGGTCCCCTGATTCCGGAGCTGCGGGCTCGCGGCCTCTGCTGCGGCCTGCGAGAGACCCGGGAAACGCTCCTTGACCACCGGGCTGTCGACCAGTTCCGTCAAGGTGGTGAGCGCGCCGATGCGCAAGCCGCCATCCGGGGTCGCTCCTATCCCGCGCAGCTTGTCGACGCGCGTGATGCTCACGAGTGTGGCCGCGGTAAAGATCCGGTCCCGCAGGCAACCGAGGAGGTCGGTGCCGCCGGCAAGAACTCGTGTCTCCGTCGATGACAGCCCTTCCACAGCCTGCTCGATGGAATCGGCGCGCAGGTAACTGAAATTCGGAATCATGGCCTACCTCCTCTTGTCGCGTTCCGCGAGCATTTGGCAGAGCTGCACGGGAGTCATCGGCGTGTCCGTTACTCGGATACCCGTTGCGTTGTACACCGCGTTGGCGATGACTGCCGCCGTCGGTATGGTGACCGGTTCGCCGAGGCCTTTGGCCCCTGTGCTGTTCGCTTCGGTATCGCCCGGATCGATGGGGATCGAAACGATTTCGCGGGGCACGTCCAAGGCGGTGGGGAGCTTGTAATCGTGCCAGTTGCGGTTGCACATCTTCCCCGTTTCCGTCCCGTCGAGCACGCGCATCTCGGTCATGGCCAGGCCGATGCCCATGGTAACGCCGCCCATCACCTGACTGTCGTACGTGAGCCGGTTCATGACCCGTCCGCTCTCCTGGGCCGCGACAAAACGAACCACCTGGACCTCGCCGGTTCGCATATCGACCTTGACCTCGCAGAATTGCGCGGCGAAGGGATTGACCCATTTATTGGACGGATTCGGTCCCCGGTACCCGATCCCAACGATGACACCGCGTTGTTGCAGGCCCTTTAGCGCGGATATCTTGACCTTTTTCACGGGTTCCCGGCTCGATTGGATTTCGCCATCCCGGATGACCAGTGCCTGGAGGTCTGTTCTCAGCTCTTCCGCGGCCATCTTCAGGAGTTGTCTTTTTATTTCCACTGCTGCAGCGCGTACAGCAGGAGCCTCGGTCGGGACGGTTTTGCTCCCGCCGCTCGGGGTGGCGTACTGTGTGGCGCCGGTATCGGCGTTTTCGATCTGGATGTTGTCGAGCTTCAGGCCGAGTTCCTCCCCGACCACCATGGCCATG
>JBAZOJ010000316.1:0-3495 GCA_041648755.1 Candidatus Brocadiia bacterium
CCGCAGTTCCCCTGCACAAACTGACCGTTTTCGCCGAGGTCGTCCTTGTTGCCGATGGCTCGGACAGCCTTCGTTTCAGGACTGAATACGTAGAGAGCATCATCCTGCCCCCAGAGGATGATCCGGTTCCCCGCTGCATAGGCCTTCTTGACAGACAAGGGGAGCCTGAATCCTCTGCATTGAGCGACCCCTTCCGGGGCAAGATAGCACATTGTTGAAGGGCCGGGAGTGGCATCTTCCGGGTAGAACGCAACGGTAAATCCCATCGGAGAAACAATGAGCGGGTCGCGCCGGGCGAAGTAAAGTCCGCCTCCCTCTGGACCCATCCAGTATTCGAGCGGTGCCCCGAAAGGTCCCTGTGAGACGAGTCTGGCAGAGGATAAGGAAACGGAAATGGACTGGTCACCTTCGGCTTGCGGCGGAACGGAAACTACGGCAAGAAAGATGATTGCTGTCGCCAGTCCAGCTTGAGTCCGTCTGATCCTCGAAGACATACGCCCTCCAATGAAGCTGCCACTACCAAGCCACCTGAGCTACGTCACGTGTACCCTTATTGCGGCAATATGCTCGAAGACAATCTGCTTCATTAGTGTAGTATCTGGCATGACAGTTTCAGCCAAATCCTATGCCCCGATTGCACTCTCACTAATAGCGCAGCGAACCGGCTTCCTGCGCAAGTGACAAGGGGGCAGGGGTCTCATGACCCTCCTCCTGCCTTTGAAGTGCCAACGGACGGCAAAAGTGATACGATATGCAAAGTTCTGCGTCTCATACAATGCGTACCATAGCGGGAGGACGATGAAGGCTATTGCACAGAAGGCGCAATCACTGCAGCCGAAACTGGTGGGATGGAGGCGCAAATTCCATCCGCTGGCCGAACTGTCTCGTGAGGAAAGCGGCACGACTGCGGCCATCGAGGCTGTCTGTAAAGAACACGGGCTTCGGGTTCTTCGGTACGGAGGGATGAACGGGCTCTGCGCCGATTCACCGGTGGAAAGCAATTTTGCAGTCGCACTCCGCGCCGACATTGACGCGCTGCCCGGCCCTGAGGAAAGCGGCCTGGAGTTTGCCGCGCGCGGGCAAGCCGCGCACCTGTGCGGACACGATATGCATATCGCCATGATCCTGGGTGCCTACGTTCTCCTCGCCAGCATCCCCGATGCTCCGCGGGTTCGCTTAGTGTTTCAGCCCGCCGAGGAATCCCCCCCCGGCGGAGCGGTCGAGTTGATCGCGCGTGGCGCCCTCGATGGAATGAACGCTGCGCTGGCCCTGCACGTGAATCCTCTGAAGGATGTGGGATTCATCGGAAGCCGCAGCGGCCCGTACTTTGCGGCCGCCGACAACTTCGATATTGTGGTGACAGGCAAGGGCGGTCATGCCGCCTCGCCACACCTGTGCCACGATGCTATTCTCGCAGCATCCCAGATTGTGGTGGCTGCGCAGGCGATCGTCGCGCGAAACGTACCCAGCATCGAGCCGGCAGTTCTTTCAATAGCGTCCTTCGTTGGCGGGACCAACTACAATGTCCTTCCCGATTCCGTCACGCTCAAGGGCACGATCAGGTCGTTCGATGAGGAACTGCAGAACGATATCTGCCTGTGGACCAGGAAACTGGCCGAGGAGATCGGGGCCGCGCACGGCTGCACCGCGAAGATGCGCCTGATCAAGGGCTATTCCCCCCTTGTCAATGACGTTAAGGCAGTCGCAGCGGGGAGGCTCGCGGCAGAGGAACTGTTCGGCACCGGCACACTTGACAGCAGCGATGGGCCGCATATGTTCGGAGAGGACTTCGGCGCTTTCACGCAGAAGGTTCCGGGCGCATTGTTCTTCATCGGCGCGGGAGTTGAAAAGGAAAGGTATCCTTTGCACAACTCCAAGGTAGTGTTCAACGAGGATGTTCTTTGGCGCGGGGCCGCGTTCCTTGCAGCGACCGCATTGACCATTGCTGAGGAGAATCGCAGATGAAATCCAACTCGGGAGGAAGCTTCTTTCTCGTGCTGGCCGTCACGGTCCTGATCGCGGTCGCGCTTACGGGCGTCGCGTATTGGGCGGGACTGATTTTCCCCGGCCCCTTCGCGTTGAAGCTTACTTCGTCTCCCGCCGGGGCACTTGTTCTGTTCGACGGAAAGCCCGGAGGGATGACACCCCTGGTTCTGAAAGATGTCAAGCCCGGAGAGCACAGCTTCACGTTTACGATGGAGGGTTACCGCGACCAAAAGATGGCGAAGATCTTCAAGGCGGAAGAGACGATCAACGCCGTTCTCGATCCTTTGCCCAACGGCAGGATCTCCATCGTTACCGAGCCCGATCGCGCAACCGTGTTTGTGGACGGCGTGGAGAAGGGCGAGACCCCCATTTCCTTCCCCTCAACTCCCGGTTTGCACAACCTGAGTATTGTCAAAGAGAATTTCGACGAAGTACTCACCACGCTTGAGGTGAAGAACGGCGAGGAAATGCCGTTCCAGGTGAAGATGACGCCTTCGATCGAGACGTACTACAAGCGCATGATGGTTGCCGAGCCGCTGAACATGGGCAACTACTGCGACCTGATCAGGTTCTACTATGTCAAGCACCGCTTTGAGGATATGACCAACCTGATAATGACCGGGTACTCGACAATCGCCGATAACAAGCTCCGCGACGACGGAGCGCAGAGGTTCAACCAGGAGATGAAGAAGGTCCGCGAGGATGATCGCGCGCTCTTCAAGAAAGAGATTCTGCCTCTGCTCGTTCCCATGATAGCAGACTATGTCACGAAACATCCCGACAGCAAGGGCGGAGAAGTGCTGTTTTCTCTCCTGATCGACCGTGATCGGGCGGGCGAGGACTGGGACGTCCTTCTGAAAGTGATTGTCGAGAACCCCAAAGCCGCTCCGCTGCGAGTGGTTATTGCGCAGATAGCAACGCTTGCGGCGCGGCCCTTCCAGAGGATGAACGATGCTGACTTCGTCAAGATCGCCGATGCCATTTTCGATTCCGACAAATTCATCACTGACAAGGCGCAATTGTTCCTGATTTACTCCCGCTTTGGCGACGCTGCCTATATCGCGAAGAAGAAGTATGACATCGCGTTCAAGTTCTACACCAAGGCCGTCGAGGTCTTCCCGGATAATGGCAAAATCGACGAGTTGAACTCGGTGCAGGTGAATCTCGTGCGCGCCATGGGCTACATGAAGCACTACAAAGAGGCACTGGCCTACATCGAGAAGCTCATGAACGACCCCAGGACAACTGCCGCCGCGAAGAAGTCGCTCGCGACCGAAAAGGCCTCGATTGAGGCCAAGATGAAGCCGGGTGCTTCCCCTGCGCCAACACCGTCACCCAAGATAAAGCTCAAATAGCCGGAAGGCACAAGATGCGCCATTTTTTTCTGCTCCCGCTGCCTGCTTCCCTGCTCTCCGGTGCTTTCCCCGGGAAGAGGGTTTCGTCTGGCTCGGAGGAGAACCGCAAGTGAAATCCGATTCGGGGCGCAGCCTGTTCCTCGTTCTTGCGGTC
>JBAZOJ010000317.1:0-3487 GCA_041648755.1 Candidatus Brocadiia bacterium
GGCAGATCCGTTTCCAGATTGGGCGCGTCCTCGACCACGGCCAGCAATAGGGCAGCCATGGTCTTGGCCCGATCATTCTTGTTTATGCCGCCCATGTGGAGCACTTCGTTGATTCTCTCTGCAGCTTGTAGAAACAGCCACTGCGGGGGCTGGAATTCGCAGATGTTGTTCGTATGCTGTTCGAGAAGGAACTGCACGTCTGACGGTGTCAGCAAGCCCGTAGCTTCTTGGCCGTTTATTGTGACCTGCTGCCACGTTCCCTTCAACAAAATGAACGTCTTGACAATATAGCCTGCCGCCTCATCGCCTGCGACTCCAGACCCAATCGCTGCTTCGACGTCGCTGTTGATGTCGTTGATTCGCTTCGAGTAGACATGAAGTGCCTCGTTCACAGCTCTATCTATGTCTCGCCTCTTGGCCTTTCCCTCAATCACCCAAAGGTAGCGTTCGGTGAGCTTGACAATATTCTCAGGCCTAGTTTTCCCCAGAGCTTTCTTGATAGAAGGATGGTCAAGACACTGGTTCTGCGTCCAGACCTGCCCGCCCGTGCGAAGGTTCGGATTCTTGACCCGCCACCCAAGTTTGCGGAGTTGGCTACGTATATGGTCGTATGTTTCGACTTCGCTACAAGCGGCGCTCTTCCTGCCTACCACGATTTCTGACTCCTAGCGATTTCGCACCATTGTTTGCACTGCGAGAACCTGATGTTGCTGTCAGACCTTTCCAACGGTAGACTCTGGCCCACTTTTGCCTTTTTATGGCTGGCACGCGAATCTCCTTCAACCAAAGCTGGAAGCAACGCTTTTCGCAAATAGTCACTCCCCAAGCAGGGCCAACCAATGCAATCCCGGCCGTCTCAACACGCAGGCACTTAGGTCGCACAACGGCGCTGATTTCTCGATCGAAACACTGCATCGAGAGATAGCCCTACTACCTATTATACCAAGGCGCGTTCCGTACTCAAGACGCAAAAGCGCAGCACCTCTCCTGTGAACTTGTGCTGCCTCGCAGACTTCCCAGACGCCTTTCGCCTGCCTAAGTTGCCGACTGTGGTATGTCCTTTCCTTCGACTTGCCCACAGGAGCGATAACTCTCGTCAGAATCAGGCTCACCGCGGAACCATTGGTACCCGCGAGTTCGGTTCGCCCGTCGAACCTGCGAGTGCTGAAGCGATGCTCTTACATTATATAGACAATATGGATGCGAAAGTAGAGAGTCTCCGGGCGACAATCGCGGAAGACATGGCCGAAGGCGAAGAAGCATTTACGCGAAACCAGAGCCCCATGCTGAAGAGGCGAGTCTATCGCCTGAGCTTCAAACCCTTGCCGGAGGGATACAACCCGTTCGCGGCACCGACGGTTGACGAGAAGGCAGAGAAAGCAGCAGGAAAGAAGCCAAAAGAAGTGAAACCGGACGACAGCGAGGCTACTCTTTTCCCCCGCCCACCACATCGTGAAGGCGAATAAGTCCGACTGAGCGGCCTTCCGCGTCAACCACAGGCAGCACCATTATCTGGGAGGAGCGGTATTCCATTTTCCTGTAGGCCTCCTCGGCGGAGTCCTGTGAGGAAATGGTCGTTGGGTTGGCCGTCATCAATTGCTCGGCCCGCAAACTGAAGAACTCGGGACCTTTCCGAATTGCCCGGCGCACATCGCCATCGGTCACAAGCCCCAGAAGTTTCCCGTCGGCATCCACAATATTGACGCCCCCGAGCTTGGTTTCGGACAGGTTTTCCACGATCTCGACGCTGGATGCATCAAGAGTAAGGCAGGGATTGTCCGAGCCAGAGTGCATCAGGTCTGCGACCTTCAGCAAAAGCCGCCTTCCAAGGGATCCGCCAGGGTGCAATTGGGCGAAATTCTCTCGCGTGAACCCCTTGCACTTCAGCAAGGTCATTGCAAGAGCGTCGCCGAGAGCAAGGGCGGCCGTCAAGGGGGCAGGCTTCTCTGCGAACGGTGCAGTCGAGGACGATATCGGCGCGCCGGGCGAGGGTTGATTCGGTGTTTCCCACCATCACGATGAGCGAAGCGCCAAGCTTCCTGACCACAGGGGCAATCGCAAGCAGTTCGCTGGTCTCGCCGCTCTTGGAGATGCAGATCACCACATCATCGCGCGAGACAATGCCGAGGTCCCCGTGCATTCCTTCCGTGGGATGCAGGAAGACTGCGGTAGTACCGGTCGAACTGAGGGTTGCGGCAATCTTTGAGGCGATGAGCCCGCTCTTACCGACACCGGCGAGGATAACCTTGCCGTTGGTTTCGAGAATCAGGCGAACCGCGCGGGTAAAAGAGGAATTCAGTCGGGGGATAAGAGAGGCGACCGCCTCCGACTCATTTCTGAGTACACGGGTCGCCTCTGCAAGTATGTCGCTATCGCCCGAAAGGGGCAGATTGGCCATCAGGGCTTTATCCCTATTGAGCCTGCCCGCTCGAGGACTGGAGGTTGCCGAGCTCGATTCGCACCCGGTCGATTTCGACCTCGAGGTGGCGAATCTCGCGACGCCAACGCAGCCTGCTTTCAAAGCCAACGACCGAGTTGTACAACTCGCGGGCCTTGTTCAACTGCATGTTGAGCGTTTCGAGTTCCTTTGGAATGCGAACGGCGGCCGTTTCATCGCGATTTCTGCGAGAGCGGCGCCGAGGGCGCAACTCTGGCGAAATCTTGCCACTGCGCCACAACTGCCCGTAGTGGGTGTTGCAGTACCCGCGAGCATGGGCGGGATTGGCACATCCTGGAACCTTGCAGAGCTTTTTGTCTTTGCGACCGATGTCCGAGATTATCTGGGAGTACAAATCCATCTCCGTTGCGTGTTTCTCGCACAGGCCACTTTTAACGATCGTTTTCGTACATCCGTACACTTTACAGGTCCGTGACGCCTTGAGAGCCTGCGGGTCAATGATGTCTTCTGTCATCTCTCTCCTGCCTTCTCGCTTGGGCGACCCTTGCGGGGAATCACGATTTCAAACTTGTTGATCTTCGAATACAGCGTCGTTCTGCTGACTCCCAGCGAGTGAGCGGCGGCAGAGCAGTTCCACTCGCATTTCTCAAGTGTTCGAACTATATGCTCTTTTTCGGGCTCGGCCATCGCATCCTTTAATGGAAGCCCGACCGGCCCGGAATCAGCATTTGAACCCCGGAAGACTCTCAGGTTCTCCGGAACGAGGACCGGCCCGTCCGCCATCAGAGCCGCCTCTTCAATGACGTGCTTTAGCTCTCTGACGTTGCCCGGCCAGTCGTAAGCCGACAACGCTTTTATCGCCTCACTGCCGAGCCGCAACGAGCGGGAACCTTGGACAATGGCCGCTTCCCGAAGGAACGCCTCGGCAAGAAGAGGTACGTCGTCTCTGCGTTCACGAAGCGGCGGGACGGCAATGGTGACCACGTTGAGGCGGTAGTAGAGATCGCTGCGAAAGCGTCCGGAGGCTACTTCCCTGTCAAGTGAGGCGTTTGTGGCCGCGATCACCCGCGCATCGGTTGAGACGGTCTT
>JBAZOJ010000318.1:0-3481 GCA_041648755.1 Candidatus Brocadiia bacterium
TCTCATTCACCTCGTTGGTGATAGATTTCTTCTCACAAAAGCATTCTAGGTTCTTGATATCTCAAGAACAACGAGGTTTTTCATTTTCTTTGATGCGCGATCAGGGGTGCAGGCGTGGGTTACCGATCCCGCGAGGATTTGACCGACTCGATCCAGTACTCGAAGTGGGCCTTCAACAGTGGATTTCTGGTGAGGTCAACCGATTTCCGGAACAGGGTCACCGCCCGGGAGTCTTGACCCAGATCCAGGTACAGGCTTCCCGTCATCACCACCGACGCAACGTAGTCCGGGTCCAATTCGATGTTCTTGGCGTAGTTCAACAGGGCAGTGTTCCCGGCTTCTTCGGCGAGAAAATCCTCGATGGCGACCGCATACGCCAGGAGCGGGGAAAGCTCTCGGGCACGGTGCCAATCCAGGATCGCATGGTAAACCAGACCGCTGCCCATATATACCATCCCTCGGTTCACGTGAGCCGCATAAGATTTGGGATTTCGGTGAATTACGCGGTTCCACAGGGCCAATGCGGTCTCCGAACGGCCGGCACGCGACTCTACCAGTGCCCGTTGATACGTCTCTGAGCCCGCAGCATCAAGCGCGGCGCAAACAACCATCAACAGGGCGAACACCACGGCATTTCGGGCAAGTGTACGGCACATGACTGTACGTCACCAGCGTCGCGCGAACCGATCCCGGTCATGCGGCTCTCCCCGATCGGAGACGCGCAAACGGCCGAGAGAATAAGGTCCTTGTACCCTTTGACTCTAAGAATCGCATAAGCATGCTATCACAACCGTGCCTAATTTGCCACGATCTCGGAAATGCCAGCCAAAAGAGCGCTTATTCCGTTGACTTTTGCACCACTGCTATGCTACGATTGCCTACCCTGATAATACAGGGCTGATGCAAGGTCGAGAGCCCGGCGCTTCGCTTATTTACTCAATGGAAAGCCGGGCTTTCGTTTGTACCCAATGGACTCGTCAGGAGGGACGCCATGCCTGTATCGGAGAAAATAGCGGGTTCGATTCAGAGAGCTTCCTGGATACGCAAGATGTTCGAGGAAGGTGCTCGTCTCAAGAGGGAACACGGGGCAGCCAACGTCTTTGATTTCAGCTTGGGTAATCCCAATCTTGACCCGCCGCAGAGCGTCAAGGACGCCATTGTAACGGCAGCATCGGACGACATTCCGGGCATACACGGGTACATGCCGAATGCCGGATTTCCTGCTGTCAGGGCAGCGGTTGCGGAGAAGATCAAACGACAGGAAGGCCTTGACATCAACGAGAATTGCATCATCATGACCGTGGGCGCAGGCGGCGCCTTGAATGTGATATTCAAGACCCTCTTCAATCCGGGCGATGAAGTGGTCATCCCCAAGCCGTTTTTTGTCGAGTACCTCTTCTATGTCGACAACCACGGCGGAAAGCCGGTCCTCGTTCCAACCCTGTCCGATTTCGGACTGGATCTTGAAGCAATCGAGCGGGCGATCACAGACAAGACCGCGGCGGTCCTGATTAATTCACCCAATAATCCGACCGGCAAGGTGTATGGGGAAAGCGAAATTCAGGCGCTGGCCCGGCTCCTGGAACGCAAGAGCGCGGAGGTGGGACGGCCCATCGTGCTGATTTCCGACGAGCCCTATCGGGGAATCACCTATGACGGCGTGACCGTTCCCAGCATACTGCAAGCCTATGAGAACAGTATAGTGGCAACGTCCTTCTCGAAGGATCTCTCGCTCCCTGGCGAACGCCTCGGGTACATTGCCATGAATCCGCGGATGGAGCAGGCGGCTCTCACTATGGAAGGGTTGGTCCTGTGCAATCGCATTCTCGGCTTCGTCAACGCTCCGGCGCTGATGCAGCGGGCCGTCCCAAAGGTGCTGAGCGATCTCGTGGACATATCCGTGTACAAACGACGTCGTGACAGGTTGTTCGCTGCGCTCACCGGCTTCGGGTACGAATGCGTCAAGCCTGCAGGGGCCTTCTATCTGTTTCCCAAGTCGCCGCTTGAAGACGACGTCAGCTTTGTGGCGGCCTTGCAGAAAAAACTGATTCTGGTAGTTCCGGGGACAGGATTTGGCGGTCCGGGCTACTTCCGCATTGCCTACTGCGTCTCCGACGAGACCATCGAGGGATCGCTCAAGGGGTTCGAGGAGGCCATCAAAGAAGTGAAGAGTTGAGAGCCGGCGCGCAGCATGCCGGAGAGCCTGTTGCACCACCTCACGCATCGGAGAACCGACGGCGTATCGGCACGAAACTGCACACCCGGTTTCGATCGGGAGGCCCTTTCAGGCTGACATTCGAAACTTTCCCGGTGGCGGCATCCGCGAAGGTGTGTCGCCATCGCCACCATCCTGCCACGGATCCCGGAAACCATTGCGTTACGCAACAGCCTCCTAACGCCGCGAGTAGCCGGGGCGCGAGTAATCCTCCGCGCCGAGGCTGCGCCTGAGCTGCAGTTCCAGCTCATGTATCTTTGTGCCCAGCTCGAGCATGTATGCTTTCTGCGCCGTGAGGACCTCTTCCAGATCTTTGAGCCGTTTGTTCAGGGTCTGGACTGCCGGTCTGCTTGCATCGGCCGCCCCCTGCGCCTTCAGCTCTGCCACGGCTTTGCGGTCGGTTTCCATTCCGGCTTTGAGGCTATTGAGCCCCTGCTCGAGAGGGGTGAAACGATCCTTGAGCTCGGCTACAGCAGCGTCTTTCACCTTGGGCAGCGTCTTCTTCACCGCTTCAACGATCTTGGCATTATTGTCCCGAAGTTCCTTTTGGAGCTGCTCCACCCCTTTGGAGACGTCCGTGACATTCTTGGTGAGATCGGCCAGTTGTTTCTTTTGGACGACCAACGCCTTGGCCAGGCGATCCACGTGCCCCGCGCCGTATTTCTTCTCCGTTTCGGCAAGTGATTCTTCAAGACCCTTGAGCCGCTTTCGTACGTCGTCTCGTTCTTTTTCCGCTTCTTGTGCCCAGTCCCGGAACTCCTCCAGCTTGCTGTTCACCGGGTCCAGCTTTGTCTTGATGGCTTGACCGATTCTATCCTGCTGGTCCTCGATCCTCTGGATGTCCGCACTGAAATCGCGAGGCAGAGCGACCTTGGCGGAGAATTCGCGGAACTCCTTCTCCTGCTTGCCCACTCGCTTCTCGAGCTCGGCCATCTTCTGCTTGAGATCCGAAGTTTCCTCCGCGCAGCCTGCCAGGAGAACCGCGCCGATTATTGCAGCCAATACGAGGAAGCAGCGATGATGCCTCATCCGAAACCTCCGCCAGGAACCTTGAGCATGCGGATGATAGCAAATCTTTAATGAAAAGCAAGGCTAAACGATTGAACACAGGTAAAATTTAGAGTTTTTCCGCTCAATCTGCTGAAATCAAAGACTGTTGCTTCGGACGACAAGACATTGCCAATGACAAGGGCGCGCAGGTCGGCACCGGAACCTATTCGGGCGGGCCGGATTCGATCGCCCGAATATCGCCGGTGAAAGGGAGTG
>JBAZOJ010000319.1:0-3460 GCA_041648755.1 Candidatus Brocadiia bacterium
CGAGTTGCCAGAGGTCACCGGGCTGCGAGACAACTGTTGCGGGGATGTCCTCCAGCACGAATTCCTCGTCATCTTCCTCCGCCCCCTCGCCCATAACGAGATCAATCTCGGGCGTCTCAAACCCGGTCAGCGAAACGTCAAAGCCCGTACCGATGAGGCCGCCAAGCTCGATGGCCAGCGCCTTCTGGTCCCACCGGCTGCCGGCCGCAATTTTGTTGTCGGCAAGGATGAAAGCCCGCTTCTGCTCTTCGCTCAGGTGCTCGATGCTGATAACTGGCACCTCGGACATCCCGAGCAGCTTCGCCGCCTCGATCCGCCCGTGTCCGGACATGATGCCGCCTTTGGCATCGACCAGCACGGGGACAATGAAGCCAAAAGCGCGGATGCTTTCCGCGATCTGGCGAACCTGCTTCTTCGGATGCTGGCGCGCGTTCCCCGCATACGCCGCCAGCGAACCGATCTGTCGCTGCTCAATATGAATCTGATTCGGCATCTCCGCACCTCTTCCTGACATTGAAGGATGCCCAAGCGTGCCCCCGGTTTCCCGTTTTGAAAATAGTTGATCGCGAAAAATCTTTTTCCGCGCCCCCTCACTCCACGTGAGGCCCGGCTGCCCTCACATGATTTTGGGTTTCCGAATCAGCTTATGGGTGTTCTGCGTGGCTGAGGAGAATCTCTTTCTCAAAGCCGCATATCATCAAGAAACTCCGAGGCGGGTTCAACGCTTGTGATAAGCAGGTGATCCCTTGCCCGTGTGCAGGCGACGTAGAGCAGGTGGCGTTCGGTGTCATATACTTCCTGCAGGTCGGCATCATCGCCGACGGTCTCGATGCGCTCCTGCAAGGGGATAACCTCGTCGTCGCAGGCCATCACGACAACGGCCCGGAATTCAAGCCCCTTGGCGAGATGCATGGTGCTGATCGAGACATTGCCGCTGGTGGTTTCGACGTGTTCATCGAGAACCTTGAAAGCCATCCCCGCTTCCTTGACGGCCGCCCGGGCGCGATCCAGTTGCGCTTCGGACCGAACAAAGACACCAAACTCATGGGGCAGCACTCCGGCTTTGGCCCGTTCTGCAATCCAGCTGCCGACTGCCCTGATCTCCCCGCCTTCATCCTTGAACACCTGAATCGTTGGCGGCGGACCATTAAAGACGGAAACCGTATCGCTCCGATCCTCGCTGTTGCCATCGATGTCGGTGACAACTGGCCCCAGCAGGCGGTCAGACTGTGTGCGGATCTGGTGGGAGGTGCGGTAATTGACGCGCAGGGTGCGCGAGCGCCCGATGATGTCCACGCCGAGGGACTTCCAGGAAAATGGCTGCTGGAAAATGCGCTGCCCAAGGTCCCCGGCAAAAAAGAGGGCATTGGGTCGCCCCCCGCCCAAAGCGGCAAAAAACCGCATGTAGGCGACACTGAGGTCCTGCGCCTCATCTACAACAGCGAAGTCGAAGATCACCTTCCCGTCCTTTAAGATGACGGCTGCCAGCGAACTGAATAGCTCCGCGTATGTAATCAGCTTGCGCGTTTTCAGCCCGGCACGAACACGCTCGAAGATAGACCACAAAACCTTGCGTTGCGCCTCCGGAAGCCGGGTTTTCCTGCCGAGGCGAGTGACATCCCGATATGCTCCCCAGGTGTCCAGCTGCCACGCATCCACAACCTGTTCCCATTCAGAGAGCAGAAAATGCATGCTGAACTTGTGGCCCTCCACGGACGCCGCGCCTTCCTTCATCAACCCGCGCAGCATTTCACGGCTGGCAATCTCCGCATGCCCGACATGTGTCCTGTATAGCCGAAGGCCGATGGCGTTGATCGAATAGACATCAATCCGTTCCGCAAGACGCGGTTCATTGCCGAGCAGCCGCTTCAGCCTGGTTTGCAGTGCATTCGCCAGCGTGTCGGAAAAGGTTGTCAGCAGGATGCGTGTGTCGGGATATGCACGCGCCAGGTGGGCGGCACGGTGCAATGCGACAATGGTCTTGCCTGTACCCGCCGAACCAGAAACTCGTGCCGGACCGGCATAGTCGCGTTCCACCCATTGCTTCTGCTCGGGATGCAGGAAGACCATCCATTTTTCCCAAGGGAAATCGAGGGCGCGCTGTAACTCCTCCACATTGGTCATTATGCGGAAACGTCGCTGGGCGTCGGGGTGATCGAATGGGTTGGCTGCCGCCACGGCTGGCTGGGCGACACGCGGTTTGCCCCCGGTTGCCAGCTCCAGAAGTGCCTCTGCCGCCTCGGCAGGCAGATGGTCGGTCAGCGCCAGTAGCGTGTCATCCGTCGCCTTGCTGACATCAGCAAGCCACTCGGCCGGCACGCCATAACCAAGAAGCTGGTCCTCGGACATTCCCGCGAAAAGCGGCTTTAGCGGGGCAACAGGTTTTGAAGCTAAAGGAAGCGCCGCCTGCACATAAACCGGGACAACGATTTCCTTCACCGTTTCTCGTATTTCAACCAGCTGCGCGGCACCAGTTTTGGGATGCGTCTCCAGTTTGCGACGCTCCGCCCATTCATAGGCTTTGTCATGATGATCGACATAGCATAGCAGGAGGCTTGTATCGCTCTTGTGAACAATCAGCCGGATATTGCTGCCAACCCGCACCGACCAGAAGTTCTTGTCTTTCGCCTTGTCGAGCTTGTGAAAACTCATTCCCGGATTGGCCGGATTGAGCTGCAGGTCGAAGGCTGTCGTCTTGACAGCCTTCTGCTCTTCCCCTGTCAATCGGGCCAAGCTGTCGGTAAAGGTATCGGCTATGCGGAATTCCATCACAGCGATCCCTTTTGCAATTTATCCTTGGGCACCCCAATAAGTTTTGCCAGCCGAGCCCTGATAGCAGATGGCTGTCGCTGAAAATGTGTTGCCATTTCCTGCACACCTTGTCCCCGCGCCTGCATCGCCACAAGCTCTGCATCATCTGCCTTGGCCCAAGGCGCATAAGCCCGATGATGACGAACCTTGATTTGTGCCAAACGATCCTGGTAATTCGATACCGGCTCATTTAGCTGCAGCGCTTCCTTGGCTGCCTGAAAGATATCGAGATAGGTGATGTCTGATTGACCGTTCACAATCTGGTCGTAGCTACATCCGGCAGCAATCAGACTGAGTATCTTTCTGCTCTTGTCACTCAAACTCTGTGTTTTTGCCATGATCACACCACCCTAAAAACCTTCATGACTTCATCCCCCAGGTGGTTGATGACTTTTACGGCGATGCGGCCGGTTTTGGGTTTTTCGAAGGGGCGGGAGGTGTCGCTGTGCAGTGTGGCCCAGGCTTCGGGGTCAACTTCGGCCTTCAGGGTTGTTTTCAGTGCGTTGTAGGGATCGTTGGCACCGAGGAAGTAGGCGTGGCGGACGAAGAAGCTTTCTTCGTTGTAGTCGGTGTCGATGAACCAGCAGGCGATGCCATCGGCGCCGTCGCTGATGACTTCTCCGGTCTGGGGCTTGAAGACGTCCACGCC
>JBAZOJ010000320.1:0-3435 GCA_041648755.1 Candidatus Brocadiia bacterium
CGGCGTGGAGTCACCCCGGCCCACGAGGTGCCAGTAACCGGCTTCGTCCTGCGCCATAAGGCCCGGCGTTTCGTAGTACTGGTCGTAGAACAAGTAAGGGAACTCGTGAATGTACTCGATGCGCAGCCCCGCTGCGGCGAGAGAGTTCACGATTTCACCCAGCGGATGCTGCCACTCGTAGGTGATCCTCTGTCTGCGCGGTGCAGCGGTGTCTGCGTAGGTCCCGGCAGATGATTCGAATCTGATGGGCTCGTACGCGAAATATGGGTAATACAGTTTAGGCAGCAGTCCGCCCTTTTTCACGTCAATCATCGCTGCAAACGGGTGGGTATCCGCCACGTAGATAATGCCCCCCGGTTTGAGGAAATGCGCGACGACTTTGGCCCAACGGCCCAAGTCCGGAAGCCACGGCAGAACACCGTAGTACGTCAACACAATGTCGAACTGTCCATCGAGGCGCGTCGGGAGTTCCAGCACGTCGCTTTCCACGAACCGGGCATCCAGTTTCACTTCTTGAGCCAAAGCGCGTGCTCCCGATATTGCGACCGGAGAGAAGTCGACGCCGGTTACTATCGCGCCCTGCCGCGCCCACATCAATGTGTCCATTCCGAAGTGGCACTGCAAGTGCAGTAGTTCTTTACCGCGCACAGGCCCGATGTCATCCGGTATATTCGGCTTCATTCCGGCCCTGCCAGCCTTGAAATCCTCTACTGGATAGGCACCTGCCATATGGATTCCGGCCATTTCGTCCCACGCGAGCCTGTTGCACTCCAGTTCCTTTTCCATTGCTTCTCCAATTCCCGCCAATGCGCTATCCGAGCGGCTTTACAAGGCGGAAAGCTATCGAGAAAGGCCTCGTGCGAGCCGCGCGCAAACATCGCTCGTCAGGGGCAAGCGGGTATCGCTCGGGGGTGATATGGGGCTCGTCGAGTTCATCCACCACAAATCCTGCATCGCGGAATGCACGCCAGTAGACTGACAGAGGGCGATGGAACCAGATGAAGGTGGTCTTGAAGTGCGCCCAGGGCGGATCGAGTTGCTCGTGCTCCTCGTAGTATGGCTGTTCCCAGCGATAGACGACAGCGTCGGTCCCCTCCACGGGAGTCGCGTTCCCCTGCGAGAAACACGGGTGCGAAAACACCGCGACAGCGATTCCGCCGGGCCTCAATACGCGAAACATCGAGCGCACCGCAGGGCCAAGATGCGGAAGATCCATCAGGACGTAGTTGGACACAACCGCATCGAATACGCCATCCGGAACACCTGCGAGTGTCCCGCAGTCGCACTCGCGATACTCGATATTGCCGCCCTTCGATCGCGCCACGCGGATCATTTCCGGCGACAAGTCAATTGCAAGCACCTGCGCACCCCCCGAGGCCATCTGTCGCGCCAGGTAACCGGTGCCGCAGCCAGCGTCCAGGATGCGCCTTCCCGCAACCGGGCCCAGGAAACGCCACAACACGGGATCTGAGTTCAGCCGACGGTTCCGGTCACCTGCCTCGCCGACCTGGATGTCCCAGTCAGTCGCCTTTGTGTCCCAGCTCTGCCTGACGCGGTCAAGCGGGTTGGTCATTTCTGCCTCCGGCGGACCGCAGGCTTGGCTGGAGGTTTCGGGGCTTTCACCGGCTTCCACATACTGACAGTGATCGACTCGAACCCCTGCGAAGTCCAGAATCCCAGGCCGATGTCATTGCGGACAGCCGCCGCAAGATAGATATCGTCGGCACCGTGCTCAGAATACCACTCTTCTGCTGCGGCCAGAAGAAGCTTTCCGAGCCCCCCTCGGCGATGGCTCTCCATAACGGCTGCGTCGGTGATATAGCCGCTCTTGCGCGGCACCACCACTTTGGGGGATTCCTTGAAGATGCCATGCAGGAAGCCGACCACATCGCCGTCCGTCTCGGCCACCAAAAGAACCTTGTCTTCGGCGCCTACCGAGCCGCGCATCCACGCAGCAAACTTCTCGCCACCACCGGGCGCGAGGTTCCAGTGCCGGTTGTCCAGGTTGTGATGATAGCGCATCATGTCAAGCCAGATGGCCAGGATCGCGTCAACATCGGCGTCAGTCGCCATGCGGATTACCGGGGCTTTGCCGGTGCTCTTCGATGGGCCTTTGGGCTTGCGCTTCTTGTTCGGTTGTACCATGGGTGCCTGTCCTGTTTGTTTGAGCCGTCAATTATGGTCAAGATACGGGAAATGCAAAGGCTGCGGCTTCACCAGCATCCGTTCGGCAAGACACAAGAATTCCCTGCGCGACAGCGGATGCTGTAGTAATAGCCGGAAATCACCGGGCTGTTGACCGTCAACTCTACTGACGGAACCCCATTTCTCTGGCGGCGTCGACCAACGCCTCCATTCGCCACAGCGTTTGCGGATGGGTCGAACTAACGGTTCGCAGCCATACGAAGAACTCCCCGCGGTGCCTGTGCCATTGCCCGATTGCCTGCGCGATGTCAACAGACTGGGCCAATTGCGCGCCGACACTCATATTACAGGTCGCACGCAGGCTCTCGATAAGGCTTGCCGAGCATGCGAGGCCGTACCGGTCACAGGTGAGTTCGCATCTGCGGCTATACCACAAGTCTATCCATGGCAGCCAGGCACCCATCCCCACGATCATTCTGCGAGTGAAGTCCAACTGCCCCGAAAAATGATGCCCGAGTTCGTGGCCTATAAGCCAAGCGAGTTGCGCCTTGGAACCCTTCAGCAGTAGTGAGTCGATCGCCCCGGAGTACAGCACAACATATCGCTTTCCGGCCAGGATCGCGGCAAACGCATTCCAGACATTCTGCTGCATCACATAGACGGCGGGAGGTTCCTTGCGCAATCTTCTGGCAAAGCTGGAGATGATTGCATGGACCTCCGGGAACTGGCGCTCTGTTACTTCTACGGCATTTGCCTTGATATGCGCTGCCGCAAGGAGATTCCCGATGAGAGTCGCCAGCGCGAGAATTCCTATAATAAGCAATATCCCGCCCACCGACAAAATGGTCCACAGGACCAGCAGTAGCGCTCCCAAGACAGACAAGGCAACCACAACGCCATATGCCGTCCGTTCCCCGGGGTCTCGCAGCTTGTTGAGTGCGGCAGGAGGCAATTCCTCGGGGACTGCCACCGGCTGCGGCGTCGGCACGGCAAACGACTCGCCGCAGGATGGACAATTGGCCATTTGCCCCGTCACATCGCCTTCGACTTCGAACGGGTGACCGCACTTGGTGCAAAACAGTTTCACTTCTTCATCTCCCTTTTCTCAGGTATTCGCGTCTCGCGCGCCATAACAGCGCTGTTTCTCTGGTTTCCTCAATATCGCTCTCAGTCGGTGCTGCCGAAAAACTCTCCGAGGATCTCCATGTCTGTCCGTTACTTGGCATTTCCCGGATTGCAGTGGCACAATGCAGAGGGCTATGACGGCGCTGGCATGTTCATCATATCCAG
>JBAZOJ010000321.1:0-3434 GCA_041648755.1 Candidatus Brocadiia bacterium
ACCGGGCACAGCGAAACACTGTCGCCTTGCGCGATGTGGATTATCTTGTCAGGGCCGAATTCTCGCTGACTGACATGGCCGGACCGGAAGACAACATCCCGAAATTCGTCGAGATGTTCGAGCGCAGAGTCAGGAAAGGGCAGCACTTTCAGCAACCTTATTTTGGGTGCCGTGAGTTTGCCGCGGAAATCCTGACTCCTGAGGATGCTCCGGGAGCAATCCAAGGGCTGACGAAGCCCCTTGGGGTAATGCTGTGGGACATCGAGTTTGGCTCAGTTAACATGCCATTGTTCTTCGATGCGCGCTTGGTAAATGGCGTCATGTCCGTCCCTGAGTGTCCAATCCGACTGGTGCGGAGCGGGGGTGAAGCATGATTCTGCAAGCCCTTTGCGAACTTGCGCAACGCGAGAAACTGCTGGAGGATCTGGATTTCGAACTCCGGGGAATACCGTTTGTCATTGTGGTTGACAAGGTGGGGAAGCTGGTCGAGATCTTGGACACCCGAACCGCGTCGCAGGCGATTGGAAAGAGAAAAGCCAAGCCAAAGCCCAAGATATTCCCTGTCCCCCGGGAGTTCCCGAGGCAATCCGGCGACAGAGCGTTCTTTCTGTACGACAAGGCAGATTACATCTTTGGTCTCGACGCAGGTACAGTGAAGAAAGACATTCTTCCGGAAAAGCTGAGAGCACGAAAGGAACTGTTTCGCCAGAGAATCAGAGAATGCCTTGGCTCTACGAATGACGAAGGAGTCGAGGCAGTCTTGGCGTTTCTTACAAACTACGATTCGGGACTGATTCCGCTTGCATTGCCAAAGGACTGCGGTTCATCCGACCTATTTGCGTTTTGCCTCGCCGACAATCCCGGCGAATTTGTGTCGGAGCGGCCCAAGGTCAAGGACTACTGGAAAAAGGTAAGGAGCTTGGAAGATGCCAGATCCGAGTCTGGAACGTGCCTCGTGACCGGTGAAGAGGGTGCCCTTGCGCGGCTCTTCCCTCCGCAGAAGAAGGTTCCCGGGGGAAACACCTCAGGCGTGTCGCTGGTGTCGTTCAACAGTGCAGCATTCGAGTCTTACGGTTGGAAGAACAACCAGAACGCGAGAATTTCGCGCACTGCGGCCGAAGGCGCGGCAACTGCACTGGACAGGCTTCTCGACGAAACCCGGTTCCACCTTGGAAGAAGAAGTCTGAGGCTCGGAAGCGATTCAATTGTCTGTTATTGGCCAACAGACTGTGCAGGAGACATCTTTGCCGACAGCCTTGCCTCGCTGTTCGAGGCAGACCCTGAACAAGTTGCCGAGGTCTATCGCTCCATTTGGCGGGGGATTCCGCCGAAGGGTGTCCCTACTTCCGCGTTCTATGCTCTTACTCTATCGGGCGCGCAGGCACGTGCAGTAGTCAGAGGCTGGTTCGAAAGCACGGTCGCCGATGTCACCCGCAACGTGGCTCTCCATTTTGCGGATATCGACTTGGCGTGCAGTGCACTTCCTGCTCAGGGCAAAGCACTTCCGCCATGCTTTTCCATTTCGCTACTACTTGAGAGCATCACCCCCCTTGGAGATCGTGCAAGGATCATTCCACCAGACGCGGAAGCGCTTGTCGGTTCCGCACTTTCAGGGCTGCCCTATCCCTTTTCCTTCCTGCAAAGGGCGCTGGTCCGCGCACGGGCGGAAATCGGAAAGGACGATTGGCTTGCGAGGAGAAGGATGGACGCGCGGGTCGGCCTGCTCAAGGCCATCCTCAACAGACGGAAACGCCTTTACCCCCAGACCACAGGCTATCAGGAGGTTACAAGAGATATGGACCCGATCAACAATAATCCCGGTTACTTGCTGGGCAGGCTGATGGCTGTTCTCGAACACCTTCAACGAAAGGCCATCGGCGATGTGAACGCAACCGTAATTGACCGGTTCTTCGGAGGCGCATCTGCAACTCCGAGAGCAGTCTTTCCGCGCCTGCTCAAGAATGCTCGGAATCATGCGTCCAAGGCGGGACATTCGGCGGTCTACCTCGACAGGATGATCGACGATATCGTAACGCGGTTCGACATGCCCAATGGCATACCAGCCCACTTGGACTTGGAGCAACAATCGCATTTTGTCATCGGCTACCACCACATGAGAAAGTGGCTTTGGATGAACTCCGAAGAACGTTCTGCGTGGGTCTGCCGTCATTCTGACGCTCCCCGTGCGTACGGCCGCACAGGTGATTCGACTCTACCACTCGAAGTAAACAAGGAGAACTGAAGTGAACGCGATAGAGAACAGGTACGACTTTGCTCTGCTTTTCGATGTTACCGATGGGAACCCGAACGGCGACCCCGACGCGGGCAACTCCCCACGAATGGATCCTGAGACCGGGCACGGCCTCGTTACTGATGTCTGCCTGAAGCGTAAGGTACGCAACTTCGTTTGCCTGCGAAAACCCGACGAGAACGGAGTTCCGCCTGCGGGCTACGACATTTATGTTAAGGAGAAAGCAGTTCTCAATCAGCAACACGAGAAGGCGTACAAAGCCCTCAATCTGTCCGATTCCAAGGATGACAAGGACGGGAAGGTTGACAAGGTTGCCTTGGCCCGCGAGTGGATGTGCAAGACCTTCTTTGATATTCGTATGTTCGGTGCCGTGATGTCAACAGGCGACAAAAAATGCGGCCAGGTGAGGGGACCGGTGCAGTTTGCCTTTGCGCGTTCAGTGGATCCGATTGCCCCTACCGAACACTCGATTACGCGCATGGCCATAACGACCGAGGAAGAAGCGAAGAAGCAACAGGGCGACAACCGTACAATGGGCCGCAAGCAAACCGTTCCTTACGGTTTGTATGTCGCTCACGGGTTCATTTCCCCATCACTCGCTGCCCAGACCAAATTCTCCGAGGCCGACCTCCAACTGCTTTGGGAAGCCCTGCAGAACATGTTCGAGCATGATCACTCCGCCGCGCGCGGGATGATGTCAACCCGCAAGCTAATCGTTTTCAAGCACGACAGCGTCCTTGGCAATGCTCCGGCACATCGGCTGTTCGACCGCGTCAGCATCAAGCGGAAGGACTCCACCCGGCCAGCGCGGAGCTTCTCTGACTACGAGGTCAAGATCGACGGCGAAGGCCTGCCCCAGGGCGTACAACTGATCGAAATGTAGGCTCGATGTATACCGAAGCTGACCTGTTGCCGATTTCCGCAATTCAGCACATGGCCTTTTGCGAGCGCCAGTGCGCCCTCATCCATCTTGAGGGTATCTGGGCGGAGAACAGGCTCACGGCGGACGGTAGAATCAAGCACAAGGCCGTGGACTCCCTCGGAACAGAGAGGCGCGGCGACCTGATAACGGCGCGGGGACTTTCCATACGGTCCCTGCGCCTCGGGCTGACCGGAAAACCCGATGTCGTAGAGTTCCGTCGGGTCATTGGTCCGTATGCAACGGCTCCGCCGTATGTCAGAT
>JBAZOJ010000322.1:0-3423 GCA_041648755.1 Candidatus Brocadiia bacterium
AGGCTGATCTTGCGGAGTCAGAACCTTCAGGCATCCCCTTGCTTCTGTCGAGACGGTCGCCGCGGGAAAAGCGGGTTTTCCGTATCATCCGACCACGCCGCCGGATTGGCCTCGATGTAATACCGGATCGACTCGAGTTCTTTTGTGTTACGAATTATGTGCTCGTAGTAGTTGCGCTGCCAGAGCCGCCCCTTGAAGGGCGGGTATATCTTCTGTTCCACCCCGGCAATGTAGTCCTTGGTGGTCATCGCCTTGTACCACGAGACGATCCTGCCCAGCGACATGGTCGACTGCTCGGGGACATCTCCTTCCGGGATTTCGAGGATGCAGTGCAGGTGATTTGGCATTATGACATTTGAGCCCAGAATAAGCCCGGGGTATCTTCCCGGTAGCGTCTGCAGCCAGTCCCGAACGAGGCAGCCCGCGCCGTTCAGCAGGATCTCGCCCCCGCTCACATCACCAAAGAGGCATCTGCGATGCTGAACAACCAGAGTAATGAAGTAGGCCCCGGGAAGCGAATAATCGTACCCCGTCAGGCGAATGCTGCGCCTGTCTTTCGTTGACTCACGGTTCATCGTCATTCCATCTCAGGCGGATACCCACCGGGGGATAATTGTAGGTGGTTGGCGGGGCGAGGCAACTTTGGACATGCAGATGGTGTATGACGCTTTTCGGGCGACCAAGCCCAGCTTGCGCTTGAAGGCGCACTCGGGTCGCCCCTACCTGGAAACAGCCTCCCATCATGGGTGGATACCCACCGGGGGATAATTGTAGGTGGTTGGCGGGGCGAGGCAACTTTGGACATGCAAATGGTGTATGACGCTTTTCGGGCGACCAAGCCCAGCTTGCGCTTGAGAGCGCACTCGGGTCGCCCCTACCTGGAAACAGCCTCGAAAGCCAAAGAGAAGAGCACGCCTGCTGCAACTTGCGATATCATGACATCCCTTACACATGGGACATTTTCAGGCCCGAAGTGGTTGACGGGGCGTTTCGGTTCAGGACCAACGTAGCGAACGACACGCGACGCGGGCGAATGCCCAGCATCCCCTTGAAGGGGTACAGGAGACAGGCACTCGCAGGGGCGAAATGATAGGGTTGGGCTCAAGGAACGACACGCTTCTCGGGCGACCACTCGGGGTCGCCCCTACCTGGAAACAGCCTTGCAGGCCGATGCCAAGACCGGGCAATTCGTGAATTGCCCCTACACGATCCCAATTGTATGGTTGGCGGGCCTCGCATGGCTCCATCTCCTGTTCTCCCGTCCTGAATATCCTGAGCATCGATGTGAGGACTCCGTGTCTTTCTTCTTCGGCTCAGGAAAAGCTCCTAATTCGCGGCTGCTATCCTCTTCATCCTGAATATCGATGTTAAGATTCCCGGGCCGCGCATGCGCCCGTTTCGAACTTATTCCCTTCCCGTCCGTCGAAATAGTATAATCACACAGCCGATGATCAGCAGGCGCATTCTTCTCCTCCTGGCCCTTGCCACTACCTTTCTCGCGGCGTTCACTCCGCTCTGCGCCGAGGATACCCCCGCGCCCACCGATGCGGCGAAGCAGTTCAAAGGCCTTATGGCTGAGTTCCGCGCGCTGCGTGGCCGCGAATGGCGGGCCCTTGGTGATTACAGCCACACATCGGGCCTGATGATCTTCGCATCCCAGGACGACGCGATGGCGACGAAACTCGGTTGCCCGCCAGAGAAGGGCCGCAAATACACGCAGGGCATAGAGCAGCCCGATGAAGTGGCCAAAGTCACCGAATGGGGCCGCCGCCGGACCAGGATGCTGACCACGGTGCGCGAGAAAGGCCTCGAAATCCTGGACTGGTGTACGGAGAACTTCAAGAACGGACTCAAGGAAGCGGCCACGGCGATTTTCGAAGAACTGCCGGACGAAGAGCGTGCGCACAAGGCCATCGGGCAGGTTTACAGTGAGGAACTGGGCTGGGTGAGCGGCGAAGACGCCGAAAACGTAAAGAAGGGCCTGCTCCCGTGGGGCCGCGACTGGCTCGAGCGGAGCAAGGTGGTTGAACTGCGCAGGGACTGGGCCAATGCGTGGGAAGTGCCCTCCAAGAACTTCATGGCGCGGACCAACACATCTCCGGCGCTGGCGCGCGACCTGCTGAAGTTCCTGGAAGCGCTCCGGGCCGAGTACATCGAGTACTTCGGCGAGTTCGATTTCCGTGACAAGAACCTGAGGCTCGGGGTGAACCTGTTCTCCGACCGCGACGCATACGAGCGTAACGGCATGATCCTGCACCCGGCCGCACCGTCGGCGGGTGCTTTCTACTACGAGCGCACCGGCCAGACGTATATGGTCGCCTACCCGGTCAAGGCGGGGTTTTTGTTCTCGGAAGACACCGTCGCACACGAGGAGTCGCACCAGTTCTTTGGCAGGTTCTTTGACGTGATGTGCCACAAGTACTACGACAAGCCCGGCACCTGGGTCAACGAAGCCCTTGCATCCTATTGCGAATCGGTAATGCGCGCCGCTGACAGGGTCGCTTTTGTGGGCTACAGAAGCAGCTACCATCTCAACATCGCCCGTTCGATGATCCAGGCGGGGACGATATTCCCGCTGCGGAAGTTTGTCGAAATAGACGCCGGTCCCGCACCGGGCTCGTGGGAGCGGATTGGCATGTTCTACTCCGAGGGCATGTCGCTGACCGCGTTTCTGCTGCAGGCGGAAGGCGGCAAGCATCGCAAGGGGTATTTCCGCTATATCAACGATGTAATGGCAAGCCGTGGGTCGCCCAAGCTGTTTGCGCGGTGCTTCGGCGAGGAGCCGGAGGAGATGGAGCCGCGGTTTTTCAAATGGATACAGGAGATGAAATAGAGATGCGTAAGGGGATGCTCATTGCCGGTCTGATTGCCTTCTTGATGATGTCTGTCCTTGTGCTGCCCGCCGAGACAACCCAGAAGTCGAGCCCTGAAGCGCAGAAAGAATACATGCGCCGAACGATCGAGTACAAAAAGGCGCTTGGCGAGGAGTGGCACAAGATAGCGGAATGCGGCTACGGGCTGAAACTGTATGGGTTTGCGCAATGGGACGATGCCCTCGCGGAGAACTACGGCTACCCCGCGCAGAAGAGGACCTACCCGACGACACCCACCCCGGCGAATGTCGAAGGCGAAGGCCGGACGCCGGAGCTGCTCAAGTGGAGGGCATTCCGCGCGGAGATGGGCGAGAGGATAATGGCGATGTCCGATGCTTACCTGACATGGACGCGCGACAACTTCGCCCCCGCCCTGAAGACAGCCGTTTCGATTGTCCTGCGCGAGCTGCCCGACTCGGCATCGGCCCATGCATTCCTTGGCGAGACCTGGACCGATGAGCTTGGGTGGATATCCGGGGAGAAGCTGGAGAACTACCGCAAAGACCTTCTGCTGTTCAGGGGGAAGTGGCTGCCCCGGAAAGAGGTGCTG
>JBAZOJ010000323.1:0-3412 GCA_041648755.1 Candidatus Brocadiia bacterium
GATGTCCTTGATATGGTAATCGGGAAGCTCGCCCTTGGCGGCATGGAGGAAGGTGTGAGCCACGTGGCGGCCGTGATCGCTGTGCGCTGCAGCGCCGGCTGCGACCATCCTGGCGAAGTTTCGGGCCGCGATGGTTTCCGGTGTGGCGCCGCAGAGGCCGCAGCGTTTCTTCCGCTCTTCGGGGGTTTCGGTCTTCCCCTTGGGAGGCAGCACGCGGCACGGTCCCATGTTGCACACCTTGCAGCAGGTGCCGCCCTTGCCGATGGGGCACGCGGTCATGGTGCGGGCCCGGTGGAAAGCGGTGGAGTATCCTTCCCGGTCAGCGATCTTCAGCCCTTCCAGGGTCACAGGATCCGCGGTGAACTGGGTCCAGTCTGCAGGTCCCAGCTCTTTCTTCTTCGGGGGAGCGGCGACCACTGCGGGTGCTTCCGCTTTGGCCGTGGCAGCAGCAGGGGCGGCTGTCGGAACCTGACCCGAAACAAGTGCTCCGAGACCGGTCGCCAGGTTCTTCACGGCCTTGAAGACCCCTACCATCTCTTTCAGGCCCTGAACTTCATCTTTGGTCAATCCCATAATTTCTACCTCTTCTTCGGCCGCGGCCGCGGCTGCGGGTGCGGCGGGTTTTTCCACTGCCGGCGCGGGCTTGGCTGCAACGGGCGCTGGTGCAGGCTCAGCAGCCTTTGCCGCTACAGGTGCAGGCTGGGGAGCCTCCACCTTCTTCTCTGCTGGCTTTGCCGCAACTGCCGGCTTCTTTTCCGCCGGCTTAGCTGCGGCGGGGGCCGCCTTTTCCGCGGGTTTCGCCGGCGCCTTGGGCGCTTCGGCCGCGAGAGACAGGTCAACCGCCATGGAATCGAGGTCAGTCTCTACCATCAGGCTCGCGAGGTACTTTCTGACGTGTTCCAACGTCTTGGGGTGCCTGAGGATGAGAATGTCGCTACCGGCCTGCAGAGCGCTCAGTGCCGTGATTGCCTCGAGGTTGATTCCACGGGTTCCTGCCTCCCCGAGTTTCGGGTCTTCCGCGGTGGGGAGCTTGGCTTCTTTGGTCTTCCAGACTTCTTCGGCAACGTTATTGATGACCGGATACTGCAGCTTCTCATCGTTCTGGGTCAGAGCGGCTTGCCGTATCCGCTCCATGATGGAGTAACAATACTCCATGCCGTACCCGACGCCGCCGGTGGTCGGATCGACCAGTATCCTGTCCGTGGGAACGCCGAGGTTCTCCAGGAGAATGTTCAATTGTTTTGCAAGGTTGATATCAATGGGGGTATTCGCGGCGACCGTGTGCTTGTAGGCGATAGCTGCTGCACCGACCTGCTTGTAATTGCCCTCGGTGACCGGTCCCAGCACGACGCTGAGGCCGCTGCATGCCTCGGCAACCGCTTTGAGGACCTCCGTGTTCTTCTCGTCGCTCGACACGCCCCACACGATCAGCGGAACGTTGATGGCTTCCGCCACCTTCTTGGCCACCTCCGCCGCATGCTCCGCGGAGAGGTTCTTGCCGTTGGGGTCTGTCCCCTGGAGCCACAGGGTCACGATGTCGGCCTTGTAGACCTCAACGCATTTTTTCGCCCATGCCACGGGGTCTCCGACGACGTCCTTGAACGGTTCCAGCGCTTCCGGAGGCCATTCTTCCGGTACAATGCCCAAGACCTGGAGCGCCAACTTGGGGGCATTGGGCGTCTTGCCTTCAAAGGAGTAGAAACTGTAGCCGGTCTCTCCTCCCACCACGACTTCACATCCGGGCTTACCTATCTTGATTTCGCGGATTTTTCCCGAATACTTGACTTTGGGCAACTGAGCCATAAACCACCTTCCTTAAGGGGGAGCTGTGTCTTAACAGACTTCGGATCTAACTCACTCGGGATGCTATGACGAAAAGCCGGTCGAGATCCTAGGCGGGATTCTTCCTTTTCTCACTCCCGAACCAATCCTGCGAATAAAAGTATCTTTCCGCTGTCTGCAGGTACCTGCGCACCGGTTCGGTCTCCTCCCCAAGATTCACGTAGTTGATATTCTTTCTCCACTGGTAATAGTCCTGGTCCGTGCCCGCGGCGTAGGTGGGCATCAGGATCTTCACCTTTTGCCCGTCAAATCTCTCTTTTTCCTCGTAGTTGTCGGCCATAAAGAACTCCTCTCTTTCTGGTGAATAATTGCCACTCTATAACGGCAAAAGATTCCAGGGGTCTTGCTTTTCCCGGGAACTCGGGAGTGCGATGGGTGCGATCGCAATTATGGAACGTTCTGATCTCCGCTGCAATAATTTTTTCAAAAATTTCCGGCGGTAACACGAATTAAAAAGAAACGCGCGCATCTCCTTTCACACCGCTACATGTCTGCTGCAGCCGTTCTCCATAGTGAACTCCCGCTGGCGTCCCTGATCCCGATCTCCCAAACACGCGGATCACCGCGTCGCGCGAGGGAGGGAGACAGCGCACACGCGCTCCAACCGCGTGGAAGACCGGTCGGCTCGCGCGGAGACCATGGGTGGCAATCGGGGTTCGCCTACGCTGCCGCGCTGCTCGGAGCTCTTCAGGAGGTGAACCTCTGTGCCAGGAACCTCCGACATGAAAAGGAGCTTGTAAGCCTGAGGGCCGGGACTCGTCGCGAAACCGTCGGCATACGCGATCTGTTCCTCCGGGCCGCGCCCGACTTCACAGTGGAGTCCCCTCTGGCTTGAGTCAATATCATATAGGATTTACTCTCCGTATGCAACCGATCACGGCGATAGGCTCCTCAAGTCTGCCAACCGATCCGGCCATACGATGCACGGTGATTATCGAAGGCCCACTGGCTTTCAACTTCAGAAGTGCCGCGAATTTCGTAATCGTTCACCAGGGAGATCGCGGAGAAAGATCCCTGAGCTCGTCCACAGATTTCGCAGAGAAATCCTTCTTCAATTTCTTTGTATTAATGGCCGAAGAATCGATTCGAGGCCCGAGACTCCCTTCGCCGTTGGCAGATCGTTGCAGCCTGAGATCCCTCTCTTCTCTCTCCGTCTATCTAATCTGCGTAATCTGCGGTTACTCTTTGCTTCGCGGTGAACGGTTACGGAATTTCAACGAGCGGCATTAAAGCAAGCCTATCGGCTATCAGCGCGAGAAACGCGCAAATCTTGCTCAACAGCCCGTATCCAGGGAAGGTGGGGCGAAAAGACGCACTCTGTTCGTGCATCTGCACAAAACATACACGGTGCCCAAACAACAACCAGTTGATTTTCCTTAATGTCTCATTTTGCCTGCGTGCTTTTCAATCATTCGGCCGCGAGGGCGTCGGCCCCGCGAGGATCGGGATCTTCCGCGGCCATTCACAGGTGCATGATTTCACTAGATTCTTCAGGAATCTGTGCGGACCCGCAGCTGTGGCACGAACGTTGCTTTACGAAAGACAGCACCGGAGAGGCGCGGGACTTCCT
>JBAZOJ010000324.1:0-3398 GCA_041648755.1 Candidatus Brocadiia bacterium
GTCGTCACCACTGCGGCCCCACATCAGGACCACTGCCACAACAATGAGAACGAGAACAACGAGAATCAGCTTGTAAACTCTTCCGACCTGCATTGTAGCCTCCTCAGCTATTTCCTCGCAACCCTGATTACTTCGCCGGAGATACCAGGCGTGTTCGGGTTGTCACTTGATGGTCTAATGTACTGCGCCGACTTCGGTCCAACAACCTTCATGATCCTCTCGGGCCGCAGATAAGCGGATATCTCACCGTTCATCTGTTGCATAGCCAAGTGCTGGTCTTCGATCTGCCCTCGCAACTGGGCTATCTCGTATCCTTGCCGAAGGATGACATTGCGCTGAAGCAGATATACGATGGCAAGAACAACGACGACAGAAAGAACCACGATGTATCCGAGCAAGTAGCGTTTCATAATGCTCCCTTCCTGATCGCCCGGAGACGGGCACTACGGCTTCGCGGATTTCTCTTGAGTTCATCCGCTTTTGCCGTCACCGGTTTCTTTGTGAGGATTTCTGCCCTGCCGACTACTGCGATGTTCTTGAAGTATGACTTCACGATCCTGTCCTCGAGAGAGTGGAATGTTATGCTTGCCATAACTCCTCCCTGCTTAAGGCACTCAAAAGCCTCAAGCAGCGCCTCTTCAACGTTTCCAAGTTCGTTATTCACAAAAATGCGTAGCGCTTGAAACACCCGCGTACCCCCCGAGATTCCTCCGGACCGTCTCCCAGTGACCGATTCCACCACTTCTCTGAGCTTAGTGGTCGTCAGAATCGGGCCCCGAGCACGGGTCTCGACGATTCTCCTCGCGACCGCGCGGGATCTTCGTTCCTCTCCGTAGTTGTAGAAGATGTCGGCTAATTCCTGGGCATCGAAGGTGTTGATGACGTCGGCGGCAGTCCTGCCCCCTCCCTGGGGGTCGAATCTCATGTCAAGCGGCCCGTCGAACCTGAAGGAAAATCCTCTCGTTGGGTCGTCAAGTTGCAGGCTCGAACAGCCAAAGTCAAACAGGATACCGTCTGCCAGCCCATCCGGAAGAAGCCGCGCCTGTTCGCCCACGGACAAGTACGAAGCGTTTACCAGTTGCCAATGAGCCAGTGCTCTGTCGCGTGATAATTTCTCAAGCCTTCGTGATGTTATTTCGAGAGCCGCCGAGTCGAGGTCGAGGCCGATTGCCGTGCCACTTTCCCCGGCTCGTACAGCAAGTTCACTGAAATGTCCACCAAGCCCAACGGTGCAGTCAATGTACGCGCCGCCCTCCCGTACTCCGAGGAGTCCCATGACCTCCTCCAGCAAAACGGGGATATGGCTTGATTCATCTTCCGTAGACCACCCTGATCTTGCCCGTAATGACGAAGGTCTTGCCCTTAACCACAACAGCGGGCTTGAACTCAAGTCCGCTTGCGTTGGCAACGGAAGAGGGAGAAAGAACAGTGCGTGTGCGCTTCATAGTAACTCCTGACTTATCTGAATTCCTACTTGACGCCTGGTTCCGACGGCTCAGGGCCTTCGGACTGACGGGAGGGACGCGGTGACGTCCTCCCGTCAGCGGCCGAACAATAGGACAGGGAATTCATGATCTTGTTGTTGATCTCTTCGAAGTTCATCCCGGACTGGACTTCGTCGAGGTGGACTTTGAACAGCTTCGGTTCCCAACCCTCGAGGAATCTGAACTTGCCTGCTATCACCAATTCTCTGTCGAGCATTGCGTACTCGCGCAATTCGGCAGGAATCTGGAGATGGCCGGCCCGATCGATCGATACGTATTCAGCGGAAGGTCCGATGACCGAGTACCATTTATAGAGTTCGCCGCCGGATAATTCCCTGCCGGCAGCCTCGAACTTGGCCTCCCACTGAGAAGGCCAGTAAATCGACATGAAGTGTTTGTGTCCCTTGGTCAACACCATCTCGGAAGGCTCTCCTGCATCCGCAAGGCGCTTGCGCAGCCCTGCGGGAAGAAGAACTCTGCCCCGGCTGTCTATCGGCAGACGCCAGCTTCCGGTGATGATGAGACTCCTGTTCTGGGCCATAAACTCCTTCGACTCTTCTCGACCATTTTCGTCCATAACCGTTCAAACACCTCCAAGTGTAGCACAACCACGCCCATTGTCAACCCCGTTCCCCGGAAATTTTCCGAGTCGCGTGGAGCAACTGTACAGGCGAGTGCTGATGGAAATGAGTAGATGTGAACGTAACAGCCTGTCGTCCAGCCCGTTATGCATTACTTAGTGATCTCACGCACAGCCGACACGACTTCACGGACAGTTTCGGCACATGAATGGGGTCAGAAGGCAGATTTTTGCCGTTTTGGCGAGGGTCGTAGCACTGGAGCCAGCCTGTGAGGCTGGCTATGTTTGACTACTTGCTGGGTCAGGCATGGTGGCGGGTTCAAAAGCAAACAAAAGGAGGCTGCAGTCGGAAAAACTCAAAACAACGGCCTTTCAGGATCAGCCTCTTTGGCTTGTCCTGAAAGGCCGCTCCCCGCTAAAGCCCTTTACGGGCCGATTTGGTGATGGATACTATTTCGGGTTCGTGCCGGACTCGAAATTCAGCCTTCGCACAGCCATTACCAGTGCTTCGTCCTCTACATCAAATGGCTGGAATTTGACATTGTTCAGGCAATACTCGGCAGCTATTTCTGTTCGAAGCGCACTGAGCAGGGCATCTGAACCCTCCCGCCCGAATTCGGAACCGGTCTTTCTGCGCAGTGAGTCCAAATCCCTTGTCTCGTCGATGCGGACCGCCTCTCCCCGCGCGATGGCGGCGGCTTTCGCCGGATAGCGTGATATCAGTCGCTGAACGAACGAGCGGGTTCTCTCCCACCCAAGAACGCGGTAGTAAGCCTCGGTGCCGCTGAACGCATCGCCGTCTTTCACGACGATATCCGGAGTCACGCCGGTCTTGTGTATCGACCGGCCACTCGGCAATGCGTACTTCGCGGTGGTCAGATACAGGAATCTTGTTCCGTGGCTGCTTAGAAGGCCTCGAGCCGCCTGGGCCACTCCCTTGCCATACGTCTGTGTTCCGACAATCGTGGCCCGTCCGTGATCCTGAAGGCAGCCTGATGCCATTTCCGAGGCGGAAGCGCTCGAATCGTTCACGAGAACGACGAGAGGTACTGACTCGAACTCGGTCTCGTTTCCAAAACACAACATGCTCTGCGTCATGGCTTGGCCGGCCGTAAAGAACTTCATGATGGTGGCGACTTTGCGCCCGCGCAAGAACAGATCGCACAGGTTCACAGCCTCCATTGCCTCGCCACCAGGATTGTTCCGCAAGTCCAGTATGTACGATTTTGCCCCTTCTGTCTGAAGCTTCTTCATCGCCTCGTAGACCTTGGATGTCATTTGGCCCCCGAAGAGAGTCGCACGGACGTATCCCACTCCGGGGAAAGGCATCCCTG
>JBAZOJ010000325.1:0-3391 GCA_041648755.1 Candidatus Brocadiia bacterium
TGGGCGCAAAGCTTGCCATCCGCAGTACGCACGGTCCACTCACCGGCATTGCGGCGCACCTTGAAGGTGCCTTCGTTGATCATCGGCTCTATGGCCAGTACCAACCCCGGCCTCAAGGACAAGTTCGCAAACTCGCCCATTCGAGGCACGAAGTTCGGAACCTGCGGGTCTTCGTGAAGGCCGGTTCCGATGCCGTGGCCGACGTAGTCGCGAACCACAGAGAATCCCCTGCCCTCCGCAAGCCTCTGGACAGCGACGGAAACATCAAAGAGCTTTCCGTCCGGCCGCATAGCTCGCGTGGCGGCGTCGAGACAATCTCTGGTCGTATCCACGAGCCTCGCGGTCGCTTCGCTCATGGGGCCCACCGAGTAGGTCCGCGCGGCGTCCGCGTAAAAACCTTCCAACCGACACCCCACGTCAACCTTCAGGATGTCGCCTTCGCGCAGAGCTGTTTCGCCCGGTATGCCGTGAACCAACTCGTCGTTTATCGAGGAGCAGATGACTCCGGGGAACGGCTTCAGGTCCGGCGAACTTCTGACTCCTCTGAAAGCGGGCACGGCGCCCGCCGCGCGAATGGAGTCCTCTGCGAATCTGTCCAACTCTCTCGTCGTCACTCCCGCCTTTATCAGCGGTTTAATCTCGACGAGCAATCGCGCCAGAATCAACCCGGCGGAACGCATCAGCCGGAGTTGCTGCATGGTCTTGAGACGAATCACTGTCTTTTCAGCACCTTCGAGAAGACCTTGGCCAGATCGGCGGTAATCTCAGGGATCGGGCGGTCAGCCTCGATCTCGTGGAGCACTCCGCGCGTCCGGTAATAGTCAATCAGCGGAGCCGTCTGGGCGAAGTAAGCGGTCAGGCGCTTGCGAAGAGTCATCTCGTTGTCATCAGGGCGCTGAATAAGCTTGTCGCCGCAGAAGCCGCAGATCCCCTCAACCTTGGGGGGATTATTCTTAACGTGATACACCGCCCCGCACTTCTGGCAGGTCCGACGGCCGGACATACGGGCGATGATCTTCTCCGGCTCGCTGTTGAAATACAGGACGAAATCGATCCGTCCAGCGCTCTGCTTCAGCGCGGCGTCGAGGGCCTCGGCCTGCGGAATGGTCCGCGGGAAGCCGTCGAGCATGAATCCACGCGAGCAGTCAGGGGCTTTCAGTCTCTCAAGGAGCATGGCGATGATCAGGTCATCGGGGACCAGCGCACCGTCATTCATGAATTTCTTCGCCTTGAGTCCGAGATCCGAGCCAGCGGCGACCGCAGATCTGAGCATGTCGCCAGTCGAAAGGTGCAGCATCGCGTAGTCGCTCTCGAGCGTCTTGGCCTGAGTGCCCTTACCTGAACCGGGAGGCCCGAGTAGAACTACTGAGAAAGCCATTATCCTCTCCTGCCTTTGAGTCGTCCCTTCTTCAGGAAGCCCTCATAGTTGTGCATCAAGAGGTTACTTTCAACCTTGGACATGAGGTCAAGAGCAACGCCGACCGTAATGAGCAGGCCGGTGCCGCCGAAGAACCCGCGAACAAGGTAAGATACATTGAACAGGTTGTTGCCCATCTGGGGCACAATGGCAATTCCGGCCAGGCAGATTGCGCCGAACATCGTGACGTGGGTCAGAATCTTCTCGAGGTATTCCTCGGTCTGACGTCCGGGGCGTATGCCCGGGATGAAGTTACCGTACTGCTTCATTCTGTCAGCGACCTCGTCCGGCTTGAACGTGATGGCCGCGTAGAAGTAGGCGAAGAAGATGATCAACGCAACGTAGAACACATTGTACCAGTACGTGTTGTAGTTGAAGAAGGAGAACACCCAGGTCATGTAGTAGAGCGCAGTGCCATCGAGCGCCTTGGCATGGACGGCCGAAAGCGCGTTAGGAACGATGAAGATGGCGGATGCGAAGATGATCGGGATGACGTTGACCATGTTGACGCCGATGGGCAGATAGGTGCGCTGGCCGCCGTAAGTGCGGGTGCCGCGGGTTCTGCGCGCCTGCTGGATGGGGATGCGCCGCTGTCCGCGGGTGATCATAACGACAGCCATGATCATTATTGCAAAGACGGCAAGGATCGCCAGTATCTGGACAAGGCCAAGCTGATCGGATGAAGAGGAGCCGACGATCGTTGTCAGGGATGCCTTCGACATGATTTCGCCGATACCGGGGATAAAGCGTGCCAGGATGCCCACCATGATGATCATCGAGATTCCGTTGCCGATGCCGTATTCGTCAATCTGCTCGCCGAGCCACATCAAGAGCATGCAGCTTGCGGTAATGATAAGGGCGCCGCTCATCGCGAAGCTGGTCACGGAAGTGGAAGTGACAATCTTCGGCGATGTAAACTGAGCGAGTCCGACACAGATGATAGTGGCCTGGAAAAAGGAGAGGAACACCGTGGAGATTCGCACATATTGCTGAATCTTCTTGCGTCCCGCGTCACCTTCCTTGGCGAGGGCGGCCAGGGACGGGACGACCACTGTCAACACCTGGAAGATAATGGACGCGGAGATGTACGGCATAACGCCGAGACCAAAGATCGCGGCGTTGGAGATGGCTCCACCGCTGAAAAGGTTAGCTATGGCAACGAGATCGCCTTCAATGCCCTGGCCCTTGCCAAGGGTATCGAGCAACCCCTGCAGCGCAGCCACGTCGATTCCCGGAACAGGGAGGAAGGTGCCAAGCCGGTAGATCGTGATGATTCCCAGCGTGAAAAGGACCTTCTTCCTGAGGTCGGGGATCTTGAATATGTTGGCGAAGGCGGAGAACATTACTTAGTTACCTCCACCTTTCCACCGGCCTTTTCGATCTTAGCGCGAGCAGTCTCGGAGAAAGCGGCAACGTGCACCGTCAGGGCCCGGTCAATTTCGCCGCCGCCAAGGATCTTCACCGGCAGATTGGTCCGCACGATGTGAGCCTCGACAAGCATCTCGCGGGTGACAACCGTATTGGCATCGAACACTTTCAGGGACGAAAGGTTGATGGGCTCGTACGTGGTCTTGTGGGGGTAATTGGAGAATCCCCTCTTCGGCAACCTGCGGAAGTGAGGCATTGTGCCGCCTTCGAAGTACTCGGCGGGCTTTGCGCCGCCGGTACGGGCCTTCTGGCCCTTGTGTCCGCGGGTCGAGGTCTTGCCGTGACCCGAGCCAAGGCCGCAACCTACTCTTTTGCGGTGGGTTCTGGGCGGAGCAAGTTCGTTTACCTTCTTGATATCCATTAGAGTTTAACTCCTCTCAGCCTTTCGACCTCTTCCCTGGTGCGAAGCTTGGCAAGAGCAAGGAAGGTGGCCTTAACCACGTTGACGGGATTTGTGCTCCCATTGACCTTGCTGAGGATGTTCTTCACGCCTGCATTGGCCAGGACAGCGCGAACGGCGGATCCGGCGATAACGCCTGTGCCGGG
>JBAZOJ010000326.1:0-3363 GCA_041648755.1 Candidatus Brocadiia bacterium
TCGACAAGTGGGTCGCCCGCTACTCCGGCCGCGGTGTCGCGCCCTGCGATTTCGACGGCGATGGCCGCCTCGACCTCTACGTCACGAACTACTCGCTCCATCCTAACGCCCTGTACTCCGAAACCGGCACCGGTCTGCGCAATATCGCCTGGGAAACGGATACCGCCGGAGTGCCGTCCGAGAACGCCGTCGAGACCTACTACGCGCATTCCATCGGCGCCTGCTGGGCAGACCTTGACGGCGACTGCCGCCCGGACTTGCTCGCGCCCAATTTCGCTCACCCGCGCGTTATCAACATCTCCGACAGGTCGTGGATCTACTTCAATTCCTCCGAACCGGGCAAGCCCGCCTTCAAGGGCTCCCGTATGATCCCATTTTACGAGACCCTTACTTCGCCTGCCGCTGCCGACTTCGACGGCGATGGCGACATGGATTTCTTCCTCTCCGCAACCTACGCGGACCGGCCTTCCCACCTGTTCCGCAACACGCTCGCGGAGTCGGGCAACTTGGCCTTCAACGACATCGTCTATGCCTCCGGAGCCCTTGTGTACAACGGCTGGGGCTGCGTATGGCGCGATTACGACGGCAACGGTACACCTGATTTGTTCGCAACCGGCGACGGCAAGCTGGTGGTGCTGAAGAACCCCGTAAGGGCAAACTTCGTACGCGTCCGCATTGCCGAGCCCGGCGTCGGTTTCGGTGCCTGGGTGACTGTCGAATCCGGTGGGAAGAAGCGTACTTACTGCCTTAACGGCGCCAAGGGCTCTGGCGACCAGGAGCCCATGGAAGTCTGCGCTGGCCTTGGCGCATCAACTTCCGCCGACCGCGTGACGATCAGCTTCGCTGGCAAGACCGCCACTAAGGAGAACATCCCGGCGGGATCGACCGTTACGTTCTCGCTCTCCGAACTGAAGGCGCGCTGACGTGCGGGACGTTCTTCTTGTCAACGTGACGCTGCTGTCCGGGCCGCACCGTGGCGTGAAGGACATCCTCATTCAGGACGGCATCCCCCGCCTTTGGAACTCAGCCGGGCCTCTTCCGCAATCCCTGCGCAAGATCGACTGCCGGTCGCTCACGCTGTTCACCTCACCCATTGACAACCACGTTCATTTCCGCGAGCCCGGTCCTGTCGCATATAAGGAAGGCTGGGACACTGGCTCGCTGTCCGCGCTCCGTGGCGGGATCACCGGCGTAATCGAAGTGCAGAACAGCCCCCCCTACTGCGACTCCGCCTCCGCGTTGAAAGCGAAGGATGAACTGGTCAAGGCAAAAAGCCTTGTCAACTACGGTTTCTGGGGCAATATCCTGCCCGATAACCTCGACCGCCTCAGGGAGATGGCGCACCTGTGCTGCGGTTTCAAGCTGTTTATGGGCCATTCCACCGGAAGGCTCGGGGTGGATGACCGTAACATCTGGAACCGTGCGGCGGAAATCGCAGCCGAGACAAAGCTCCCTATCGCGGTTCACGCCGAAGACTCAGGGCTTCTCGAAGCGGCCGCCGCCGAGCATGGACATCATTGCACTGACACTAACCTGCTGCGCCCCCCCGAGGCCGAAATTGCGGCCGTGCGCGAGGCCATCGAATTGTCGCGCAGGACAGGCGCGCACATTCATGTCTTTCATGTAAGCTGCGCTGGCTCGGTGGAACTCCTTCGGGCTGCGAAAGACGCCGGAGTCAATGTCTCCATCGCGGTATGTCCCCATCACCTGCTGCTGACCGCCGACGATGCGAACAAGTCCCCTGCGCAAATGAAGGTATACCCTCCCCTCCGCCCTGCCTCTGACCGTGACGCGCTGCTCCACGCATTACGCGCTGGTGCCATTGATGTTCTGCAGAGCGATCATGCGCCACACCTTGCCGATGAAAAGCTGTCTGTCTATCAACAATCTCCCGGCGGCTTTCCCGGCGTCGAGCATCTTCTGCAACTGGGCACAACTCTTGTCCATCGCGGAGCCCTTTCTGCCGAGTTCCTGGAGCGTATGCTCTGCCACGGTCCACGACACATTTCCGGCATCCCACTTCCCATAACACAAGAGGGCTTGCCCACCGAATTTGCCCTTGTTGACATGGATTTTCCGAATGCCATTTCCGCGAGCAATTCGGCCTCCCGATGCGGTTGGACGCCCTATGAAGGCATGGCTGTCCGGGGACGCGTAGTGTGGCTTTTCCTGTCCGGAAGCCTGTTCCAGCCCGATGACCCAATGATGATAAAACCCGTCGTTTCCAACCTCGCGTTTGTGCAAAAGGCAAGTGGAGATGGCTGTTGATAACTTGTAGGAAATGCAACCGCGCTATCTGGCCGCAGTCATCGCGTTCGGGGGTAATTTTGCCCTCTTTGCTGACGACTCGCTTTGACAACAGCCTTGTATCACGTTTGCACCCCAACGGTTTCAGGCCACTTTCCGCACGTTTTGCTAACAAATCGCTCCCGCGTGCCCTTCATTTTTGAACCTGCGCTGTTGATAACTTTGTGATTGCGCTTTCACGCCACGAAAGAAAGACGAGCATAACTCAATGTCGTTTCTGGCCATACGGGATCTGAGTAAGTCGTTCGGCGAACGCCCCGTCGCTGACCGGATTTCTTTGTCCATCGGCAAAGGCGAGATCATCGTCGTGCTCGGACCGTCGGGCTGCGGCAAGACCACACTGCTGCGAATGATATCGGGGCTCGAAACGCCAGACGCGGGCACAATCGAGTTGGAAGGCAGGAATATCCTGCCGGTTCCGCCACATATGCGCGACATCGCAATGGTCTTCCAGAACTACGCGCTGTACCCTCATATGACCGCGCGCGAAAATATCGGCTTCGCCCTGAAAATGGCCGGAGTGCCGAACGAACCCCGGAGCGAGGCGGTGGCGCGCACATCGGCAATGCTGGGAATCACGGGATTGCTCGACAAGTACCCGGCACAATGCTCCGGCGGGGAACGGCAGCGAATAGCGTTGGGCCGCGCAGTGATCCGGAACCCGCGGCTGTTCCTGTTCGACGAGCCACTCAGCAACCTTGACGCCGGACTCCGCGAACGGCTGAGGATCGAACTTCGCACTACCCTGAAGAAACTTCGCGCAACCGCGCTGTACGTAACGCACGACCAGGCCGAGGCAATGGCTCTTGCTGACCGCGTCGCAATCATAATCGACGGCCGCATCGTCCAGACCGCCCCGCCCCGCGAAATCTATGAGCGCCCTGCGACCACTTTTGTGGCCTCATTCATCGGTCGGCCTGAGATCAACCGCTTCCCAGGCAACGCCAGGGACGGCGTGTTCGATGCCGACGCAGCATTCTCGATCCCCTGCCCCGCATCGGTTGTGGGCCGCGTAGAGCTTCTGCTTCGGCCAGAAAGCCTGAGCAACACTCCCCA
>JBAZOJ010000327.1:0-3346 GCA_041648755.1 Candidatus Brocadiia bacterium
CGTCGATTACGTCTTTCATGCGGCGGCGCTAAAGCAGGTGCCGTCCTGCGAGTTCTATCCCATGGAGGCGGTGAGGACCAATGTTCTGGGCACAGAAAACGTCCTGAACGCAGCGATAGCGAAGGATGTGAAACGCGTGATCGTGCTCAGCACCGATAAAGCCGTCTACCCCATCAATGCCATGGGGATCTCCAAGGCGATGATGGAGAAATTGATGGTGGCCAAGTCGCGGACCCTTCCCGCAGACGGCACGATCCTCTGCGGGACCCGCTACGGCAACGTGATGTCTTCGCGCGGCTCGGTCATTCCGCTCTTTGTGAAGCAGATCCTCGATGGCAGGCCTCTGACCGTAACCGATCCCAAGATGACCCGCTTCCTCATGTCGCTGGACGATGCAGTCGATCTTGTCCTCTATGCATTCGAGCACGGTGAACAGGGCGACATCTTCGTTCAGAAGGCGCCCGCCGCCACCATAGGCGACCTCGCGACGGCGTTGAAGGAACTCTTCGGCGCTCCTGCTCCAATACGGATTATAGGGACGCGGCACGGCGAGAAGCTTTACGAGACTTTGCTCACGCGCGAGGAGCTCGGAAACGCAGAGGACCGGGGGGGCTATTATCGAGTTCAGGCCGACGACCGCGATCTGAACTACAACAAGTACTTCACAGAGGGTGAGGAACAGGTGTCGTCGCTTGACGATTATAATTCCCATAACACCAAGCGCCTCTCAGTCTCCGAAATCATGGCCAAGCTGTCGAAACTGGATATAGTGGCGGAAGCGATGGCGGTAAGGAGAAAGGCATGAAGACGGTCCTCGTAACCGGCGCAGAGGGGTTTGTAGGGAAAAACCTCATGTTGGCTTTGAATCGCCGGAATAATCTCCGGGTCATCGGGGTAGATGTCGCCTCGACGGATGCCGAGTGGAACCGCGGCCTGGATGAGGCGGAAGTCATTTTTCATCTTGCGGGCGTTAACCGCCCACAGGAGACAAACGAATTTGCGCTGGTGAATGAAGGCGTGACGGAGCGAATTCTCGCGCGCCTTGTCCTGCGAGGTCGGCATCCTCTGATCATTTTCAGCTCGTCGATTCAGGCGATGAACGACAATCCCTATGGGAGGAGCAAGCGCGGGGCGGAGGAGCAGATCGAGGCGTTCTGCAGTGAACATGAGGGCAGCGCTTGGATATATCGGCTGAAAAATCTATTCGGGAAATGGTGCAGGCCCAATTACAACTCGGTTGTCGCCACCTTCTGCCACCAGATGGCGCACGGCACCCCCCTGACCGTCCACGATCCTGACAAGGGGCTGGAGCTCGTCTATATTGATGACGTGGTGTCGGAGATGATCGCCGACGCGTTTGAGCGGGAGGTCCCCCGAGGGGCTGTGTATCGCGATTTGGAGCCGGTCTATCGCACGACCGTCGGCCGGCTCGCGGCTCGCATCCGGGCCTTTCACGACCTTCGCAGCGGTCTGCTTGTCCCGGACATGTCCGATTCGTTCACGCGGCGCCTCTATGCTACTTACCTTTCGCATCTTGGCAGCGAGGTCGCATATCGGCCCGAGATCCAAAGCGACGCCCGAGGAAAGCTTGCGGAGCTTTTCAAGTCGCCGGCCTTCGGTCAGATCTTCATCTCGCGCACACGGCCCGGCGTGGTCCGGGGAAACCATTATCACGATACGAAGGCTGAGAAGTTCTGCGTCGTTCAGGGGGAGGGGGTCATACGGTTTCGTCATATCGCCGACGGAGGCACCTTTGAGGTGAGGGTGAAGGGCGAAGATTTTTCGATAGTTGATATCCCGCCCGGCTACACGCACTCAATCGAGAACATCTCCGATGGCGATATGGTAGTCCTCTTCTGGGCGAACGAGATATTCGATCCGAAGTCAACCGACACTTATCCTGCCGAGGTGTAATGTGAAACGCATGAAGGTGATGACGGTAGTGGGCACGCGCCCGGAGATCATAAGGCTTTCGCGGGTTATTGCCCGCCTGCGTGAGACGACGGATCACACGCTCGTCCATACGGGCCAGAACTATGACTACGAATTGAACGAGATATTCTTCGAGGACCTGGGGCTCGATAAGCCCGAGCATTATCTGGATGCCGCCGGAAAGAGCGCCGCAGAGACGATCGGGCAGGTCATCATAAGGACGGATCGGATCCTGGAGCAGGTGAGCCCTGATGCCGTCCTGGTGCTCGGCGACACCAACAGCTGTCTTGCGGCCATGCCGGCGAAGCGTAGGAAGATCCCCGTGTTTCACATGGAGGCCGGGAATCGCTGCTTCGATCAGCGCGTACCCGAGGAGATCAACCGCCGCATGGTCGATCATATCAGCGATATCAACCTCACCTACAGCGCCATAGCCCGCGAATACCTTTTGCGCGAAGGTTTTCCGCCGGATCGCGTTATCAAGACCGGGAGCCCCATGCTGGAGGTGCTTACGCATTATCGCCCAAGGATCGATGTCTCTCAGGTCCTTCAACGGCTTGAAGTCAGGACGGGTCAATACTTCCTCGTGAGCGCGCATCGTGAGGAGAATATCGAGTCGGATGCGATGTTCGAACGGCTCGTGAAGGTCTTGAATGGTGTTGCGGAGACATATCGCATGCCGATCATCGTGAGCACCCATCCGCGCACCCGCAACCGCATCGAACAGAGCAATGCATCCTTTGACGACCGGATCCAGTTCCTCAAACCCATGGGATTTACGGACTACGTCAAACTGCAGATCGAGTCCCGCGCGGTATTATCCGACAGCGGCACTATCACTGAAGAGGCCAATATACTGGGGCTGCGAGCCGTCAACATCCGGGAGGCCCACGAGCGCCCTGAGGGTATGGAGGAGGCCGCGGTTATAATGACCGGGTTGAATCGGGAACGGGTGTTGCAGGGCCTTGAATTGGCGATTGATCGCAAACGCCCAGGGCAGGGCGAGGCTAAAATTGTTTCGGATTATAATGTTCCCGATGTCTCTGAAAAAATGGTGCGAATCATCCACAGTTATACCGATTATATACACCGGGTTGTCTGGCAAAAATCATAAAATGAAGATCCTCATCGTCACCCAGTACTTCTGGCCGGAAAACTTTCGCATCAACGATCTCGTCGCGGGATTGATCGAGAGGGGCCATGAGTGCACGGTTCTGACGGGACTGCCAAACTATCCCACAGGGAAAATATTCAGGGGATATGGCGTTAAAGTGTTCAAATCCCAAAACCATGATGGTGCAAGGGTCATCAGGGTGCCGCTCATGCCGCGCGGGAGCGGAAGCGGCCTGCGTCTCGCGCTGAATTACATTTCATTCGCCCTGTTTGCATCACTGTTCGGGCCATTCCTGTGCAG
>JBAZOJ010000328.1:0-3261 GCA_041648755.1 Candidatus Brocadiia bacterium
CGATCGCCGCCCACTGTGACTCGTGCTCATGCTCGTGCTCGAGCACCATCCGAACTGCTCGCTCGCGAACCTCTGCTGAGAACTTGCTCGATCTTCCCATGGCTCCATCCTCTCAACAAAAGGAGCCTCCGGGAAATTCGGGGCGATTCAGGGTGTCTCTGGTTGCTCATGTTGTCCTCCTGTTACCCCATGAAGTCGCGCGGGTGTCGTCTTCGTGACTAGCTTCTTCGATTGCAGGGTGAGCGCCGAGGGAAACAATCTCAACAAACTGACAGATGGCAACGGAGGGGCAGCCTCGTAGCGCGGGACCAATCAGGAACTGGCGGTTCGCTTAGCGTTGCCGTGACTGCCCCACCGCGACTACGCCGAGCGCGGACACATCGGGCAACCGGACGATGACGATATCTCGCCCGTCGCGACGAACGCTCCAATTGCGCTACTCTGTACGATGTGAATTGCCCATAGTTACGCCAGGCTACAAGCGCGGCAGATGGCGCTTGACTCGTCGGCGCCCAGTCACGGACGATCATCTGCGTCCGCCATCGCGGTCCGGGGGGCCTTCATGAACGCGGCCCTTTTCCGAGTCCGCGGCGTAGAGTTTCCTACTCACTGGAGCTCCCCTGCGAACGCCGAATGATGGGAGAGCTTCAACGTGACTCACGGATTCGGTAGGTTTGGGATTGTCGCAATCACACTGTTAGCCGCACCCGCGCTCCTACACCCTGCGTCGGCGCGCGGTCGTGGACTTGCGCCTACAACGGCCGGGGAGTTCGTGGTATGCAAACAAGACGAATTCTATAGTTACTACATTATCCCGGCCAACGCGGACGACGGCCGAAGGCGGTTTCCACTACTGACTCGCTCCGGAGCATGCCTATTTTTCGGTCTCGTTGGGTTGACGGATTCCCAGATCGAGCAGGTCAACTTGGACAGTATTCGGGAGGGGCATTTCCCATACTATGACCACATTACGTATGCGTCGATCGCAGGGTTCTCGGAGTACTATGAGATAATCAAGGACACCGATCGCTATGGCCTTCCGGGCATGAAGGCAGAGATCGTCAAACGCCTCAAGGCAGCGCGCAACACCTACAAACAGGAGTATAAGCAGCGCTATCTCCAGACTGTCTTCCATGTCGACGTGAATCATCCCGGGACCGAGTCGCAGGAGTCTGACTACGACGTTAATACCCAGAAGATCTCCCTTAACGTAAGCATCGGCGACCGGTACGTGAGCGACGGTCTGTTGAACCTTTTCAGGAAACAGGGCCTCAGTCATACTGGAGGCGGTGGATACGCCCGCAGCTTGGTTGCCTCGATTCCGCTCAAAATTGCAGGCGGGTTCTTCTCCAAGCCGAACAAAACGTACAGGTTCATCTATGATGTGCAACCCAGGGACAGATACGTATCGCACATTTTCATGGTGAAGTGCGGTGTGTCTGATCTCCGGCTGATATCGTGGGAGGTGGCGTTTGCTTCGGGTGGAAGCGACGTCTTCTATTGGAAGCCAAGAGGGGTCAGAATGGCCCGGCCTGCGGAACAGCAACCACAGGGGGCGCCCACAAGTCAGGCTGGCCCAACGACGGTGCCGACAGATGCCGTCAGTGCTCCTGTAGTGCCGGCCGAACTGTCGCAGAGGACTATCAAAGCATTGTTGGCCACACTGCAACCCGTGGTCAGCAAGGGATTGATCCGGGTGGAGTTGCGAAAGCGCAAGTGCCGGCTGGTGTTGCGATTCGATCGGGCCGGAACGGTCATCGCCGAGGACACAAAGCCGGCAGTGGCGATCCTGGCCAAAGCGCTGCTAAAGGACTACGTAGGGCCGCTCGAGGTAGCCGGGCACACGGACGGTAGGTCGACGGCAACTGAGTCCGCGCGCATCGCAATTTCCATCGCCAGAGCGAAGGGCATTGCGCAGTTGCTCTCTCAGAACGGGATCCTGATGACGCGACTATCGATCGGCGGTTATGGTGATACCGATCCCGTAGGTGACAACACGACTGACTCCGGAGAAAGAATGAACAATCGCGTTGAGGTTGTCTTGTGGCCCCGCCAGCTCCTGCCGGCGCCATGAGTAGAAGGCCAGCGGAGTTTCGCCAGACACACAGGGGCGGTATGGACGTGTAGGGGCCGGCCGCCGCGCAGTTGGCCAGGTTAGTTGGTGGCCCCGGTCTCGCGTTTGACCTTCTTCTGTGGCGTGAACGGCATTGCGAAACACGACCCAAGAAGGGCGAGACAAGTAGCCGCGACATCAGGGAGCTGCCGTGGGCGCCAGAAGGCAAGCCCGCGCGATTCTGCCCGTTGAGCGGAATATTTTCTCCAGATCGTCAGTACCCTTGGCCACCCAACGAGTTCATAATCTTGTCCGCATCTCTAAAGCAACCGCCTCCCGATAATTGAAAGTGCCAGGGTTCAAACAGGGGCGAGTTGGGGTTCCTGTCTGTCTCGATGTTTCTACCGAGAAGTATGCATCCGCCATTCGCGGTTATCGCCCTGATCAGCTCGCGCTGGCACTTGGCTGTAATACAATCTACTTTGCCGCAGGGGTTTCCACCGGAGCTGTCAGCCGCCCAGGCATCAATCGCATTGTAATGTATCCAGGCGTCGGGATTGCACTTAGAGGCAGTTTTGGGATCGCTAAAATCGGGTGTATCGGGATCAAGGTACTTGCAAGTTGTTGATCTGGGGATGTCTTCTGGGCTGCCCCATGACCCCATTGCCGGGTTGCAACTAACGTAGGTCTTGTCTTGCTGGCTCCACTGGCACTTGTACTTGACTCCGTACTTGCCTTCCTTTGAGCCTAGCTGCGACGTTCCTTTCCTAGCTCCGCTCGCACGCACAACGCTACATCCCCTCGTCCTGATCTGCTGGGCAGCTCTTTGCAGCAAGTCGACCAGTGGTCTTTCGGCTTTGCTGATGCCGCCCTGGATGTTATCGCCCGCTATTGGCACCCAATCACTCGACTCGGCAGGGCTCTCTGCGTTTAGAACGGTTTCAGACGTCTCCGGAGTAGTGACGAGCGATCTCTCAGTTGACTGTATTTGTAGCGCCTTGAAATTCACCAAGGCCGGGTTGATAGTGTAGAGGACAAGGTATGATCCGAGAAGAAGAGTAAGACCAACAGTCGCGCCAGAGATTGTTTCTTTGGCCGCGCTGATGGCCGTGGCGCTGCCGCCAGCAGTAAGCCAGCGCAGGCCTCCGACCATTACCATTATCACGGCGATGATGGAGACGATAGCGACGGCGTACTTGTAGAGGCCG
>JBAZOJ010000329.1:0-3250 GCA_041648755.1 Candidatus Brocadiia bacterium
GCACTCAGCGCAGGCACGTTTTTACGTCCGCCGGATGAGGTGGAGCGTCTGTGAAGATGATCACGACACGGAATGCGTTCTCACGCCAATGCAGCCTGCTGACAGCGCGCATGCCCTCCTGGATGGCCTCTTCGAAGTCCCCGCCGCCCTTGGCTTCAAGCTTGCTCAGGAAAAACGAAAGCTCCCCGAGGTCTGTCGTCAGAGCCTGCGTTCGGGTGACGTATTCCTCGATGGGTTTCATATCACGGTATGCTACGGCCCCGAATCGGGCGTTCCCGACAAGCCGGTTCGTAATGGTGTAGATGTCCGAAATGCTCTGGCGTACGTCCGACAGCACCCAGTCCATCGATGCAGTGGTGTCAAAAAGAAAGACCACGTCCAGCCCGCGCTTGCGGAGTTCGGCAATCGTTGGCCCGCCACTCGTGTGCCTGCTGGGCGGACGGGGCATCGTACCCGTAAAAATGCTTCCGTCCGGTGCTCCGCCGCCGTCATTCCCTCCGCCTGCAAGCCCCAGGCCACCGTCGGGTGACGATTCGGGCATATTGATTTCTTCGCCAAGCATCTCCTCAAGCGTCATCGTGTCATCAACTGTTGTCGAGTCGTCGGTGATGACGGCATCATCTTCGACCGGCTCCTGGGTCGGAACAGGCTTGTCAAGGCTGCTCTCGATTACAACGGCTATCTCGAAGTTATTGGTCTTCACCGTAAACAGAAACAGCGTGAGAAACACAAGGGTGTGTATGATCAGCGAGGCAATCAGGAGCGGAGAGTAATTGAACACCTTGGTGACGAACTCCTCCACTCCGACCCCGGATCTGCGGGATTGAAGAAGCGCGCTGTAAAGGGAGTCGGCTGTAAGACCTTTCGGCGGAAGGAACGCCTCAATGGGCCTTCTTACGAAATCAACGCGAATACGTGCCGAGCCCATGACGATCCACTCGCCGTCCTTAATATCACGGGAGTGCACAAACTCACCGCCGAGGGTGATGCGTTTTCCGGAACCGAGCACTGTCGCGGAGACTTTGTCCGCCGTGCGCGACACGATCACTCTCTCGTCCCCAACCCAACTGCCCGCAAGGTGAACGGTCGCCTCGTCAGCGCGGGAAATCTGGACGATTGGCGAATCCGACTCAACTATCCGCGCAGGATTATCATCGTACACCGCAAAACACAGCGAATTCCCGGGCTTGGCAGGTGCTGCCGGAGTGGCCGCAAGGGGCGGCTGCGTTACAGGGGGCGCGGAAGCACCCGCGACGGGTTCCCTGGCCAGGACCGGGTCGAAGAACACGATGGGCTTGAGTACTTCGGGGCTCGCCTGCGAAAGCATGGGAGTTGGTGGGGGTTCCCCAGGCTTTCCGATGAACTCGATCACCCGCACCGGCATTGGCTCGGAGAGTTCATCAACAGTCAGCGCAGGGGACAGACAGATGGTCGTCCCCGAGGGCGGATTGTCGCTTTCGGTCAGGATGGTCACGAGGGCGTTACCGATGGTGACTGACGATCCCGAGGCTATCGCTCTGCCGGGGCGCAGGAGGATTCCATCGAGGCTGGCGTTTTCTGCCGCCAGGACTCTTGTCGCCCCCTGCCCTGCGATACGGATTTCCAGCCAGGCGCCATTGGTGGAACCAGCCATGTCGCAAGGCTCCAGGCCGCCTTCGCCGAAGCGAATCGTCGGCCCCGCGACCCAGATTCGTTCAAGGCCCCGGTCATGCAGAATTTCAGCCAGAACGCAGTACTCAGGGCTCATTGATTGCGCCGATCGTGAATTGCTCAAGCTTGATGAATATCCGACGCGCTCCCCTGCGTACTTCCAGGAGTATTGGGTTCATCCCTTCAGCTGCAACGCGATTCGTCATTGCCACAAAGTCGTCCATTCCGGTCAGTTGGTGCCCTATGATCCCGACGATCAAGTCTTCCGCCTCAAGTTCTGACAGGTCCGCGGGCGAGCCTGACACTATTCTATCGACAACAACACCCTTGAGCTCTTCGGGTATGTTCCTGTAGACGTAATAGTCCCATGTCGCTTTGCGGACAGCAAGGCCCATCTTCTCGTAGAACACCCGTTCGACCTTGGCGCCGTCGGGTGGCTCGCCAATAAGAATGATATCCATCTTCTGCTTCTTGCCAGCACGGCACAGGGTCAGGGAAACAGTTGTTCCGCCGCCCTTGCGCCGCATCAGGGCGATGAAATCCGTGCCCAGGCGTTGCGAGTCCGTCGAGAACGCCTTGCCGTCAACTTCGGTAATCGCGTCCAGTACCCGGATACCGGCCATTGCAGCCGGAGAGCCCGGGACGACACTTGTAACGTACACCCCGGGGTTTCCGTCTCCGCCGATTGCCAGCGAGAGCTTGTCGTTCATATTTTCGACCAGTAAGCCCAACCAGCCGGGCTTCAGGTTCTCCAGCGCGGTCGCGTTACTTGCCAGGGTCGGCTTTGCTGCCATGATCTCCGCACCCGTGAAAAGCAGCGGCATCCCGGGATGCCCTGAAGGAAGGCCGCCGTCGGCTACATCGAGGTCGAACCCAACCACGCCCAGCGCCCGGCCGCTTTCGTCGAATACGGGGGCTCCCGACTTGTCAGACACTCCCGGCCCCTCAAGGACAAATGCCTTTCTTTCGCCGGGGAGAACGCTCGCAATGAACCCGCGCAGGACATCGAGTGCAAACGATTGCCAGGCTGGACGCCGGGACAGGATAAAGAACTTCTGACCCAACTGAGGTTGAGGTGCGTCCTTGAAATTCACAGCCGTGACCTCGGTTCCCTTGGGGAATTGCGCGTCGCAGAATGCGATATTCAGCACGGGATCCTTGCCCGCGTATTCGGCAGGGAACTCCGCCCCGTCGGGCATCACGACCCGGAAGTTGTAAGGCTTGAAGTCCTTCACATGGATGTGCCCGCGCACCGCAATTCGACCGGCGGCGGAAACCACCAGTCCGTATGTCAGTTCATCCCGATTGACAATCCGGCCATCCCAATCCTCGTACGGCTGAACGTACTTTACCCACACGATGGCCCGTGAGTACTTCTCGACGCAGTTGGCCATGCCACTGTCGGCGCTTTCAGAAAACGCCCCGGCGCAGACGAGAAGCAGGACTGCGGCGACCGCACATGTGCGAAGGCTTATGGCGTTCATTTCGCACCTTCGGCTTTCTTCGGCTGAAACTCCGCGGGAATCGCAAACTCGATGAGATGCAGCATTGTGAATTTGCCAGCCGTCGTCGTTAGAAGCGCCTTCCCCCTGGGCAGCGA
>JBAZOJ010000330.1:0-3250 GCA_041648755.1 Candidatus Brocadiia bacterium
CTTGCGCTACTACAACGAGTCGCGCACGCACATCTCCCTGGACGGAAACTCGCCGATCCCACGCGAAGTCGAACCACCATCGAAAGGTAAGGTCGTTGCCATTCCCTTTCTCGGCGGCCTGCATCATCGGTACACGCGAGCGGCGTAAACTCCAGATCGGGCCTTGCGCTGAAATTCACCAACGCCAGCGGTGCGCCCGGGTTGCCATCTCTTGCCACACAACACGCGCAATCCTCGGCTCATGCTCATCCCCGCGACATGATTCTGCCGCCACGACTCCCACGTAGCGAGACAGGCCACATCACGATGGCCATTTTACCGTCCGACGGAGTTTTCGGGAGGGACAACAGTAGAGACAACGACAGACCCGATCATCATCTTCCTTCTGTGTTTCCGTTCCCAACGCAGTATGCGGAACACAGGTGAGATCGCGTGCACCCAAGCACCGCCAAGGATAAGGAACGATCCCCCAACACAAATTAACACCGTGAAGACCACCTCGAGCTTTGGGGTAGCCGAATGTGAAACTAGCAGCGCCACTAGAGCCCCGCTGGCGGCTGCCCAGCCCGCGGGCAAGCTCCATAGCCAGAATGTGGGCACATCAGGAACGCCGGGACCGAATGTGGGGATATCAGGGTAACACATCCCCTTCGCAAGGTCTATTGTGCCACTTCTGCAACACTGTCGCCACGCCCACGGGCTTATCTTCCACTCCAACACGGCAACCAGCAATACGGATATGAGGATCAGCCCGCCCCAGACTGACAGGGAATGCGGGGTTCGGACCCGGCCAAGCCCCGAGTAGATGATAAACGACATAACCATCATGTACCACGCAGTCACCACGGTTCCCACGGAGAGCAGCAGGAAGAAGCAAATGGCGCGCCTGCTCAAGTGGGCCCAAAGCAGCAAGACGGGGATAACCACGAAAGTCGCAAGCATAATCACACCGCTCACCTGTGACAACTGCCGGCTGTAGCGATCGACAGCCGGGATTACGGAGAAAAGCGAAGCCGTACCGCCGACACTAATGTTGACGACGAGGCATAGAGCGGCCTTTCGGCTGACCATAGCAGGGAGGCGCTTGTTGGCTCTGGGTTGAGGTTGATCGACGCTACACTGTTCAGTGTGTTTCATGAAGATGTGCCCTCTTTAGCTTGCTCGCGCAGCCAACACAATCGCTCAGTGCAGTAAGGCAACCGGGTGCGAACATTCTGTGAACGTCATCTGGCATAGCGAGCCAATACCAGCTCCAGAGCCTGTTCGACCACGATGGCCTCATAAATCCTCTTCTTGATGCCAGTGCTGTCTAACGCACACTGTAGAATAACACCAACAGCGAACCCCATGACAAAACCAGCAGCGTTTCCAACAACGGGCACGAAGCTTCCCGCCATCATACCAGTAACTGCGGCCCCGGCCACTATGCTCATTGCTGTGATGGCAACGTCGAAGGGGATGCTTATACCTATTTCCGTCCATGTCTTATGATCCAGTATGCCTTCCACTACATCGAAGGCAACGGTGGTGACGATCCCGAAGGCCCAGGCTGAGCCGGCGGCGACCCGTCCGCCGCGCTTCATTGCAAGCCAGTCATAGACCTTTGGGTGGTTCTCCAGGTACCGTGTCCCGGTGAGAACCCTTCGCAACCCCGAGTATCCCTTGAGAATGACGTACGTGTTACCCTTCTCCCCCTTCCTTAGGTACGCTTTGAGCATACCATTCGCGCTTATGAAATCCGTTCGCTGGGCCATCTCTATTAGCTCGCCAAGACCGTGAAGAGACTCTGTGCCCTTAGCCCGCAATATCCTCCCTAATTCCTCCAGCGGATGTGCTCCCTCAGAGGCAGTATTGCACGGGAATGGCTCGATGACGAGGCACTCGTTCCCGCCAAACAACGCGGCATCACGTGCGATAGCCGCATCAGAGCTTCCCGTCAAAAGAGCGCGCAGCACTGATCGGACATCCGCCTCGATGGCCGTCCTTCGCGGACGATACATTTCCCTAGCAGCGTGGAGCCGCTGGTTAGCAAGCGCCATCAGCCTGTCTCTCTCCATGGCGGCCTCCACCTGGTTCGGGCTATAACCGGCTTCCATGTACAGGGCGAATTCTCTGGTATTCCTTATGTCGTTGACGCGATGGGAGGCGAGATGACTCTGTAGAAGTGATCCTGTGTCAGGTAAGGCATCGTGGTGCCACGGCATCTGCCGCACGATTCTATACTGCTCCCTCCATGTCGCGTCCGCGGAGCTGAGAGCACTTATCAACTGCCGATACTCGCCAAGCTCACGCTGCCACTCTTCGTGCAGGCTTACGTACTCAGAAAAGCGGTCGGCGAGCGCCTGGTCCGCGTTTGTCTGCTCGGGGCCAGATTCAAGGCCGCGCGGATCAAGATACATCATTGGATTGTCATTGGCGAACTGATAGCCTCGCGGAGTCGTCCGAAGGGGGTCGCGCTGCAAAAAGCGGCCAGCAGGCCTGTGGGAAACACGCGTCGAAGAGAGACCGAGTTCACCGTTGGAGTCTGGCAGATCGAGCCAGGCCGGTGCGGACTGGCCGAAACGGGTGCCCTCAACCGGCGGCTCGTTTCGGAGCTTGTTGCCCCAGGGGTCGTACTCGAAGTAGCCGACAACTTGGCCTGTCTGATTTGCGACACGCACAAGGTTTCCGACAAGGTCGCAAACCGGGTACTGGCAATATGTGGCACTGTCTCTTGTCAGCCTGGCGGCAGCGAGGTCACCGATGCCGCGAATGGGTGCCTGGCCGCGCACGTACTCGGCGGTCACAGTGCCGGTGGCGTCGCGCTCTGCGAGCGGGCAGAGGCGGTCGGTGTCATAGCTGAAGTACGCAAGCCCCGCAGAGTCACAGATGGCGTAGCGGCGGTTCAGGGCGTCGTAGTAGAAGTAGTTCGCCACGCCGCCTGGGTACTTGATCTGGGTGACGAGGTCGGCGTCATTGTAGGCGAAGTAGGTCGTGCCGGAGGGTTTCTGAATCAGTAGACAGTTGCCGCGCGAATCGTATCCGAAATACGTCCACATGTCCGCTGGCAGTTCATGGCTGCGGAGGAGTTCGTTCCCGGTGTCGTATTCGTAGTACGTTTTCACGGCGTTCCGATCTTCGTACGTCCTGTTGCCGACAGCGTCGTAATCCCACTCGAAGGCATAGATCGTGTTTGCGTTGCCATCGATCCACTCCATCGATGTCAGTCGATCCCCGTTGTCATAACCGTAGTAGATTGTACTCCCGTCCT
>JBAZOJ010000331.1:0-3216 GCA_041648755.1 Candidatus Brocadiia bacterium
GATCTATTCGGCGTTTCGGGAGGGCGAAAACAGCTGAAATTTTTGCCCTTTTCCTTGAAAAATTCGACTAAGTGCTATAAATAGGCCCGGCGAAAAACCGCCGGGCCTATTCTTGGACCTCAGAGGAGACCCTATGAAGATAGACGACTTCCTTTCTTCTGCCGCGATTATCTATGACGTCAAGTCTCGCGACAAGGAAGGTGTGCTGAAGGAAATAGTTACTGCGATGATCGAGAAAAAGCTCATCCCCAGCGCGATGGAAGGCGATTGCCTCGATGCGCTCCTGATGAGAGAGAACCTCGGCTCGACCGGTACCGGGCGCGGCGTGGCTTTCCCTCATGCTCGTGTGGACAACCTTGAGAAGCTCGTCGGTCTCTTTGCCCGCAGCACCGCCGGAGTAGATTTCGACGCCATCGATGGCGAGCCCGTCAACTTGTTCTTCTGCCTCTTCTCTCCGAAGGACGAATCCACCGACCATGTTGCTGCGCTTTCCCGGATCGCCAAGATCATGCGCAACAACGACTGGTGCAGGTTCCTCAAGCAGGCCCGCTCTGGCAACGAGGTGTTCTCACTGCTTCTGGAGGCTGAAGAGGACATCTTCGGGTAAGAGCACCCGATAAAATGAAGCTGTTCTGGTGGCTGCTACCGGGTCTCAGGCTAAAGCGTTACGTCTTTGAGATAATCCTCGGCCTGTTTTTCCTTGCGGCTGCTGTGCTATTCTTTTCGGTCTGGTTCCAGGGCGACACTGTCGGCGAGTACGAGAGCATTAATCTGGCACGGCTCTCCGTGTACTTTTCCATCGCCTGCACGATCATATCCCTTCTTCTTCTCTATTTCGGAATGCTGGGGCTCGCGAGGAGCGTCGTGCGGATTCTGCGCACCTCGGGAGTTTCCGGCCCATTCAAGGATCTGGCTCTTGCCGCTTCCCGCAGGGAAATTGGTCCGAGAGTGGTCGCCTTTGGCGGCGGAACCGGGATGAAGTCCCTTCTGCGCGGCCTGAAAGACCACACCGGACGCATAAGCGCGGTAATAACCATGGCGGATGACGGAGGATCAAGCGGAAGGCTTCGTCACGAATTGGGAGCGCTTCCGCCCGGAGATATCCGCAACTGCCTTGTTGCGCTATCCAACTCCGGACCGAATATCGAGAAGCTCTTCCAGTACAGGTTCGAAGGCGATGAGCTTGGCGGTCACTCCTTTGGCAACCTGTTTATCACCGCTCTCCATCGTATCACCGGCGATTTCCGCGAGTCGGTGCGGCAGGCAGGCCATATTCTCGCCATCGCCGGGGAAGTGCTGCCCTCCACCACTGACAGGGTGGGGCTGGTGGCTCATCACGAGGACGGGACAGTAACAACAGGCCAGTCGGCAATTCAGACATCCGGACGGAGGATCATTCGTGTCGAGTTGAAACCACGGCCCACCGATGTTCACAAGGACATCACGAGGGCGATACACGATGCCGATATCATCATTTTCGGACCGGGATCTCTGTACACATCCATAATACCGAACCTGCTCGTACCCGGGATGATTGACGCGGTGAGGGCATCATACGCGACGAAAGTGTACATCTGCAATGTCCTCACGCAGGTGGGCGAAACGGAGTCGCTGGACGCGGTCGAGCACGTCAAGGCGCTGGAAAGCCATTGCGGTGGTCGAATTTTCGATATAATACTGTTGAACACCGGTCGCCGGGAAATACCTGCTTATCGTTCATCGCAGCGTTTTGTTCAAGGCGATCCTGCAATCCTCCGGGCAATGGGATACGAGGTAGTTGAGGAGGATGTGCTGGGCGACGACTTGCTCCACGATCCTGTGAAAGTGGCGAAAGCCGTCATGGAAATCGTCAATGCGAAGGTACACGAGGAAACCAGGATATGATAGTCAGCGAGATTACGGTCACACACCGCTATGGCCTGCACGCCAGACCATCGCAGAGACTTGCGAGTCTCGCATCGCGTTTTGCCTGCTCGATTGAGGTGGAATACGGCAAAGACCGTGTAGACGCGAAATCGGTACTGAACCTGATCTCTCTTGGGGTTCAGCGCAGTTCCTCGCTGAAATTCTTTTTCAACGGCGCCGACGAGGTCGCCGCTGAGTCCCAGATAATCGACCTGGTGAGGCGGAATTTCGACCTCGACGAGGATTAACGGCAGACAATGGAAGTTCTTCAGGGCATTGGAGTCTCTTCCGGCGTGGCAATCGGCCCGGTGTACATCCTGGGGCGGGAGGAGATCGTCCTCACATCGCGGAAAGTCCAGCCTGAGGAAGTGCCCGGAGAAATTGAGCGATTTCGTCAGGCACTGCTGCTTGCTACTGAAGATGTTTCGCACATTCGGGAGATATCCCTTTCGAAAATGCCGCCCAAATACGCGGCGATCTTCGACGCACATATCGCCATACTAAAGGATCCTTCGCTCTCACGGGAGATCGAGGGCTTTGTCCGCGAGAGGCTGGTTGTTGCTGAACACGCAGTGTCCAGGGTCTTTCGCAAGTACATCGCCACCCTTGAACTGATTGACCAGGAGTACCTCTCCCAGCGGGCCGATGACCTACGGGACCTCGAACGCAGGGTGATCGCTCATCTTGCCGGTACCCGAAACCGAGGGTTGGAGAAGATCGACACCAAGGTAATCCTCATTTCGCGGTACTTGACCCCCAGCGAAACCGCCACGCTCTCGAAGGACCGCATTCTTGGAATCGCGACGGACATGGGTGGCCTGACCAGCCATGCTTCCATTCTTGCCCGTGCGCTTGAAATACCCGCCGTGGTAGGGCTTCGCACCATTTCGAATCATGTATCCGTCGGTGATATCGTGATCATTGACGGTTTCCGGGGCAGGGCGATCATCTCGCCAAACGAGTCAACTGTCGAGCAATATCGGCTGATGCAGCGCGACTTTGTCTATACCCGTTATCTGGCCGATCTGGACAAGATGAAGCCCTGTGTCACCGAAGACGGCGTTACGTGCAGCGTTATGGCGAATATTGACCATCCGGACGAGATTCAGACTTGTCTGGATCATGGCGCGTCCGGCGTAGGATTATTCAGAACAGAATTCCTTTACCTCAACCGGACCACACTCCCGACGGAAGAGGAACAGTACGCCCTGTATTCCCAGGCGATCTCGGTCGCGGACGGGCATCAGATCACTTTCCGGACTTTCGATATCGGCGCGGACAAAATGCCTATCGGCTCGATTAACGCCGAAC
>JBAZOJ010000332.1:0-3200 GCA_041648755.1 Candidatus Brocadiia bacterium
GGGATGAGGCATTTGCACCCCCATTGGCATTCACACAATTCTGGCCGTTATTCCACCGTGTCAAACAGGAGACCCCGGGAGGAGTCATAAAGAAGAAGGAGGATGAGGAATTGGTGGAGGCGGGGGATGGAGTCAGGAGAAGTAGGTCGAAATGAGAACAATCATCCCATTATAAGTGAAATGCGCCACGATCGGGGCCATGAGCAATCCGGTCCGGTGGAACGCCAGGGCGGCGGCGCAGCCAAGACCAAAGACCGGAATCATGCTGATCGGGGGATGCACAATCGCGAAAATCGCTGCACTGGCAGTCACGGCAACAGGAAGAGACATCGTCTTCAAAAATCCCCTGAATAGCAGGCCCCTGAAAAGGAACTCCTCGACAATCGGAGCAAGAACGACTGCGAGCAATACGAACCAGAAACTGGTGAGATCGGGCTTGGCTGTGCTCTCAATATACTTCTGGAGTCCTTCCCGTAATGCTGGGATGCTACTCACAGCAAACAAGTAGACCCCGGCAACTCCGGCCGCAAGTAGCCCCAGGATGAGCCCCGTGCTGATGGATGATCCAGCTTGTCTGTGGGTGCTTCCCAGATCGGTCGGATGCTGAACAAGAGCAGGACGTCTCAAGATGCCGATTTCCGACCAGAAGTGTGGAATGCGCCTTCTTGAGAGGATGAGGATGGCGGTGGCTCCTACAATTGCCCCGGAAGCCCCGTATGCGATGACGACAGAAGTCGTGGCCTCAAGTTTCAGGGCGATGAAAATGACGACCAGGACTGCCTGCATGAAGAAGAAAGCTATTACTGCCAGTACGCCGTCGGCGAGATACAGAGCGGGGGGCGGACTATCCGTCGGGTCGAGTAGATAGGGGAGGGCATCCACACTTTTCTGCCACAAGGCATAAGCGAAGAGCCCCATGAGTGACAGTACGATCAACAAGCTGGAGATGTCGGGCAGGAAAAATGAACCGGCAAATATGCCCAGCAGCGCCATGAACAGAAGCGAAAGGTCCGTTCGTATCTTCTTCACGGCTGAGGAAGTAATCAGGTCGGTTCCGATAACAGAAAAGCCTGCCGCTATGAGGGCAAACACAGCCACTCCGAGAAGCGCGCAAGCCGAAAGAGTGGCCTTTCGAAGGAGGTCACCCTCTGGCGAAATGGAGAAGCCGATGATCAGAACGAATAATGCAAAGAGGCAACTGAAGAAGCCCCAGAATGCAGCCTTCTGGTAGAAGAACGAACGAGGGGAGCGCGGGAAGGAATAGACGAGCCACAGCGATTTCGATTCGACGCCAAGAATGTTGATCGCGCCGAAAAGCAGGGAGTAACTGCCAACACCAAAGGCAAGCGCAGCCATCCGGGCGAAGTCTTCCGTTACCTTCGACAGCGCGAGGCGATTGGTGAAGAAATTAAGAGCGATAATGATGATCGGCACTCCGATCGTCTGGACCAAAAGGGTTCTATCGCGGGAGAGAAGGGTCTTCTCTTTCCACAAGGCCCCGCGGAAGAAACCCGTGATAGCAACGGGAGCGACAGACTGTCGCTTGCCTTGGTAATGCCCTGTGGTTGCGACATAACCGCCTGAGACAAGGCGAGCTGCCCGGGTCACACAAATGTAAGACAAACCCAGGATAATGACAAGAGTGCCAGCAAGTGTCAGAGCAAATGGTACTGAACTGACTCCAAGAAGCAGCGGCAGCCCCGTCGGAAGGGCGAGAGTTTCGTCCGGAAGCAGCTTGGCAAGTTTGACCACGTATCGGGTGACCTGAGGGGAAAATGCTGCCACGTACGTGATCATCAAGAGGAGTGCTGACATAAAGCCGAATATCGCCTGCAGGTTCTTGAGCTTTGCAGGCGACAAGCGCATCCTCAGACTTGTCTCCAAGAGTACGCTCACCGAGCCCAGCAAAAGGTTCAGAAGGGCAAAGCAGAAAAGCCCGATCGGTATGGCGAGCCATCCCCATCCGGCGAACCACAGCGACAACACGATGACTGGCAGGATCATGAAGTAGGTGAAGATATTCGTGAAGCCATCCTCGAATGCTCGGGCAATCATCAGGCTGCGAGAATGCACCGGCATCGTGCAAAGCCATTCGAATGACCACTCGACACGTCCCAGTTCCCGGTTGACGCCAGCCAATCCCGAAAGCAGGCTCGCGAGGAAGGCTGCGAGCAGAATCAGGGACAAAGTTTTCGCCAGCAGGTGGTCAAACGCAGGAGTCCATTCCCAATGGCCCCATCGAGGATCCATATCCGTCTGAATCAAGTCGTAAGTCCCGGGCTTGTGTGCAAGAAACGCGCTCATGAACCTGTCGATTTCGGCTTGCTCTTTCTCGGACCGGGCATTGCCAAGCGGGACGCCAAGTTCTTCGCACAGAGCCTTTTCCACGATATCGGTTATCTGGCGTCTCTGCTCCTCAAATGACTGCTGCGTGATTTTGCCTTTCCTGAGTTGATCCTCAAGGCCATCCAATTCGTTGCTACTACGACTAACGATGTCGAAGGCAATGTTGTCCAGAAGGAGGGCACCGGACGCTTCTTGCTGGGAGTTTTTCGTTGCGCTGCCGATAAGCATGTATGCCATGAAGAAGGTCAAGGGGACAAAGTACAGGACAGTGATAACCGCCGTGACAATACCGGTAGTGGTTCTTGGGCGCGAGGTTGGACCGCGGGTACCGGCCGGTTGACCAGCAGGTGTTTTCTTGCGGAAGAAACTAAGATAGCGGTTGAAGACGCGGCGCCAGCCAGTGCGGGCGAGTATCATTACGGCACGGAAATCCGATATCCGCCTTTCTTCAGGGCGGATCAAAGGCACTGCCTTTTCGATTTCACGGGGCTCGAAGTATGGAGCAGTCATGTCCCTATTCTTCGTGTTCTGCCTTGGCAGCTACAAGGAAGAAGATCTCTTCGAGCGAACTGTTGGCTGACGTAGCAGCGCGGAGTTCATCGAGCTTCCCCACGGCCGCGAGCTTTGATTTGTGAAGGATGCCTATCCGTGTGCTGATCTTCTCCGCCTGCTCCAGTATGTGCGTGGAAAAGAAGATCGTCTTGCCCGATTCCGCGAGGGCCGAGATCATTGAAGTCAGCGCCCGCGTTGCGAATGGATCGAGTCCGCTGGTTGGCTCGTCGAGGAGCAGCAAGTCTGGATCATGAAGCAATGCGCATATCAGCGCGAGTTTCTTCTTCATTCCGCGAGAGTAA
>JBAZOJ010000333.1:0-3194 GCA_041648755.1 Candidatus Brocadiia bacterium
GCTGTCAGCAGAACCATCGCCAGCGCGACCAACCACGGCGAGGTCCTTTGCTCCGCATTCTTGTTTCCTGGTTCTCTCGACTCTCTATTGCCTGCACCAGTCATCGTAACCTCCCGTGATATTGCGATCAGGGCTTGCCGCCGCTTGGCTTGGCAATGATCTCATATCGGTAGTATACCTCAAGCGTCAATACCGCCAAGGCCGTGGAATACACACGTCCGCCCATCTGGCTGAAGTGCGTGCTGGGGGAAGGATCCCAGGAGCCCCTCAACTCGCCGGGCGTCAGGTTTTGGTGAGTTACCAGCATGTCGCGCATCTTGCCATTCCACTTCTTCCAGCAGTCGCCTTCCATCTGGAACAGCACGAGTGAAGCATAGTACCAATAGTAGTAGAACTGGGCGCCAATTCCGGGCTGGCTCCATTCCGGCAGGTTCTCCAGCAGAATGAGCACCCCGCTTCTGATCATCTTCTCGTCGCGGGAAACGCCCATGAAAAGCCTGGATAACAGACCGCATGCCGTCATCGAGTATTTCTGGTATGCTGGCGCATCCCCGTTCTTGACTGGTCTCTTCGTGTAGCCTACCTCGCCGCAGTCCGGTTCAGTTACTTCATCGAGGAAGTTCCTCACTCCATCCCAGGATCTTGCGGGGACGTCGAACCCGGCAGCTTTTGCTGCCTTCATCGCCATGACACACCATGCGGTGACCGAGACGTCATTGTCATTGTCCTTGGGCCAATAGCGCCAGGCTTTGCTTTCGTTCTGAACACCGATCATATAGTCCAGCGCTTTCTTTGCGATGGCCTGGGTGCTGGGAACGGGCGCCATGGCGACTTCCTCAAGCAGTGCAAGCGTGGGGATTGCGTGCGAGTACATCGTTGTTCCGGGCGCGAAGTTGCCCCTGGCATCCTGTTGAGATGTCAGCCACCCGATAGTCCTGCGGACGACGCGGGACCATTTGCCGCTGCGCTCGGTGTGACCTGCGCCTGCAAATGCCAGCAATGCCAGACCGGCAACACCCGGATCGTTGTCCCCGTTGCCTCCCCATTTCTTTGTGTCCCAGTGTCCGTCTATTTCCTGGTGATCTGCCAACCACTTCAGTCCGATTTCGACGGATCTCTCCGAAAACTGGTTTCCACCCCTGCTCTTGACCTTTCCGCCGTTACGGCGGCCGACGGCACCACTTGGGGAACCCGCCCCAACACCGAGGGCTCCGATAGTGTCGTCGGAAAGGGGCTGGTCTGAAGGAGAGTCAGGATCACCTATCTGGTCTTGCTCTGCCTCCTCGATACTGCTCTCTCCAGGGGTTTCTTTGTCTTCAGCGTCCTCTGGACCGTCTACTGCCATTCCTTCTCCGTAAGCGCCAACGGGTGGCGGAGGGGTAGGTGTGGGGCTGGGCGTCAGTTCTAACCACGTTGTCATATCGATGCCCTGCGGCGGGGCCTGCCCTCCCACTTGGATGAGCGCCAGGGCTGTCAGAAGGGCAAGGTGGATGACAACGGATGTAACGAACCATGGTGTCAATTCAAGGAAGGCCCGGACTACTGTCGTGAGGCCCTCCCTGCTGTTTCTGTCGTGTTCGGGGATCGCAGAAGGACTGAAAGTGCTGTCAGCCATCATATCTCTCCCTGTGGCATACAGCTATATTCGCGCCAACTGCGAATTTGTTCACGCATTTTCGCGCAGGAACTTCAAGGCGGATGGTGAAGGAAAGAAAACGGGCGTCCCAAAGGGGACGCCCGTTTGCGTAGTGAAAGGAGGGGGCTACTTCTTTTCGCCGCCAGAGGGCTTGGACATGATTTCGTAGCGGTAATAGACCTCAAGGGTCAGAACTGCCAGTGCGGTTGCATATACGCGTCCGCCCATTTGGCTGAAGTGCGTGCTGGCTGCAGGATCCCACGAGCCATTCAACTCGCCGGGAGTCATGTTCTGATGAGTGACCAGCATGTCGCGCATCTTGAGGTTCCACTTCTTCCAGAAGTCGCCTTCGATCTGGAAGAGGACGAGCGAACCATAGTACCAGTAGTAGTAGAACTGAGCGCCGATTCCGGGCTGATTCCACTCGGGCAGGTTCTCCATCAGGATGAGAGTGCCGTTCTTGATGAGCCTGTCTTCACGGGACATACCCATGTAGAGGCGGCAGAGCATTCCACAAGCGGTCATCGAGTACCTCTGGTAGGGCTGCTCGGTGGCTCCCTTGATGGGACGAGCGGTGTAACCCACTTCGCCGTAGTTGGGCTCGGTAACTTCATCAAGGAAGTTCTTAACGCCTGCCCATGCGCCCTGAGGAACGTCGAAACCGGCAACTTTGGCGGCCTTCATCGCCATGACGCACCAGGCAGAGACGGACGTATCATTGTCGTTGTCCTTGGGCCAATAGCGCCATGCTTTGTAGTCGTTCTGCACGCTGATCATGTAATCGAAGCCCTTCTTGGCGATGGCCTGAGTACGGGGCACTGGAGCCATTGCGACTTCCTCAAGCAGGGCGAGGGTAGGTATCGCATGAGAGTACATGGTCGTGCGAGGAGCGAAATTGCCCTTGGCATCCTGTTGTTCGGACAACCACTGGATCGCTTTCTTCACAACGCGGGACCACTTGCCACTGCGTTCGGTGTGTCCGGCGCCAGCGAAGGCCAGAAGTGCGAGTCCTGCAACACCTGGATCGTAATCGCCGTTGCCGCCCCACTTCTTGGTGTCCCAATGGCCGTCGCCTTCCTGATGGTCAGCGAGCCATTTCAGGCCAAGATCCACTGACTTCTCGGAGAACTGATTTCCGCCTTTCGCCTTTACCCGGCCGCCTCTCTTGCCGCCTTTGCGGTGACCGTAAGCGCCGGTCGGAGAACCTGCGCCAAGGCCGAGAGCACCGATAGTATCATCGGATAGAGGTTGATCGGAAGGAGCATCGGGGTCGCCGACTTCTTCATCGGGAGTGTCTTCGATGTCGGTCTCATCGAGTTCATCTTCCTCTTCGACCACTTCCTCCTCAGGAGGAGGAGTGGTTTCCTCAACCGTTGGAGTCGGAGAGGCGGTGTTCTCGAGCGAAGTCGTCATGTCGATGTTTTGTGGTGCGCCTTGTCCGCCCATCTGGTAGAGGGCGAGAGCGGCGAAAGCCACAACATGGATCATCACGGAGGCGATGAACCACGGTGCCATCTCAAGGAAACTCCTTATTACCGAAGCGAATCCGCCTTCCTCA
>JBAZOJ010000334.1:0-3164 GCA_041648755.1 Candidatus Brocadiia bacterium
TGCCGTTTGAATTTGAAGGACGAGAAGCCGAAGACCGGGTTGGCGGCAATTTGCGCGGCCAAATCCGTGAGCTTTCGCTCCTGTTCATCCGCACTGACGCCCTTCTTCGGGATCAGGGAGCCCCTGACGAGCCATTTGCCGTTCTTGTCGGGATAGACTCCGCAGACGGTCTCGCCGAGGAAAGAAGAAGAAGCGAGGGCGATGCATTTTGCGACTTCGGGGGAATCCAGCAGCGGCGAAAGGTGGAAGGCGCTCAGGGTGGGACCGATCTTAGTTGGGTCATGGGCTACGAAGCCCGCAATCATCCCCGCTGGCAAAAGGTCCAGGGCTTCGACCGGCACCTTCTTGAGAAGCAGGAGCTCTTCCTCGGACACGGTAACGGGCGACAAGCTTGGCGCTTCAGTTACCTCCGAATAGCCTGAGTTGGATTTAGGTTTGTGCAGAAGAAAGGAGGAGATGCCCCAGCCTGCAAGCCCGAGGAAAAGGAGGAAGATCGCGACCTGCACCGGGCGCATTTTTCTGGTTCTGCGAGGACGGTCTGGCTCTGTACTCATCTGACTCCCTTGTCCTTCCTCATAGTATCCCCCATTTTCCTGACTTACCGTAAAAGTGGGAGCAAAACTTCCCTCAAGCGTCAAAAGTCTTACTATTGGATTTCGATTCGCACGCCCAAGGAGATGGAGTGAGTTCAAGAATCCTGCTCTTGCTGGGTCTGTTCAGCCTTCTTACCATTGCAAGTTGCAACAAGATGGAGAAGGATGCCTACCCCACCAAGCTTTCTGACGTCAAGGCCGAAGAGGCCATGGGCACTCTCACGCGCACCACTACATACGATGATGTCATCTCGCGCTCTCCCGCGAAGGACAGAAAGAAGAATTCAACCCAACCCGATAAGACCGAGCGCACCTACGTCTTCACCGTCAAAGAAGTCGATGGCAAGAAGGTGGTTTCCCTCGGCCTTGCGGAGTTCATCAAGATAGCAGAGACCAGCGATGTCGACTTCATGAGGATCAAGGAAAGCCTTGCAAGCGCGGAGGAATCCCTGAGAAGCTCTTTGCGCGCCTATCGGCCGGTATTCGGGGGCAGCGTCTCGACCAGTTACGACATCAAGAATTCCGTGGAGTCGCAGGGAGTGAATTTCTCGCTCAGCCAGGATTTGCCCTGGAACGGGAACCTGGCCGTGAGCAACAATGTCAGCAGAACGCATATTGGCACGCCAGCTTCGGAGACTATGTCCCTGGGTTCGATGCTCTCCCTGTCATTCGACATTTACCTGCGGCCCGGCGGCTACCTTGAATGGCGCGACGGAATGCTCAGGGCCGAAAGGGCATGGATATACGCGCAGCGGTCATTCAGAGCAAGCCGTGAAAACTACCTGATCAACAAGATCCAGGAGTTCTACAGCGTGGTCAACTCGCGCAAATCCCTTGAGAATCAGAGCAAGCGGCTTGACGAAGCTCAGAAGGCGCTCGAATTGACCCGTTTCGACTACAGCAGAGGCCAGAGGACCGCCAATGATGTCTATCTCGCTGAGGAAAACCTCGTATCCACCCAGCAGGCCATCATCGACGCTCAGCAGAATTTCGAAGAACTGGTTGACGATCTGAAGGTGAAGCTCGATATCCCCCAGGAATGCGTGCTCGAGCTTCTCGAAACCCCGATGACGGTGAAGAAACCGGTGATTGACTCTGAAGAGGCGATTCGCGTCGCCATGGCCAATAACCCCGAGTACCAGACCCAGCGCGACCGGTATGAGGACACGCGCCGGAGTTTTACGCTTTCCCTGTACAGCCTGAGGCTCGCGCCGCAGCTTTCCGTCAACTACTCGCTTCCCCTGTACGATAGCGAGACAGAAGGCGGAGAGAACACGAACTCCTCCTGGAGCGCGGCAATCTCGTGGTCGTACAGCCTTGATCAGGAAGGCCGCAAGAAGCAGTATCGGTCGCTGTTGGCGCAATGGTGGATTTACGAGCGCGACTTCAAGAGACAGCAGGAAGAGAACATCAAGAATATCCGGCGGACGGTCCGCAGCCTCGAGAACATGCTCCGCAGCGTTGCAAACTCTGAACGGTCTTACGATATCGCCCGGCGCAAGAAGGAAGTGGCGGACCTGGAATATGAGAACGGCACAATTCAGACCCGCGATTACAACGATGCCGTGAATACTCTTCGAAGCGAAGAAGATCGTCTGAACGATGCTCGCGTGAGCTACCGCGTAGCCTACCTGAAGTACCTCTCGCTTCTGGGGCAGCTCGAGATCGATGAAGAAGGAGAATGGCTGAAATGACCGAGAAAACTTCCTCGATTATCGGCGGTTCAAGTCACATCGCGCCGACCCGGCGGTTCTGGACGCCCGGGAAAATCATATTCCTCGTTATTCTTCTCGGCGGAATCGCGGCCGGCGGATACTTCGGCTACGTGAAGTTCATGGCCAAGAAGTCCGATGTCACGCAGGTCCCGACCTTCAAAGTCAAGAAGACCGACTTCGAGATCTCGGTGACCGAGGAAGGCACACTGCAGTCGATGAAGAGCCACAACATAAAGGGCGACTTCCAGGCAAACGCAAAGATCGAGTGGATTGTCCCCGAGGAGACGGTCGTAAAGAAGGGCGACGTGGTGCTTCGTTTCGATGTGACCGAGGTTCAGACCAGGATTGACGACGGCGAGGTCAGGGTGCGCGAGGCCGAGTCCGCTCTCGTCCGGGCCAAGGAAGATGACCTGATCGCGATACGCGAGGATGAGGCCACCATCAACTCCGCCACGAAGGATATCGAAACGTCCAAGGCGGACTTGGACAAGTTCCTGAACTCCGATGTCCCTGCAAGGAAGAACGACTTTCTGATGACCATCAGGCAGTCCAGGCAGGCTCTGCGCGATATCGAGACCGAATACGCCGACCTTCCGTTCCTGATCGAGCGTGAGTTGAAGACACTGAACGATCTGGAAAAGACCAAGATACGCCTGGAAGGAGCAAAGAACAACCTTAGAAAGGCCGAAGACGGCTACCGGGTGTACCTTGAGTACGAATTGCCCCGGACTCTTGCCAGCAAGCAGGATTCCGTCGAGAACAATATTCGCAAGCTCGAACGGACCAAGAACAACATCGACTCCCGCGCTGCGCAACGGCTCTCAGGCATCCGTCAGGCCGAGCGAAATCTTGACAA
>JBAZOJ010000335.1:0-3161 GCA_041648755.1 Candidatus Brocadiia bacterium
TTTTCCGCGGCAGATACATCATCCCTGAGCAGAACCTCGCGGGAATGGGCTCGGGGTTTTTCCTCTCCGACGACGGCTACATTGTGACCAATTACCATGTGGTCGGGCAGGCCACGAAGATCAGCGTGAAGCTGTCGGACGATCGTGAACTGGAAGCGACCATTGTCGGGAGCGCAGAGAACCTGGACATCAGCATCATAAAGGTTGAGGGGCAGGGGTTCCCCTTCCTGAAGCTTGGCGATTCCGATAAGATCCGTGTCGGAGATACCGTCTATGCGATTGGCGCGCCATTTGGCCTTCGCCATACCGTTACGCAGGGGATCATCAGCGCCAAGGATCGCGTCAATGTCAACGCGACCCAGGTCGAAGATTTCATTCAGACGGATGCTGCCGTGAATTCCGGCAACTCCGGAGGGCCGCTGCTGAACCTCGATGCGGAAGTCATCGGAGTGAACTCGGCAATAACCTCCCGTAGCGGGGGTTTTGACGGCATTTCGTTTGCAATTCCATCCAGCATAGTTCGCTTCGTCTATGAGAAAGTGCGCAAGGGCGAGAAAATCGAGGGCGGCTTCATAGGAGTCGAGTTTGACGATGTTTCGCAGAAGGACGCTGAGGCGGCAGGGCTTCCCGCTCCGGCCGGATGCTATGTCAAGAGCATTGTTCCGAAGTCCCCCGCCGAAACCGCCGGACTTCGCGAAGGAGATATCATCACCGCCGTGGATGGGCGCAAAGTGCGCGACAGCCTGAGCTTCCGCAATATGATCTACTTCCACGCGCCCGGGGATAGCGTTAAGCTGGATATCCGTCGGGGTGGCAAGGACACTACGGTTGATGTAACTATCGGCAAGCGTTCCGAGGAGGTAGTTACCGCTTCCGGTGCAAACCGCAAAGTCCTCGGTGTTACTGTCGGGAAGAACACCCGGGGCGACGAAGGCCGCGTGGTTGTTCTGGATGTCGAAGAGGGCTCCAAGGGGGCTTCCATCGGACTCCAGAGGGGCGACATCATCATCGCCATCAACGGGGAGAAGGTCACTGATGTGGACAGTTTCGTCGATTTGTTCGGCAAGGGAATGAAAGATGGCGGAATTCGCATCCGCATTATTCGGAACGGAATGACGCTTCAGTTGAGTCCCCCTAATCAGGGAGGCGACAACGGCAACATGCTGTAGAATATACTGTTGACCGTCCACAAGCCCCCGCCATGGACGGGGGCTTGTTTTTTCTGAGGGAGTGAATGAGGAACTTCTGGCGAAATGTCACTTTGATTCTTGCCTGCGCGACCGCCGGTGCTATCGGCGCGTCGCTGGTGACGCCTGTCCCCGGACAGGATATCCAGGCAAGGCTGGTCAAGGGCGTGCACAAGGCGCTGCCCTCCGTTGTGGCATTTCATCTCAAGAAAGAGTTGCTGTCCGAGGGCGATACGCTGTTCGAGCGGCTTAGTTCCCTGTTCGCGCAGGAGAAGTTCTCCTACGCCTCAGGCGTTGCCATCAGGCAGGGCGGGTTCATCCTGACGAACGCGCATGTCGTCACGGACTTCAAGAGCTACTACGCCACAACGTACAACGGCAGGATCCTTACCGCCCGAACCGTTGCTTCCGAGCCCGAACTCGATATCGCCGTGGTGAAGGTGGATGAAGACCTTCCGGCAATCGAACTCTGTCAATTCGACAAAGTGGAGCCCGGACAATTTGTCTTTTCGGTCGGAACACCTTACCGTTTGCCGTTTTCCGTGAGCTTCGGCATCATCAGCGCGCTTCATCGCGACAGGCTGGGGTTCCCCGAAGTGGTCGTGGAAGACTACATCCAGACGGACGCCGATATCAATCCCGGCTCGTCCGGCGGCCCATTGTGCGACCTTGACGGCAGGCTCGTGGGCATGAACACCGCGCAGTTCAGTCTTCGCACTGGCTCTAATGGCATCAATTTTGCAGTACCAGCAAGTCTGATAGTACAGCTCATTGACAAGATGATAGCTGGCAAACCCGCCGCTCGCGCATACCTGGGCGCCCACCTTGGGCCGCTCGACTTCCGTTCCGCGGCGCTGGCGGGGCTTGACTCGGTGCGCGGGTGCGTGGTGCTCGAGACCTACGCGGATTCGCCTGCGCGCAAAGCGGGGCTCGTGCCCGGTGATATAGTGATTTCAGCGGACGGCAGTCCGGTGATTTCGCCTTTCTCGCTTGTGGCTCTGGCCTATGTGAAGTCACCCGGCGACAAGGTAATGCTTGAACTTCAGCGGGCGGGAAAGCGGATGTCCATAGTTGTCACGCTTGGCGCCGTGGACGTTGGCGACCCGCCGCGTATGAGCCTTCCTGAGTTGGGAGCCACGGTCGAGAAGCCCGACGCGGAAACGCTCGCCCGGCTCAGAGTCAAGTACGGTGCAATTGTGGATTTCGTGGACCCTGAAGGGGTCGCGATGAAACTCGGAATAAAGTCCGGAGATGTGATCGTTGCTGTTGGCGGAACAACCTTCAACACGCTTGCGGAGTTGGCGGCGGCAGTCGCCGATTCAGCCGTGAAGGGGGAGGTTCGCGTAAGGTTCATCAGCGCATCAACCGGCGTCGAAACGGAAAATTCACTCAAGTTGAAGTAATCAAGGAGGACCAGATGAATTTGAGGCCATTGGGTGACAGGGTGCTGGTAAAGCGTCTTGAAGCCGAAGAACGTACAAAGGGCGGGATCATTCTTCCCGACACCGCCAAGGAAAAGCCGAAAGAGGGCCGGATTATGGCCGTCGGAACCGGCAAGCTGCTCGAGAACGGAAAGCGTCAGAAACCCCAGCTCAAAGTGAACGACCGGGTGATTTTCTCTTCGTATGCAGGCACCGAAGTCAAGGTTGACGGTGAAGAGTACCTGATCATGCGCGAAGAGGACATCCAGGCCGTCGTCGAATAACGTCAAACCCCACTGGAGGATTCAATGGGAGCTAAGAAGATTCTTTACGATGCCGATGCGCGTGATGCTATCCGCCGCGGCGTAAGCAAGCTTGCGCGTGCGGTGAAGGTCACCCTCGGGCCGCGCGGCAGAAATGTTGTGATTGAGAAATCCTGGGGTTCGCCGACCGTTACCAAGGACGGCGTTACCGTTGCCAAGGAGATAACCCTCGAGGACGTGTACGAGAACATGGGCGCTCAGATGGTCAAGGAAGTCGCTTCCAAGACTTC
>JBAZOJ010000336.1:0-3160 GCA_041648755.1 Candidatus Brocadiia bacterium
GCTGATTGTCAAGATCGTGACGAACAAGGGCGAAATGGCCATCGAGTTGTGGGAAGACGATGCCCCGAACACGGTTGCCAACTTCATCTATCTTGTGGATAAGGGGTTCTACAACGGTCTCACCTTCCATCGCTTCGAGCCGGGCAGAGTGCTGCAGGGCGGCGACCCGAACGGCGATGGCAGCGGCGGGCCCGGCTGGAGAATCGAGGGCGAAGTAAGCACGCGGCGCTACGATGCGGGCGTAATCGGTATGGCCGATGCGGGCGTTGACACGGGCGGCTCGCAGTTCTTCTTTGCCTTTGGCCAGATGCAGCAATGGGATCCCCGCTACACATGCTTTGGCAAGATCGTGGCCGGGATGGACGTGCTGGCGCAGATCAGCAAAGGTGACAGCATTGTACGGATGGAAGTTTTGCAGCGGCGCAGTCATGCCTATCTGCCGTATGTATACAAGGATGGCTCCGAGAAGGAAGAACGCCTTCCCCCGATCGAGGTCAAGCCAAAGGAAAGCCCCAAGCCGTAATGGGCGGGCCTCCGGAACCGGAGACGGGATGACGAATCGACTGCTTCCCAGGAAAGGCAACGGTCCACAAAAGCGACCGCAATGCCCGTTTGAGGACTGTACGTCATTCGGCTCGGATGGCGATGTGATTATCCACACGCGATGTGGCGAAAAGACAAGATTTCTGTGCAAGACCTGTGGACGAACGTTCCTGGAAGAGGGGATATCCAGCGAGGCTGCGGAGAAGGCACGGAGCTATGCCCAGTGGCTTCTGAAAACCGGCAAGAAGACCGACGAGATCTGCTTCATCACCGGGCTCTCGCGCAGGACCGTCTTCCGTTTGCACAAGGGGTTGAAGAAGTGAGGATAGGGGGGGCGAGCATTGATGATTGATGATTGATGATTGATGATTGATGAATAGCGGAATAGTCTGTAGCCGGTAGTCCCGCTGAGGCGGGTTCTCCTGAGGCGGATCTCGTTGGAGTCGACTTCGATCCGCTGATCAAACGCCATCTGAAGCCGAGCCAGGAGCGTCGGCATCTTGTTCATCGAATGGAGAGGATGGATCTTGAGAGCCCCAGCGGACCGGGCGGGATTGAGGGAAGTCTCTGTGGACCCGAGCCAGGACGGCTGCGGTTCTTTTGCGGAGGTCATCGAGGAGGGCTTTTTGCTCAGCGACGGGAAGGCTTTTTCTTGTTGCGCCTCCGGAGGGCTGCGCCGGGCAGGAGGCCGAAGGCGCAGCAGACATTGATGACCCTCCTTCGCCGCGCCTATGGAGGGCGAGATGCGGATTGATGATCCGTTCGACAGGCTCAGGATTCTGGGGAATTGATGAATTGGGATCCGGAGAAGAGGGTAATTCTTGAATTACCCCTACCAAACCAGCGTCAGGGGCCTGGAGGGCGGAACTGTCGGAAGAGGAACCAATAACATCGGCATTTCCATCGGCGGAAGAAGAGCCGTTTCCCTGGGAGCGCCAATCACCAGATTGGCAATCGGGGCCATTGTCAGGTGTGGGCGCACAGCGTGCGCCCGGATTAATGGGCGGACACATCAGTCCGCCCTCCTGGGTCTCCTGGTTGCATGCAGTTGATGAGCACGCACAAGCCCCAACCTGTCCCTCTCCCCTTTGGTTCCCCTCTCCCAGAGGTAGAGGGGCGGAAGAAGCGTCTGCGGATTCTTCAAGGATAAGAACGGCGCGGTCGAACCAAGCGACGTCGGGGTAGGATTCGCGGACGCCGAGGAGGTCGAAGATTTTCACGCGGCCCTGAGTTCCTATTTTCATAAAACCAGCAGACTCCAGCGAGAGCAGGGATTTGCGGAACATTCCGATGCTGATTCCGCCGCATTCGGGGGCAATTGCGGAGTGGAGTTGGGTGAAGCTTGGTGCGGCGATACGGGTACTGCGGAGTTCGACGCAATGCTGCGACAGGACGAAGTACACCCGGAAGGATGCGTGGTCGAGGCTCGCGATGGCGTTGGATCGCATAAGTGCGGAGTTGAAGTTAACGGGCATGTTTGCTCCTTGTGGGGCTCTATATATATGCGGGGATTTTGGGCGAATGGCGCTGGGATGGCGGCGAATGGCCAATGGTGAAAACGGGCTGCCTGAATTGAGGGGGGCGAATAGTGAGCGGCGAGCGGTAAGTGGCTGGGTGCAGGAAGGGGAGGAATGTAAGATCGGATGGGACAAGGCGTTAGAGCGGCAAAGAGTTTTTACCACGAAATACATCCTCCTTCGCTGCGCCTACGGAGGACCCTGCCCTCCTTCGCCGGGCCTACGGCGGACCTTGCTCCACACACGACCGCTTCGTCGGCGAGGCCGTGAGGCACGAGCCAACCACACGAACGCTTCGTCGACGAAGCCTTGTGAGACAAAGCGGATGGTCTTTGCGAGGCCCGGCAGCCATGGATTTCTTGTCCGCGAATGCACGCCAATTAACGCGAACGGAAGAGGTGTCTTGGTTTGTGCAGCCAAGGGGCAATAGACAACGGACGCACAGAAAGCGCGGGAGAGGACATAGACGAAAAGTGCTCAATGTACGCGAATTGGGGCCACAATTGTAGGGCGCGGACCCATGTGTCCGCCCGTAAAGGCAGGCGCATTTGCGCCCACATGCGTTGGCCGCCAAAGTAGACGATGCGTCTCGCTTCGTGTTAGTGGCATCGGTCCTTACAGGGCGGGATAGAACCGGGTGATTCGTGAATTGCCCTTACCAAATCAGCATCGGCCTGAAAGGCCGTTCTTCGTAGGGGCGGAGTCACCCCGCCCTCTTAGCAGCCTTTTGGTGTTGGATTACCGACGGACGACAGACTCAAGACGCCGGACTAACATCCCCCCCTATAACCAATATGCCCGTCGGGGGGCACCGACGGGCTGAGGAGGGGTCACGGTCCCTTGGGAGGTCAGGACCGCAACGTGGGAAATTCTTTTCTACCCCATTCTACCACATTGAGCGGGATAGGGCATGAAATTTGGTCCAGGGCTGCTTAGTCCTTGCTTTCGTCAACCCAGCGGCCTTCGCCACTGAGAGGGCGTCCGGCAACAAAACTGGCTGCGATGGACAAAGAACTGAAGCGGATGGGCGAGGTGACAATGTACTTGTCAAGCCGGTGGTATTCGAGCTTCCTAAGGGCGAGAGCTTCTTGCTTCATTTC
>JBAZOJ010000337.1:0-3145 GCA_041648755.1 Candidatus Brocadiia bacterium
ATGCTTGAACGACTTCCTGATTCCGCACTAGCTGGCCAACCATCACCAACAGCGATTCGTAATACTGAATATCGCGATCGGCGGGACCTGCAGGCCCTCGGCGGCGTGACGGGCGCGAAGGCGCGCGGCCTTTCCCTGCCACCACACGGTGCGGGCGAAGAAGAGGGCTTGGCTCGGGTGGCGCAGGCTCACGCGCACGAACTCAGAGAAGAAGATCCTGAGGCCCCGGTTGAGAATCGAGGCGCTCTTGGCGCTGGCGACGGCGCCGGTACTGGTTGCCGCGTCCATGGCGGCTGCTGCTGTTTCCACTGAATGCTCCATCCTTCCTGGGTATCGGGGCCAACGTATACACTACCCCGCACATCTATTCAACACCGTCGGACTTGGAGGATGTCACGCGACGTGGCAGACGTGACGGTCACGCCGCAGACCACACCGGACGGACTCGGCGGGCCTCAACTCCTTGCGCAACTCCGTCACCTTCCAGCTTGACGGTCCGAAAGGACCGGGGAATGATGTGCCCAGGGTTATGGAACCCAGAGGAACAACTGGCTTTTTTTCAACGCAATGCGCAGGAGGTAAGAGGAATGAGACCACCAATCTTCACTTTCATCATTGGGTTGCTCCTCCTTACTGGCTGCTCCGGACGTGCGCCGGTGAAGGGACAGTGGTACGAGCACAAGGTATCCCGTGAACGCGTCAGGGTAGAATACGTAGGGAGAGGCAAAGATATCGCTTCTATCTACATGAGATCCGCAGAACTGCAAAACGCTGACATACTTGCAGTACCGGGCAAGCCTGATCCCGGACAGTACAGCCTCCAGTATTCCGAAACAGACGGAAACAGCAAGTGTGTAGGCTTTTCTCAAAGCAACTCTCGAACATTCTATTACGTCATGCCGATAGTTGAGTTCACAAAAGACTACACGCTTGTCAAAGGAAGGTAGCGAAATCCGCTTGGAACATCCGCCTTGGTATGATGTGACCCTCCCGCACCCGGTGTTCTTGTTCTTTTCGTCTTGTCCTGTCGCCCCCGCGTATCGGAAGGGTAAAGGACCGGTGAAGCGACGATTTGTGCAGACTGATGCTATGAAACTGCTGCGCCTCGGGCGCTCGGGGGGCATCGTCTACCCCAGACACAACCCTAAGCGCGGACGAGGCGCCACGACATGGAGTGTTGCAGCCCATACCTCGGTGGCAGTGGAGACGATCGGCAACTGGTACTGGATCGTTGATGGGGTTGAGGGGGCCGGCATGGTACCACAGCTCGCGCCGCCCGCCGGGCGAAGATGATGCTGGCGCCGGTGGAACGGAACCGAAAGGTTGGACTGCCACGAGCTCAACCGGACTACAGCCTACGGACACTTTTCCGAGGCTGTTGATTCTGCCGGCTGCGATCAGAAATCTGCGAGACCTGCCCGGCACGCGAATGTTGCTGACACGCGAGCGGGCCAGGCTAAAGAGCCGTATCCTCGTAGTGGAGCGAAAGGGAAGCGGCCAAGCGGTGATCGAGTGGATCCAACAAACGTTCATCAACGGAGCATCGGGTCGCAAGGTGCAGCGGCTTGGCGTAGCGCTGGGCATCGAGGACCGCTGCGCAGGCTAAGTCTTGGATATCACCCGAGGGTCGTTGACGGGAGAATCCCTCCGGTGGGATTCCGTCGGCCGGAAGAGTGGGGGCAAACAGCGCGTGGCTCGTTGTCTGGACCCTGAGTCGGCATGCAGACTGCATTTGCTAAGGGGATTGAGGCAGTCAACCACGCGCCAAACGTACTCTCCCGGCTTTCGACGATTTCGGGCTTGCATACAGTCTCGCCTGCATACGGAAAAGCTTCGCGTAGCTGCCGCCGCTCGAGGCCAATTCGTGGTGGGGTCCCTCCTCGACGAGTCTGCCAGATCGAAGATGAAGAATCCTGTCCGCCATTCTTGCAGCGTGGAGTCGGTGGGTAATCAGGATGATCGTGGTATTCCGGTATTCGCCAAACAGCCAACGGTAGAAAGACTCCTCAGACTTCGGATCAAACGATGCTGTTGGCTCGTCCAGCACGAGCAGCTTTGCTTTTCTGTAGAGCGCGCGTGCGATGGCGATTTTGCGATACTCACCGCCCGATAGATTCGAGATGCCGTCGAGGCTGTACGCTTTTGTTACGTACGTTTCGTAGCCATTCGGCAACTTTGCAATGAACCTGTCCAGCCCTGCAGCTTTCGAAGCACTCTTGAACTTTCCCGAATCTGCCTGTGTGACGTCACTGATGCAAATGCTGTCGCGGACACTGAATCCATATGACAGATCGGTGAATAGCCCCTTCAGACTACGGATTCCTCGTAGAAGAGGTTTGCCTTTCTCTAACGCCGGACGTGGCCGTTGTTGGCGTCTACCGCAATCAGTTGGATGCGAAAGGCATGTCCGCATACCTTGCTCATCTTGAGGAGCTATTCAGAGTGAGATTCGCCACCAACATCGCCTGCGTGGTCATGACAAACACTTGGGTAGATTGGTATAGTTCGGAAGAACTCAATCTCCTTGACTTCACTTATCTCAGAGCTGATTCCGGAGCAGATGCGTACGCACACACAGGCAAGCGTGCTGACGCTGGCGTGGTTGGAGTGCATGACGCTTCTCTAGGCGACCGAGTCTTCTGCCATATTACCAGCATGCTCACTCCAGATGGAAGCAAAAGGATAAACACATGAGGGGCGAAGAAGCCGTCGACAAGATCCTTGAGCTTACTGCATGTCTTATTGGTCATGAAACTCAAAGCCGGACTCTGGTCCACACGCGACTCATGTCCACTGGGCTGCCCTGGTACATGGTGTTCCACCTGATCAAATCTATGGAGAGGATGTTTTCGCGTGAACTGTCCGAAACGGAGCTGCTGGCGGTGATAGATGAATACGACCTGCAACAGATCGCAAGTGTCTTCGCCCCCAAAGCCCGGACAGCGAACGAAAACACAACCAACCCGTAGTGCGCCGCATTTGGGTATCCACCTTGAGAGGGAAAGGCACATGACCCTGCGCCCAGAAATTTCTCACAGTCGGGTCGAAGTGGCATGTGGGATGTGGACCATCAGACTCGAGAACCAAGGGGTGCCTCGGCCGCAAGCGGAGAATCTGTGCCGCAAGGTACAGGTCTTCCTTAGGC
>JBAZOJ010000338.1:0-3144 GCA_041648755.1 Candidatus Brocadiia bacterium
CGGATTCCCCCTTGACAACGGCAGCCTTTCATGGATAGGGTGCGGACCGATGTGTCCGCCCGTAAAGATAAGGCGCGTCTGCGCCCACACGCGTTGGCCGCCAAAGTAAACGCGACCGTCCCGGCGCGTTCTTTGCCCCGGCTGTTTTCTTGGCTCGCGGTTTTCCCTACGGCCCCCGGCCAACGGTCTCCAGCCAGAACCGGCCTTGAAGGCCGGTTCACTTCAGATCTATCTTCTCCTCGTACACCGCTTCCTTGAACGCCTTGCTGGTCGGGCACGTGACGCGGAGCAAGTACGTTCCGCGAAGATCCCGGTAGTCCCAAATGAACGGCTGCCAGAAATACGCGGCAGGAAATCCGGGGGCACCGCATAGTTGAGCGGCGGTGTAGAACTTCAAAGGGTTCACCACCTTGCGAGACTTGGGCTCAAGGATCTCGATAGTGAAGGTGGCTTTTTCCGCTATGCAAAAGAACTTGGTTGCGTTCTCGGGGTCGCTGGATTCCAGTGCCCGATCGGGCGAACACCAGTCCTTCGAGCCAACATAGACTTCGCCATGCTCGCCTTTGAAATAGGGAGGCTCGCAGTAGAAAGTGTGCTTGCCCGGCTCAGCCGAGTAGAAGGCGCGGGGATAGTCCGGGCCCGGTGACTGCATGAAGAGCATTGTGAACGGGCCGCCCCATTCGACCTTGGCTGTCGCATCCTGCACAATGTCGAATGCTGGGAGTGAACCGCGGAGCACTTCGATCATGCGGTCAATTACCGCTCCCTCAAGACTGTATTTGCCCACTGGGACCAGGGACGGCTTGCCGTCCGGGCGTAGCACGCCAAAAGTACGATTCTCGATCTTGACCCCAAACAGTTGAGGCTTGAAACTACCCTTGGATAGCTTGCTCAGGGGATCCACGGATCCCGTAGGGCCGGAGAAGGGATGGTATGAGGCGGAGGATCCATCTGCCTCGACAGTCAACTCGATCAAGCCCTTGCCGAGTTCCATCACCGGCGTGAGATACCAGCCGCCCTTGGCGGGCGCGAAGACGATGGCGTCCGCGCCGAAGTCGTTGTATGCGCCATTGCAGTTGTCATCTATGATGAAGAATCTCTTGCCTTCGATAATCCCGGAAACAGCAGATAGGGTGGAGTAATACCACGGGACCGGACCAGTCAGGAGAAGGCGGTCGCCCTCAAGGTCATGCCACAGCAATATCGGATACTTGCGCTTCTTTCCTGCTTCGTCGGAGATCATGACCTCAACGGTCTTTCCGCCCTGGGCAATCCTGGTGTCCGGTTTGCCGTCAAGGTCGGTATCGAACTCAACAAATTGCTCGGCCACGTTGCAGGGAATGCCCCTTGATTTTCCGTTGGGCAAATCGAGTGAAGATACTAACAGCCTCCTGAGGTGTTTGGGGGTGAAATAGTCCGCCATGTCCTTCATTGTGACGTAGGTCAGCTTGACAACCGTATCTCCGGCGGCAGGCTGCTCGGCCGGAAGAGGCTTCAGCAGGGCCGCTATCACAAAAAGCGCCGTGCCAACCATAAGAGCCAAAGAAGTGCGCTTCATTCGCCTCCAGTACTTGACTTCGGAACCGGCGTTGCCATTGGCTGCTCAATGGTTGGGTCGCCTTCGGCCACCTCAAAAACCAATCCTGACATGCAAGTGTACAACAAATCTCGGATATTGTGAACGCTCGAACACGAATTGGCAAGAAGGAGCGTCTGCAAATGGACTCTCCGGTGCCCCGTATGATGGCTTGGAGCCGCCCCTTCGCGACAGGCTCCAAGCAGGCGCAAACTAACGAGAATCGAAATCGAGCAGCAGGGAGTATTGTTCGGAACACGCAAAGTGTCCTGGAGTTCAACTGGACCCAGATTCCAGGCGAAGCTGCCTGAATGCCAATGTGTGCGAAGGATACGAAGCCGCTAACCAGAAGGTCGCGTCTGGCCGGAAGGCTGGCTCGCTTCCATTCGCATGTGTTATTTGAACAAACTTGAAGCGGCGTTGTCCCGTGTTTGCGATGTTCGCGGAGAAGTCCTCGCAGGCAGTATTTTCCACGTATGTAGACAATATAATGAGTGTCAACATTGTACATTTGGCGTGAAATTTCGGAATTATCGCAATGTCGCGAATAACGTGATAGACTGGTTATGTATATGCTGCGGCCACGATTGGGTGACACAAAGAGCGATAAATCGCAATTGTGCCAGTGATTTCGAAAGGATCCTATGAACAAGATCGTCACTGCGATGCTGGTCGTTTGCGTTCTCTGCGGAGCCTTTTTGGCCGCTTTCGTGTCGATGGGCGTGTCGTACGCCACACCGTATCTCAATGTCGAAGTGCCTTCGACGGGGGAAAGGATCGGTTGTAGCGAAGATGGCACTGCAAGTGTTGACGTCGCAACAGGCAGCATGCACTGGGATCGCACATGGCTTTCCCTCAGTAGCCTGACCTCATATGATGTAGAATTTGGCCTTCATTATTTGAGCTCGGGACCGTCGAACCCGCTCTTCGGAACTGCGAGGTGGTGCAGCATTTACGACATGAAGATCACTTACAATGTGTTTCCCGCCAGCCTGACGCTCAGAACCCCGCGCGGGACAGTAATTCCCTTTGCGAATGTAGGCGGGACTTGGTATTCGACGGCATCATATGGAGTATACCTCTCTTGCGCAGTCTATTCTGCCCCGCTCCGATTTAGCCTGTCCGACAATTGCGGCAACTATGTGGATTTTGACTTGGCCGGGAAGCCGATCACGTTTGGTGACCGCCTTGGGCGGACCATCAGCTTGACCTACAATCTTGCGGGCAATCTTCGCTACGTGACCGACATGTGGGGTCGGTCGATCGAATTCATGTACGACGGAACCCCCCGGGTCACTGCGATCCGGGACGTGGTTGCGGGCACTGCCTATCTTACGTTCACCTATACAGGTGGATACCTCACGAACGTCCGCTCCGGCTATGCTTCCGGTGCGCTATTTGCCAACTTCACTTTCGGATACGATGGCTCCAACCGGCTGAACTCGTACACAGATCCCGACGGCGTTGCGACGGCGTTCGGGTACAGTGGAGGCGGTCTGGCGAATCTGGCCACTGATGCGGCCACCAACACCTGGGGGTTCACGTACAACATCGGCAACACCGTGTTC
>JBAZOJ010000339.1:0-3143 GCA_041648755.1 Candidatus Brocadiia bacterium
GAGACGGTAGTCGACGTTGGGAGGTAACATGGAGCCGCCGGAGATTCGGATACTCAAAGGAGACATCGCGCAGACCATGTGCGAGGCGGTTGTCAACGCCGCGAACAATCATCTGTGGATGGGCGCCGGTGTTGCAGGTGCGCTGAAGCGCGCGGCGGGGAGTGAAGTCGAGCGTGAGGCGATCTCCAAGGGACCGATCAAGGTCGGGGAGTCAGTGGCAACGGGTGCAGGGGAAATGTCCGCCAAGTACATTATCCACGCGGCCGTAATGGGGCAGGATTTGGCGACGAGCGCCCAACTGGTCTTTCGGGCCACCCGATCCGCCCTTACCGTCGCCGAGCAGCTTGGGGTGCGGTCAGTTGCTTTTCCCGCGTTTGGCACGGGGGTAGGGGGCCTGGATGGTGCTGAATGTGCTGCCGCAATGCACAGGGCGATATCCGAGTGGCTGCCGAGTGCGGTCAATGTGAAGGAGATCCAATTGGTGCTCTACTCGGCGGAGTTGTATGAGGCGTTTCGGCAGGAGTTTTTCCACTAAGGAAACGAAGGAAGAGAATAGGCGTTTTGCGCAGCCAAAGAGTGCGAGAAGACGAGGAGAAGAAGGTTTTACCACAGAGGACTCAGAGGTTCACAGAGGGTAGGAAATACCTTGATTTGCGAGGCCCAAGAACGGGCATTTTTCCACGAACGCTTCGTCGGCGAGGCCGAATGCACGAGCCAAAAACACGAGACACACGAAATGGGACTTGGCCAAGGCAGAGCAGCCAAGGAGCGGAGTTTTTGTCCGCTAATGCACGCCAATAAACGCGAAAAGTGAAGTATCTTGGTTGAGGCCAAAGAAAAGCCGGTTTCACGCGAAGGCGCGAAGTCGCGAAGTAAGAAGCAAGTCCCTGCTTTCGAGGCCAGAAGAAATGGCGGCGAAGAATGACAAGTCCGCGAAGGGGACCGGAGTCTGAGTATCGATGCTCAGGACAGGCCATAATGGGTTCAGAGAAGACCTGTAGCTATCGGAAGGCCTGACCCCCGGGAGCGCCACGCACCTGCGTGGCGCTGTCCTCCGGAGGCGCGGCGTAGGAGGATGGTATCGGCCTGGAAGGCCGATATCCGATAATGTACGGTCGTCCTGCCGGACGACCATTAATGGGCGGACACGCGGGGAGAATGAGCAATGATGAATGCACAATGAGCAATGCCTGAAGCCAGTCTTTAGGCCGTAGGCCGGAGGCCGGAGGGAAAACCGTAAGCCAAGAAAGCGGACAAGGAGGGGCGGGGGCTACTTCAGTTTGTCGGGGATTGCATCGGCGTTGGGGATCAGGCAGAGGAAGCGCATAGAGCCGGGGCCGGTGTTGCGGAACTGGTGGATTTCGTTGGGGGGGACGAGGATTGCGTGGCCGGCGGCGATCGGCTGGGTTGTGCCCTCGTGGATCAGTTCGCCTGTGCCTTCGAGGATGTACACCACGTGCTCGTAGGGATGCTTGTGGTGCAGTGTGTGACCTGCGGGGCCGAGTTCGAACATTCGCATTGAGAAATTGGGGGCTCCGTCGGCACGCGAGATGAGGACGCGGGCAGTCACGTTAAGAGCGCCTTCGATGGTTATGGGACGGCCGGGAATGGACGAGAACGGTGTGTTTTTCATTGCTTACCTCGTGTGGTCATTATAGCCCGCGAAGCCGCTGTCGGGGCCAAAAAGTTGTCTGAGGGGGAAAATGGAGTATATTGATTTGGACTGGAACGAGTAGCCACCGGGACGGGGGCATAGCTCAGTCAGGCAGAGCAACGGCTTTTTAAGCCGTGGGTCGGAGGTTCGAATCCTCTTGCCCTCACCAAAAATTCTTCGTCCCCATCGTCTAGCTCGGTTAGGACACAGGGTTTTCAACCCTGCAACAGGGGTTCAAATCCCCTTGGGGACGCCAGTGTTTGGGGGCGCGCTTTCGCGCCCCTTTTTCGTCTTCTTCCGCTGCCCGGCGGTATAATCTTCGTGTGCCCCTGAATCCGTTACCGGATGGCGTTTCACGCGTCACGATTGCTTCAACATCGATGCGCATCTCACCGTGCATACTCCCGGAGGGTTGATGGCCAAGGTGCTTTACGATTCCGTACTGGTCGGGGATCTTGAGGTCAACTGCTACATCCTGTGGACCGAGGGAAGCACAGAGGCCATTGTGCTGGATCCGGGCGCAAGTTTCACCAAGATCAACAGACGGCTGAAAGCCCTGAAGCTTACCCCCGCAATCGTTGCCCTTACGCATGGCCATTGCGACCACATCGGCGCGGTTGCCGAAATGCTTGCGGCGTATCCCGGATGTCGGCTGGCCGCGCATCGCGAGGAGATACCGCTGCTGAAGCAGCCGACGCTGAACATGTCATGGTTTTTCAACCAGTCGGTGCAACTGCGCGAGCCTGATATTATCCTGGAAGACAATTCGACCCTGGACATGGGCGAAATCCACGCGCGTGTGTTCCACGTGCCGGGACACAGCCCCGGCGGGGTGGCATTCTATGTGCAGCCAGAAGGCGCGAGCCCTCTGCTTTTCTGCGGCGATATCCTGTTCAAGGGCTCGGTCGGAAGAACCGACTTTCACGGGGGCAGTTGGCCGATGCTGATCGCCGGTATCCGCGAGAAGTTGCTGGTGCTTCCCGCAAATACGATCGTTCTGCCCGGCCACGGCGACCCCACCACCATCGGAGCCGAAATCAAGACCAACCCGTTTTTGAACGGAGAGCACCCCGAAGATGAATGAGCGGGGCAGGCGTTACCTAGTCGCCGGTCTTGTGCATATCCTGTCAGGCCGGGACTGGCCAAAATACAGGGCGGAAGCCGCGAACGCAGCCGCACGCCGGATGACGGGGCTCGTGACCGCGTGCTCCATCGTGAACGCAAAAAGCGGGCTGTGCGGGGAGGACTGCGCATTCTGCGCACAGTCATCGCATTCCCGGACAGGAGCAGCGGAGTATCCGCTGCTGGACGCGGAGAGCATCGTCAGGGCAGCGGAAGTGGCAGAGAGCAGAGGCAGTTCGCGGTTCGGCATTGTGACCAGCGGGCTGACATTGACCGGGGAAGAACTGAAAGTCATCGCCGCGGCCATCGGAGAAATTCGCAAGCGCACGAGCCTGTCCGCCGACGCATCCCTTGGCGTTTTGTCGAA
>JBAZOJ010000340.1:0-3126 GCA_041648755.1 Candidatus Brocadiia bacterium
GGCCGCCAGACAATCTTCTTCGGGTACGTGTCGCGCGTGTACTGCGCGAGCCACTTTGGATTTCCTGAGTCGTCGATCTGGTGCGCGGCGCCCTTGTGCTCTTTGTACTCGTACTTGTAGCCGTCGGGGTCGGCTGCCTTCAGTTCCTTCAGCTTATCGGCATAGGCTTTGGACAACGCATAACGCTGGAACGCATTGTCGTCGGTGCCGATCTGGATGATGATCGGGGTGTTGCGCAGGTTCTCGGGGAAGGCCCGCTGCACATGCTCGCCCCCCGCGGATGCCGCACAAGCCGCCCAACGGTCGGCCATCGCAGGGGCCATAAGCAACGTGCCCCATCCGCCCATCGAGTAGCCCATCAGGTACACGCTGTCGGGGTCAACGTCCCGCAGCAGGAACGACTCGTACAACAGACGGTCAACCAGCGGCCATGCCTCGGGCACCGCCCAACTCAGGGCAACATCCTGAGTGGAGCGCGGAACAATCAGCGAACCCGATACAGAATACTGCCCTTTTGCGGTCTCCCAGGCGGATTCGTTCACCTCCGCGCTGTCGCCGCCGCCGTGCAGGTTGATGTAGAGGGGATACCCGTTTGCTCCCCGCTTCCCGCCCGTGCGGAAGAAGTACTTCATCTTCGCGCCTGCCGCCTCGACGTTGAATACCCCTGCCTTGGCGAATGTCTCGTCGTCCTTGCCAAGAGCCTTCTGGACGGCCTTCTTCAGTTGCGCGGCCGCAGCATTCTGAATCTCCGCGAGCCACTTCGCGCAGTCCTTTTTCGCCAGCGGGGGAAGGCCCTTGAAGTAGGCGGAGAGCTTCTCGCGGCCAGCCTCGTCCGCGGCGATGTACTCTGCGATCTTCTTCTTGGTCTGGACGTTGGTAGGCTTGGCGTCCTCGCCCCCCGCGACCGACCACGCGGCCAGCAGGAGCAGAACGATGAGCAGGAGGGTATGTCTGATATTCACCTGCGGTGAGTCTATGCGCCGGTGGAGGAGCCGCAAGTCCGGGAGTGAGCATAGCAGCCAAGAGTTTTACCACAGAGGACTCAGAGGTCCACAGAGGCGATCCTTGGCCTGGGCAGAACAGCCGCAACAGCCAAGAGTCATGCCTTCTGTCTTCCTTCAGCACCAAACACCAATAAAATCTAGAGTTGAGGGAGCTACTATGCCAACCGACCCTTATGCTGTTTCAGGTCAGATTGTCGACGCCGCCATGAAGGTTCACACCTCTCTCGGCCCGGGCCTACTCGAAAGCACGTATGAGGTGTGTCTTTGCCACGAACTTAGCAAGCGCGGGCTCCAATTCGAATGCCAGACTTGCCTTCCCGTAACTTATGATGGCGTGAGAATTGACGTAGGCTATCGTCTGGACCTCCTTGTCGAACACGAGGTAATTGTGGAGTTGAAAGCCGTCGAGAAAGCCACAGCAGTCCATGAAGCCCAGCTTCTTTCCTACCTGAAGCTTAGCGGATGCCGTGTTGGACTGCTAATCAATTTCAACGTAGTTCATCTGCGCGATGGCATCAAGAGAATGGTCAACGGCCCAGTTCAGTAGGCTGCAAAGGACACGGATGCTCCTTACTGCGGTCCCGGCGAACTTCGCCCAAGGCAAAACAGCCGTAGCAGCCAAGAGTTTTTGCCACAGAGGACACAGAGGCACACAGAGGCGATCCCTGCCCGGGCAGAACAGCCGGTACAGCCAAGAGTACTCACGTCTCTTCAGCCTGATTTGCGTCCTCTGTGGTTAATCGCCTTCTCTTCGACTTCCTAACCCAGACTTACGTCTTCTTTCTTCCCTCTGTGAACCTCTGAGTCCTCTGTGGTTAGTCGCTTTCTCTTCGTCTTCCTAACCAAAGCTCACGGCTTCCTTCTTCCCTCTGTGGACCTCTGTGTCCTCTGTGGTTAGTCGCTTTCTCTTCGTCTTCCTAACCCAAGCTCATGGCTTCATTCTTCCCTCTGTGGTTAATCGCCTTCTCTTTTCTTTGCTTCGGGAGACAAAGACCGGATCTTCGCTTTCCGTGGTTCTTTTTCGGCTCCTCAATTCTGTCTCTCGCCGCCTCTTCGTCCGAGTGGGCTCTTCCGGAGAAACTGCTACAATACCCCTGCCCCAACAGATGGAGGCGCCATGGATGACAGTTCGCTCCGCGCGATAGTCTCGCAAGCCCGCGCATACTGCAGCAGCCACAGCGATCCTGCGGTCATCACCAAGTACAGCAAGTACTTCAAGGAAGGCTACGACGCGTTCGGGGTGCCGGATACCGACCTGCGCGCGCTGAAGGATCTCGTGGCGGCCAAGCCGCATTTCGAGCGAGGCGACATCTTCTCGTTGGCTGACCTGCTTGTTTGCGAGCCCAAGTACGAGATGACCTCCTTAGTTATCCTGCTGATGCGTGACCTGCGGGGAACGCTGACCCTCGGTGAGTTCCGACGCGCGGCACAGTGGCTCGACCACATCAGGAACTGGGCGCATTGCGACGTGCTTTGCGGCGAGGTTTACGGCCCCTGCATTCGTGACGGGGTGGTCTCACGGGCGGAAATTGAAGATTGGGCTCGCGCGGAATGGAAATGGCGAAGGCGGGCGCTGCCGGTAACGCTGATAACGTCGGTGGCAGCTCGCAAGGAGCTTGCTCCCCTGCTCACGTCCGTGCGCCCCCTGATGCACGACGGCCAGAAATGCGTACAGCAGGGGATGGGCTGGTTCCTGCGCGAAGTATGGAAGGCCGACCACGTGCTGGCTGAAGGCTTCCTCTCTGAGTTCAAGGACACATCGCCGCGCGTGATCTTCCAGTACGCGACCGAGAAGATGACGCCCGAGGGCAAGGAACGGTTCAGGGCGGCGAAGAAGGTCCCGCGCTCTTGACGAGCCCCGAAGGCAACCGAAAACTTGACACTTACGGCATATTCCTATAATATCCCCTCTCCGGGCGCGAGCCCGGCGGTTCAACTACGCCGAGGTAGCTCAGTTGGTAGAGCAACGGACTGAAAATCCGTGTGTCGCCAGTTCAACTCTGGCTCTCGGCACCAGCTTTCAAGGCCCCGCAGCAATGCGGGGCTTTTCCATTAACAGAGTTGAACTAAGCGCTCATTGCGCGTGGCGACACTGTCGACAGCCGGCCCGGAGGGTCGTCCT
>JBAZOJ010000341.1:0-3125 GCA_041648755.1 Candidatus Brocadiia bacterium
GGCTGTTGTTCAAGCTCAAGTACGAGCAGTGCAATAGTTGTTGCGTGCCCTTTCAACCCTGCCCCTTGAACGGTGGCCACGCAAAAAGAGCGAACTGCGGTGGGCCGGATGGGAAATCGTCGTGCGGATCCCGCACGTGCTGCCAACCGATACCTCTGGCGATGATTCCTTCGACGAGGGCGAGCCACCGGACCCAGGAGTTCCAGACTGTCAGCCCTTACGGGCCGGCGCTCGCGATCCCAAAAAATCCCCCCTCACTTCCGGGGCAGCAGGCTGGCAAAGCCAAATCCTCCAAACTCCTCGGACCTCCAGCCGCCTTGGTCAGTCTTAAATCCACAGTCCTCATCATCTGAACCTCCCTTCTCGCCACGCGTTCTGTTTTCGCTATTGTCGTGGACCGTAGCAGCTTCCCGCTTCCGCGAGGCGCTGCGTTACCATCGACCGGAGTTCGGGAAGGCTTGGGAGAACTGGCCCAACGCCTTGGCTTGGGTGTTCTCCCATTGACAGGACTTCTGAACGGGGAAACAGCCGGTCACTCGGGCTTAGCACAGCACCGAACTTTAGCGAAGACATGATCAAATCTGACCCTTGCCCGCGCGCACGTGCACGCGAGAAAGCGAGAAGCGAAAATGTCAAATGACGATCATAACTCTGCAGCGATTGTCGCAGAAGATTTCTGTGACCTCAATAACCAGGAGTCATTGCCAGGCGAAGGCCACAGAAGGTCTGTGGCTTTCCTCCTCGGAATAATCAAACGAGTGAGGCGCGTTGCATGGTACCTCTTCAAGAAAATGGCTTACTTTCTCTTCCTCCTTGCAGCGGTCGCTGTTCTGCTTATCGGAGTGGACAAGGCTGCAGAACTGGCGCTGAAGAGGACACCTCTGGCTCACGTCTACCCGGAGAACTTTGCGATGGTCAAGACAGATTTCACCAGACCTGTCTCGCATTACGATTATGACCTGAATCCAGGTGTCTGCATCCTACATAACCAGATAAAGGGTAACCGTTACGAGTATACGAACAATGCGGGATTTCGAGATCCTCGACCAATTTCCATGAAAAAACCGGACGATGAGTTCAGGATCTTCCTGACAGGTGGATCGACAGCCTTCGGACTCGGGGCCGCGGGAAAAGCGGGCCCGGCCACGGGTTTTTATTACATAGAACACAGGGAGACGATCGCTCACATACTGGAGAGAATTCTCAACGCCACCGCGCCGATACCCGGAAAGACGATCCGCGTGTACAACACGGCCGTGTGGGGATATGCGTATCAGCATCTCCTTTTCCGATACGTAACTAAGCTTCGCCAGTACAAACCAGACCTCGTTGTGTCTCTGGACGGCGCCAACGAGCTCCATCCGGCCAGTGTGCCCACAGAGGACTGGGACTATTTCAGCGAGGGGCAATTCAATGGGATTCTCAGACAGATGTTTTCGTACAATGGTCCCGGTCTCGGTTCGTATCTAACACTGTGGCTCAAAAACAATACATTTCTTATGACGTTTGTCTGGAAGGGAATGGACCCATCGATTGCCATCGACGAGGCAGTGCGGATGCATCGAGGGCTCGTACCCGGCAAGAATGCCCAGGACAGCAAGCCATCGCCCCCGTCGGAGGACAGATCGCGCGTGCTCGGGGAAAACCTCGCTGCCGTGGTACGGGTTCTTGAGGACTATCACGGCGTTCTCGAAAACGACGGCGTGCCGCACATCTTTGCGCTTCAACCGCTCCTCTCCCTCAGCAAGAAGCCCAGGCATGAAATGGAGACAAAGGTGGAATCATTGGAGGAGCACAAGCAGTACTATGACGTTCTCACAGAGAGCCTTTATAAGGTTTTGATTGAGCAGATCACCGAGAGTGCCCAGAGGAAGGGCTACTTTCTCGCTGATTTCTCAGAGTATTTTGACGACACTTCCGAATGGGTCTTTAGCGATTGGTGCCATCTTACTGCTGGCGCCAATTACCTTATGGCCAAAGAGCTTGCCAATCTTATCAAAGGGCGGTTCTTTCAAAAGCAGCTGGCCGAAGGAGACAAAATCGATAGCAAAGACGGCTTCTTCGGGAAGCCGGCTTTCACAGGGAGCGTTGTCTACGCCCCGCCCGCGGACGATCCTGAGAACGGCCCGAAAAACATACTGACGCGCTTTCCCGGCCGGCAGCTTTACTCGTCGGAGTCGGTGCCGCCGGAGGAAAGGCTGGAGGTGGTTGTGGACCTCGGCCGAGAGTTCACCCTGAGCAGGCTCAGGCTGGTCTGGGATGACGATTCGGTCCCTGAAGAATGGGTTGTGGAGATTTCCCCTGATGGCGAAAAGTGGAATCCGTGGATCAAAGGCGGCGACAAGGAGTTGGACAACTTCTCCTGGTGGCCGGGCTATGAGTATTATGGCGCGGAGCCGATTCAGGCCCGTTTCTTGAGATATGTGCCGATAAAAGCCGAAGACCGCTCCATACGTATTAGATCTTTGAACGTTTACCGGTAGATCATGGTTACGCTGTCCCCGGTGCCGTTCCTTGGGACGAATCGAAGGACAGGTCCGCAAACGGTTTCCGGGCGGGCCGGTCATTTGCTTGGGGTGGGGCTCATCCTCAGCGTCGATCGTGACCCGGACAATGCGGGGAGAGCGATGGAGAAAGAGGGTTCCGGGAGTAATCAACCCTGCTTGACCCCTCGGAGTGGATGTTGGATAATTATACAATGAACTTGTTGAAGTGTGATCGCGCTCCGGGGTGACCTGCCGAAAGGGACGGTCATGAGACTGCCTGTGATCCTGGGTGACCTAGTGGCCCTGCGTTTGGTGCTATTCCTCCTGCTGGTCGCGGCCGGCTGTAAAGACGAAGGCGGCACGCGAGTTGTCGACTTTACCCGAACCATCGAGATTGCCCGCCCGGGCACCGCAGTGCCCGAGGAGAATCAGCTGCGTGTAGCCGTTGGAGCAATGGTTTCCCCAAAAGAGACTTTCGCCCACTATCGCGAGCTCTTGGAATATATCGGAGCGAAGGTAGGAAGAGAAGTTCAGCTTATTCAGCGCAGGACGTACGGGGAGATCAACGATCTCCTCGGCAAGGGCGAGATAGACTTGGTGACGCTGGTTCCTGTATCGAGGTGACGTAGAGTATTTGAG
>JBAZOJ010000342.1:0-3062 GCA_041648755.1 Candidatus Brocadiia bacterium
CGGGGAGTTTTCGCCAAGAAAAGCCCGGAAGGCTCATCGAGAGAGGTAAAGTGAGTGTAGCTCACAGTGTGGATTCGCAGAAGAGGGCTGGCTCAGACGTAGCGTCTGCCGCACAAGCGGGGGCAGGGTGCAATCAGAAGGTGGTATTATGTGATGTTCCCTGGCAAGATTACGTGCTGGAGCGACAATGATCGTTGACTGTCATATTCACATCCTCCCGAGTGTTGACGACGGCCCTTCTTCCCTGAGGGAAAGTGAGAACATGCTCGCGGCTTCCGCCAGGGCCGGGACAACAAGGATCATTGCTACATATCACTATCGCGTCGGGATGTTCGAATCGACGCTGGAAGACGCAGTGCGAGCCCTTGCGGATCTCAGGAAGAGCGAACTCGGCGCGAAACTCGTCCTGGGCGAGCCAATCTGTGAGGCGCATCTTGATCCGGCCCTATTGGATGCACTGCGTCACGGGGATATTGGGCTAATCGGGCGCAGAGTCTTTCTCCTGGAACTGTCACACATGCACCACCAAGTGCTGCTCAACGCCGTCTTTGCCCTACGCACAATGGCTCTCGTTCCCATTATTTGTCATCCTGAGCGCTATGTCGAGGGCATTGACCACATCCAATCCTTGCGCGATGCCCGATCTGCGGGTTGCCTTATCCAGGTTGACGCTGGTGCGCTGATGGGAAGCCAAGGCAGGGAACTTCGCCGTCGCGGCGACAAGCTCCTTCAAGCGGGGCTCGTGGACATGCTGGGAAGCGATGCGCATGCGGCAGATGATGGCTGTATCAGCGCTCTTGCCGCAGCATCAGTGAGATATCCTGTGCTGGCCGACGGAAGCGCCCTTGCTCGAGTGTTAGAGGGAGCGAGCGAGTGGATATGACAACGCAGACCGTGGGCCATCCGAGTGTTGCAGACCACCATTCTGATCGGTCACAGCCTGCACTTGACCTTGCTTTGAGAGCGTTTCTCGAACTTGACATCATCCTCACTGTTGTTGTGACTCCCTTTTTCTATGGAGGGGCTGATCCTGCTTTCAACGTGGTGGCGTCCGCCAACGCCATTTTCACGTCACTTGCCGCAACTTTGCTGGTGCTCCGCGGTGCCAAGGTGCCGACCTTTGTGCTTTACGTCGCTCCGATGGCTCTGGGGATTGCATCTCTCCAATTGATCCCTTTTCCGCAGGGAATCCTCGGTTTTCTTGCCCCCGGAGTCGCCTACATAAAGGAGCCGCTCGGTTCTATCGGGGACTCCGATGCATGGCGGTGTATAGCCCTTTCGTCGGCCGATTCGGCTTTCTGGGGCGGCAGACTTGCCCAAGGCTGCGCGCTTTTCCTTGCCGCTTCCGTGATATGCATCCGCAGAGGAGCATTTCTGCGAATCTTGGCCGCAATTGCCTTTTCAGCGAGCCTTCAGGCTGCATATGGATATATCGAGTGGCGCGCGGGGGGCCAAGTTCTGATAGAACTGCCGCGCAAGATCTACGGCGGGTTCATTTCCGGAACATTTGTCAATCGCGATCACTTTGCGAATTTTGCCGCACTCGGTCTTGGCGCGGCATTTGGCCTTTCAGCCGCGCTCTTCGTTTCACGGGAAAGGGGGAGGGCGCTGATCTTGGCCGCCGCGCTGGCGGGCATTGCTGCCTTGCTTGGCACGGCAGTAGTCCTTTCCGGATCGCGGGGATGTACAATTGCCATCGCTCTTGCCGTTCCACTCGGTGTGGCGATGGTGGTGCTTTTTTCTTTACGTGCCAAGTCCATCGCCATGGGGCTTTTCACCGGGATCGTACTTGTAGTGCTTGTGCTGGCCTTCGCTGACGAGTTCCTTCTGAACAGGTTCCGAGACCTTGAGTTCGGTGCGGCTGGGTATTCCCGTCCGGTGTTCTGGCGTACTGCAGTGGATATTGGAATGGCTTCTCCGGCACTTGGAGTTGGGTGGGGTAGCTTCGAACAAGCGTTTCCGGTCTATGCCTCAAAGTACGCGATGCTGTCCGATTCAATCACAGTCGCACATGCACACTGTGACTGGGCCGAATGGTTCGCTTCTTTTGGCTTTGCAGGCTGGGCTCTGCTGTTGTTTGTTCTTTGGCGGAGTATCGCAGCATTTGTCGGGAATGTCGCCAGAGCGAGTCCCGCTCGGTCCATGGCGCAATGCGGTGTGCTTCTTGCCTTGGCTGCATTTGCCATACACGCTGTTGTCGACTTTCCACTGGCTATTCCTGCGACCGCCGGGACTGCGGCAATCTTGCTGGGGATGCTCTGCGCGTGTGGTGGAAGCCCGCGTAAGGCAAAGATCCCGCTGATAGCAGGAGTGATCTTGGTTGCTGCCTTCTCCGTAATGTCTCTGGCGTATTCATTCGATGGTTTTCGGACTGCTTCGACCGGTGCATGGTATCCCGGCCATAGAGCCGATCTGCTGGCAAAGGAGGCATCAATTTCACAGAATGCAGGGAATTCCTCGCAAGCTGCTTCCCTTACACGGGAAGCGCTTGAAAACCATCCTGCTGACCCATATCTCTGGATCTCATTGGCTGCATCTTCGGAGACAGGCACGGAATTGAGCATCCGATGCATCGAGACTGCCCGCGGTATCGCACCGAGTTCTCTATACGTAGCAAAGAATTCCGTGTGGGTGGCTTCTCAGCGCTTCTCACCTGCAAGTGCCGATGGTAGAGAAAAACTGCGCGCTGCGGTTGCCAAGGCTGTTTCAGACTTCTCGGGTGAACCGCAAGTGGCCGTAGCGGCGTGTGTTCTAAAGGATTTCGGCGATTTCGACATTGCGAGGGGAATGCTTGATGACAAAGATCTGCCTGCACTCCTGTGTGCACTTTCAGACCGGGACGGAAGCGCGGAACTGATGGATAAGCTTGCACGATTGGGTCTGTCGCCACGCGAACGTGCGATCAATGATCAACGGATAGTCAATCGAGTTGCGGCGGCGCCAAAGAACGTCGCATGGCTTGAGTTCGTCACTCCCCTTGCTGAGGCGATCAAGTCCGCGCGGCCCGATCTCTACGAGGAGTACGTTCTCACTCTTGTTCGCCTGGGAAGAACGCAATCTGC
>JBAZOJ010000343.1:0-3057 GCA_041648755.1 Candidatus Brocadiia bacterium
CCTGGGGCAAACGGACGATCCAGGCATTGTCGAACCCGACGTACCAATTGGAGTCGGACCCGCCGTCCGCGAAACGTCCGAAGTCGTTGATGTTCCCAGCCAACGAAATGATGACCGGGCTGACTGAAGGCTCCGACTCGGCGGCAGGAGGTTCGAGCTCCTCGTCAATCCCCTCCTCTTCCGTGGTTAGGCCGGCTCGCGAGTCGACCTCATCGAAAGGGTCCGGAGATATCGAGCGCCCTTGTGATAGAGCGGCGGGCAGCAGGATGGACAGCAGGATGACGAGGATGTTCATTTAGAGATCCTTCTCAGGATGCTGTCGAAGGAGTCGAGGTCATAGAAGTGTATTACGATCTTGCCGCTTTTCATGTCCGCTTTTGTTCGGATTTCTACCCGGGTGCCGAGAGTCTGCTCCAACTCGTTCTCCATGGCTTTAACGTCCGCCGGCTTCGGAGGTTTCCCCTTGGGCGCTTTATTAACTCCGGCCTCGGGGAGCTTCTTCCCTTTAGAAATCTGTTGAGCGATGCCCTCGACATCGCGCACGGAAAGCTTCTTGTCCACCGTCATCTTGAATAGTCTGTTCCGTTGGAACGGGTCCTCGACCATCAGAAGGGCCCGGGCATGCCCTTCGGCCAGTTGGTCGGACTCTACGGCTTTCTGAATCTCCTCGGGAAGATCGAGAAGACGAAGAGTGTTGGAAATGGCGGACTTCGACTTTCCTAGGAATTGGGAAAGCAGTTCCCGGGACACGCCGTAGCTGTCTATGAACTTGCGGTACGCTCTCGCGGTGTCGATGGCATTGAAGTCTTCCCGTTGGATGTTCTCGGTGACCGTGAGGGCGAGCCTTTCCTTGTCGTCTTTTGGGTTCCTTATCACAGCGTCGATGTGGGAGAGTCCCGCAAGCTGGCAGGCCCGGAATCTGCGTTCTCCGGCAATCAGTTCATAGTTGTTGGATGAGGAGTCATAGGACACAACGATTGGCTGAGCCAGGCCATGGACACGTATGGATTGTGTCAGTTCGCTGAGCTTCTCAGCATCCATGTTCTTTCGTGGCTGCAAATGGTTTGGTTTTATAGCTTCCAAGGGTATGCTTCGTGTGTCGACACCGGCACTGACGGTCTTGCCTCCGGTATCGGATATTATCTTAGACAGACCCCTGCCTAGAGCATTGCGCATGTCCACTCCTTGTTAGTTCAGTTTCATGCCCGTCCAGCCTCTTCGGCTGAGCAGTTCACCCGCGATCGCAAGATATGACTCGCTCCCCTTAGACTTCGGGTCGTACTGGAAAATTGATTTACCGAAACCGGGGGCCTCGGCCAAGCGTACGGAACGGGGGACCGGTGTCTTGAATAGCTTCGTCCCAAAGAACTTCTCAAGCTCGGACCGGACCTGTTGGGCAAGAGAGTATCTTGAGTCGAACATTGTCAAGATTCCCCCCTCCAACTGAAGCCGTGGGTTCAGGCCTGCCTGGACCCTGTTTGTTGCCTCTACTAGCTGAGCCAGACCTTCCAGGGCGTAATATTCGCCCTGAATCGGTATTAAGACCTTGTCTGACGCAGACAAGGCATTCAGCGTAAGAAGCCCTAGGGATGGTGGGCAATCGATCAATATGAAGGAGTAGGAGTCCTTTATTGTCTCAATAGCGTCTCGTAGGCGGTTTTCACGTGAAACAATGCTAGACAGTTCAAGCTCCGCCGAAACCATGTCGAGGCTAGAACAGGACATGTCCAGGAGTTCTATTTCCGTGGAACGGATTGACTCGGCTATCGGAGCCCCATCGATGAGGACATTGTAGATTCCAGCCTCTCCAGACCCCTTCTCGAATCCAAGGCCGGATGTGGCGTTGCACTGCGGGTCAAGATCTATCAGTAGGGTGTCCTGGCCCAGATGGGCAAGCGCTGCGGCCAGGTTTATGGCGGTGGTTGTTTTGCCAACCCCCCCTTTCTGATTGGCCAGGGCGATTATCTCTGCCATCGGGTGTTCTCCTGTCGGAGGCCTGTTTTCACGTGAAAAACGACTTGTCGGGGGAAAGTGACCAATCGATTCTAATACAAAAGACCGAGGGGGTCAAGTGGTACACATCCGCGTTTCCATTCTGTGTTGTTTATTTTATTGTGGTAACTATTTATTATTGTTTGGTGTTATGTTTTATTGGCCAATCGCCCTCGCCACGACGGGAAATGTGATACACTCCGGCATGCCCTTGCGTCCGGCGCTGATCCTTATCGCGCTCGCCATTGCGGCGCCTGGCGGCGCCTCCTGGGATTCCCCTGCTCGCAAGCGGCGCGCGGCCGCGCCCCCGTCGACGCATAAGCCCCGCACCAAGAGTCATCGCTCGCGAGGCCTCAAGACACGGGCGGCCAGCCCCGCCAAGGCGGCGCCCACCAAGCTGCTGGCACCGGGAAGGTGGCGGCCCGACGTGGCGGAAGCCGTCGAACAGGCGATGGCCGCGAAGGGCCGGGACACCGAGGAGTATTCGTCCGCGGACCCGCCGGTCGCCGCTTTCGCGTACGAGGATGTCGCAGTCACTGGCTCGATCGCCGAGTCGCTCTTCTATCGGCTGGTCTCTCGCGCGGAGTTCAAGTTCTCCGAGACGTTCTGGGCGCAGGTTCCGGCGCAGTACGGAGCAGCGCGCATACGGGCGGCCTATGATAATTTTAGGACACAGCCGCGCAGCGCCTGGCCGAACGACCCGTACTACAGGATCTATCGGAAAGGATTCTTCCGGTGCCAGGAGTCGGTCTGCCTCCACTGGGGCGCCAAGAGGTGTGCGGAATGGCGCGTGCGCCTGCTCGTGGGCTTCCCGGAGGTCGAGCTGCGTCCCTATATCAAGGCGACCTTGGAAGAGGAGTTTCAGAGGCCCGTCGGCCAGGAGACCGTCGAGGAGTTCTCGGGCGATCCGTCTCCCGTCAGGGTGCGGGTCGGCCTGCGCCGTATCACCGAGATGGAGGATCTTTTTTTCAGGCTCAAGGACCGCGGCTTCGATGTCTGGGTGCTGAGCGACGCCTACCAGTGGGCGGCCGAGGAGTTCGCCAAGGAGTACGGGGTCCATCCGAC
>JBAZOJ010000344.1:0-3055 GCA_041648755.1 Candidatus Brocadiia bacterium
GACGGTCTTGTTTGACCCGACGGGCTCGAAACTGCCGTCCTGCAGAACCCGAAGAAGCCGGGTCTGAATCTCAGCGGGGAGGTTGGCTATCTCGTCAAGGAATATCGTGCCGCCCCGCGCGATCTCGAACCGGCCTGCCTTGTCCCGAATTGCCCCGGTGAAGGAGCCGCGGATGTGACCGAACAACTCGCTTTCGAGCAATCCCGGGGACAGCGCGCCACAGTCAACCTTCACGAACGGCCCGTTGCTCACGGGCGAGTTGTAATGGACGGCCTTGGCGACAAGCTCCTTCCCGGTTCCGGTCTCACCGGTAATCAGAACTGTCGCGGTAGAGCCGGAAATTCTGCGAATAAGCGAAAACATCGCCTGCATTCTGGCGTTGCGGCTTATTATGCTCTCGAAACGGAAGCTGTCGCGCATACCCTCGTTTAGGACTGTCACTTTGTCTTCGAGCATCCGCGCACGCGATGAGAGTTCCTCCGCAGCCCGCGCCTCCTCGGTAACATCGCGCGCAAGGCAATTCAGTATCTGCTCTCCCGCTGACGGTGCTGAGAAGATTCTTATCACCCGGCCGTCTGTCAGAGAGAAGTCGGAAGCGGATTTCTTCCCGGCGAGGGCGTTGGCGATGAAAGTTGACAGCCTGTCGTGCTCGGACGGGGCAAGCAGTGAATGGAAGGAAATCCGGCTGTCGGCAGAGACGCCGTCGCGGAACAACGCGGAGCAACGCGCATTCAAAGGGGAAAGAAGACCGTCTGCGTCAAGCGAAAAGAACGCGTCGAAGGCGTTCTCGACGATGTGCGCCATCCGTCGCTTGTCTTCGACAAGCCGATCCTGCAGCTTCTTGATGCGCAGGCCGACGCGGATGCGGGACAGCAGGTCTTCAATTCTGTATGGCTTGGTGATGTAGTCGTCAGCCCCAAGGTCAATACCGAAATCACGGTGGCTCGCGTCGAGCGCGGTGACCAGGATTACCGGCAGGTAGGTGATCGAGTCGAGTTCCCTGATTCGCCTCAGAGTCTCGAAGCCGTCCATCCCCTGCATAAGGACATCGAGCAGCACAAGGTCAAAGGAATTGGACTTAAGGGCATCGAGAGCCTGGAATCCCGATGCGACAGCCAGAACGTCGTAGCCGCGCGATGAAAGAACCTCCGAGATCATGGAACGAGTATCCTCCTCGTCATCGACGACGAGCACTCGACCTTCGGTGGGTTTCGGCGGCACAATGATCATATAGTACAGTCGTTAGAGAACCCACATTATACGGCAACAGGGGGGCCATGTCAAGGAAATTGGACTGAAAGCGGCCATATAGGCTGCTTTCAGAGGGAGGATCAAGACCGGGATTATGCCCTGAGGGAAGAGGTTAGGATCTGAAAAACAGTGGGAAGATCGTGAGGCAGCACCTTGGTGTCGGCGAGGACCGGCATGAAATTGGTGTCTCCAGCCCAACGCGGAACGATATGAAGATGAATATGGTCTTCGAGCCCTGCTCCGGCAGCGCGCCCTAGATTGAAGCCGACGTTGAACCCACCGGCTTTCATCCCGATTTTCAGCGCGGCGATGAGTGTGTCCGTCATCCGGAACATCTCAAGAACTGCCGCATCGTCCATTTGAGAGATTGAGGACACATGGGCGTATGGGGATACAAGAAGGTGGCCGGTATTGTATGGAAAGCGGTTCAAGAGAGCCATGTTACTTTTCCCGCGAAGGAGCACGAAGTTCTCTCCATCAGATGATGGAGCGGCAGCGATTTTGCACAGGAAGCACTTGTGATCCTCGCTCAACTGGCTCACGAACTCGCTTCTCCACGGAGCCCAAAGACGGTCCATAACGCCTCCAGCATTTCTCTCAGCTTCCTTTTCTATGTTCAGGCGCCTTAGCGACGCCCCATAAGGCTATCGCGGACGCTGTTTGAGTGTTTCCAGGTAACGGAAGATGATCAACGCACGGTCCCGGGGGATGAAGAGATCTTCCATCGCCGTGTCAGGTTGAATATCCCCTGCACGATAGAGCCACCTGATTATGAACTGCGGACGCACCTTGATGCCGATGTCCGAGAGGTCCGGCCCGAAAACGACTCCGGACCCGTTGATCGTATGGCACTTATAGCACACGCCCCGGCAGAATCCCTCGCCTGCCGAGATAACCTCAGCATCGGCAGGAGGAAGCGCGATGGGCAACTCGAAATCGGCAGCAGTCAGCATCTTCAGGTAACTGGACAGATCGGCAATATCTTGCGGGGCGAGCATCGGGTCGGGCATCTTGGGATTCAGAAGGACGCCCTGGGGATGAGCCAGCCAGTCCGGCAGCCAACCGGACCTTACCTTTCCGCCGATAACGAACAGATTTGGTCCTTGGATACGACCGGAGGTCTTCATGCCCTCAGCCCTTGACAGGCCAGGCGTTATTTCCTCGATGTTGTGGCAGAGATGGCAGGTACGCCGCTGAAAAAGAATCTCTCCGCGCAGTTCGTCTTTACGATATGGCGAAGCAGAGATCATTTCGCGGGGAAGCTGCCCGCTACGCAATGACAGAAGGAAAAGCGCGATTGGCTCGCGGTCCTTCTGTGCAAGCTTGAAATTGGGCATGGCAATGGTTCTTTGAGCCACCTTTTCGAATCCCCTGACATCGGAAAGATACTTAGCCAGCCGATCGAGTTTCGTCTGAGCGTCGAGCGCCCCGGCCGGGAGGTCCTTGAAAGGAATTCTGGCGGGAGTCCGAGAGGCGATGCCATCAAGAGGAGGCCCTATCTTGCGGCCCAACGCCCTGCCGTCGGTTGTATGGCAGGCAAGGCAGTAGTTGTCATCGAACAGCTTGCGACCAGCCTCTGCATCGCCCGGAGCGTCGAGCCCCGCATATGGATCGGCGCCGTACCCTCCGCCAAGGTAGGCAACGAGATCGGCGATTTCTGCGTCCTTCAAGTGGTAGACAGGCATCTCCGACATAGGCCTGAGTGTGCGAGGGTCGCGCAGCCACCATTCGACCCAACTGCGTGTGAAGCGCTCTCCCAGACCAACCAGCACCGGTCCGGTATCTCCGCCGCCCGAATAGTCCG
>JBAZOJ010000345.1:0-3042 GCA_041648755.1 Candidatus Brocadiia bacterium
CGTCCCAGCGCTGGAGATGCCGCGACATCTCACTGTGGTAGATGGCCAGTTTCAAGCCGAAGGAGATCGGCTCCGCGTGGATGCCGTGAGAGCGACCCACCATGCAGGTGCGACGATGTTCAAAGGCCCGGTCTTTCAGGGCGCCCAGCAGTTCCGTCAATCCGGTGCGGATGAGGAGTCCGGCCTCCTTGAGCAGCAGTGAGAGGGCCGTGTCCACCACATCGTAGGAGGTGAGTCCTCTATGGATGAAGCGGGAATCCTCCCCGACGAACTCGGCCACACTGGTCGTGAACGCGATGACATCGTGGCGGGTAACCTTCTCGATCTCGTCGATCCGCTGTGGATCGAAATTCGCCGTGGCCCGAATCCGTTCCATACTCGCGGGCGGAATAATCCCTCGTTCCGTCCACGCTTCGCAAACTGCCAGCTCGATCTCCAGCCACTTTCTGTAGCGGTTCGCCGGTTCCCAGATTTTCCCCATTTCCTGGCGTGTATAGCGCGGGATCAACGGTCCATCCTTTCTTCCACAGCCAGGCCGCGCGGTCGCCTCACGACGGGAAGAGATGGTTGTCGGTCACGTCCTGCCTGCCCCTGCCGCGCAGGCAGCTGGAGGAACGCCCCTCTCCCCTGGAAGTCAAGCCTCTACTCGACCTTCGACACCGAAGGCACTCGTGCAACCCAAATACAGCCCTGGACATACTAAGCGGGGGTAGCTTAGCACACTGGCGGCGAATGTTGCAACGCCAAGGAATCGATCCCTTCGCGATTTTTTTTGAAACAGTACGCCGTCAACTGCGTCTAATTTATTAAATGCTAGCAGGGAGCCGAATGGCAAATGACGGGATCGACGATCCTTAAGCGGAGGGATCAATGATGACAAAGTCTCAAAGGGCAAGAACGATTGTGTCGGATATTGAGAGGGTCAGTCCGTACATGTATGAGGGTTTGTACGGCAATTTCCTAAGGAATTTTATGGAAGGGGATAAATCCCGGTGGACTCATGATCTATCGAACTACCTCGGAAGCGCGAATCAGGACTGGGCTGACGTCGGTCAGGAAATAGCCCAGTTGTTGTGGGAGAAGTTCGAAAAGCGAATCTCTTGTTGAGTATTTCCGAACCAATCACTGGCTGACAACACCTACCGAATGCGTTCAAGAACGTGAGGGGGCAAGCACAGGTCTTAGACCGGCTCGCCCCCTCATCTTTTCAGGGACTTCCCTGTAATTGTCGTGGGATGCTATGCCTGTGTCGTCTCTTCAGAGCCTCCCTCCTGGGCAGGAACCGGCGCATAGTTCGGTACCACCGGCAGAGACACATCCCTTCCCGCAGATTTCGCCCACGCCATCGCCAGAGTCCGATACCCGAGGTGGGCAAATTTGGAGAACGGAAGGTACAGGAACAATGCCAATATGAACATCAGATGCAACGCGTACAGGTAGTACGCTCCCGACACAGACCCGCCCCAGCGCACCAGCTCCGTGAGCAGCCCTGTAGCGCCGGTACCGAAGATCATGAACAGGAACAGCCAGTCGAAGTACGAGCTGTTCCCCGCCTGATCCGGTTGCGTGATGCGGCGAACGATCATGATCCCCAATCCGAGCACGAAGGCAATGGCACTCACGTTGCCCAGGATCTTGATCGGCACCGTTCCGGGACCGCTCCGGGAAGGCGGGGCTATGTGGAGTATGTCGATGTTGAACGCCACGATCGCCGTGGTGACAAGCAGACCGATCATGCCCCAGAAGACCATCAAGTGCGATGCATAGCGAATGTTGTTGGCCTCGCATTCCTTGAACTTGTCGTGGGGGAGGATCTCCTTGAGCGCCTCGATCAGGCTCGGCACGAACGGCTTGCGAACCGCGCCGACGTTTACCGGGCAATTCGCTTCCAGGTTGGCCCAGTACTGCCTGAGGCTCAGGATCATCGAAACCACGGCAAACAGCAGTGCGAAGGTGTATACTCCCTGAATGTACAGGTAGTCTATAAAGTGCCCGTAATTGAGCGGCTCAGGGGATCTGAATCCGCCGTTGATGTACACGAGAAACAGAACCACTGCCACCGGTATGCCCAAGGTCAAGACTATCAGCGACGGCTGGCCGACCAGGTTTCCCAGGAACGAAGGCCAGGAGTTCTCCTCGATGACCATCTTGCGGATAGCCTTCATCAAATCGCCAGGGTTCGCGCCCCGCGGGCATTGGGTCGAGCAGTCGTTGCACTGGTGACAGAGCCAGACGTCAGGATCGTTGATCAGCCGCTTCTTCAAACCCCACTGCGCCCATATCATTTCCTTGCGCGGATACGGGCTGTTGTCCGGTGAAATGGGGCAGGCAACTGAACAGGTCGCGCACTGAAAACATTTCTTCACGTCATTGCCGCCGGCGGCTATCACATCGCGAACAAACTGGAGATCGGGTTCAGCAACGAACTCTTTCGCCATCGGTGAACCTCCTTAGAAACCTTTGTACGGGTTGGGATCGAATTCACCGAGTTTCTCGATGAAATCATTAATAATTCCAGGAAGCTTGTAATACTCGTCGATCGCGAGCTGCTGGACGTTGATTCGCTCCGATTCCAGGACGAGACGCTGGAGAGTCTCGCTGATCTTTCCCATTCTGTACTGAGCCAGCTCGCTCCCTTTGACGAAATGGCACTGGTAGTCGTCGCCGTACTTGCATCCGATCAGCATGATCCCGTCAATCCCCTTTGAAAGGGCGTCGGCGATCCAGACCATGTTGATATTCCCCAAGCACCTCAAGGGGATGAAGCGCACGAATGCGCTGTACTGCAGCCTGTTCATACCGGCCATATCCACGACCGGGTACGCATCGTTCTCGCAGATGAACACGACCACGCGAGGTTTCTCCGCGTATTCGTCCGGCACGTTCATGCTCTTGACCATGGAGCCGATCATGTCAACCGAATGGTCCCGGAAGGAGATGATACGCTCCGGGCAAGAGCCCATACAGATGGCGCATCGCCGGCACCGGGTCGGGTTGGGCAACGGGGTGCCATTGGGCTGCTCATCGTACGCTCCGAACGGG
>JBAZOJ010000346.1:0-3041 GCA_041648755.1 Candidatus Brocadiia bacterium
TCAAACTCTCATCTCTCGTCACTTCTACCTCTCCGCGTCTCCGCGCCTCCGCGTGAGAATCTGAGACTGGGTTTCCGGCTCTATCTTGGCTGCGGATTTCCTCTTTTCGCGTTCTTGGGCTCAATAAAACAAGCATGTTTCCTCGTCTTCCGGTCACGCTCGCGCGGCTTGACTTGACTCTCTGAACGCGGTCTCTCGTCACTTCTACCTCTCCGCGTCTCCGCGCCTCCGCGTGAGAACCGTCCGCATGTCCGAATTGTACATCTGGCTTGTTGTCCGTCAACCTCAATTGACGACGGGTGCCCGGCTCCTGTCTTGCCGCGGTGAGATACTGAACCCCCTCTCTTGACAAGTTCATTTCGCCATTTACACTGATATTTTGCCGAGACCGTCCGGGATGGTTCAGAGCATCGGTTGGGGTTCACAGATCAAAAGGAGATTCATGAAAATGCGGGATGCAGAACAACAAGGGGCCAGATTTTGCGCCGGGTCCGCGAATCATCAGAGAATCTGCAACATGCTTATAGGCTTGCTCCTCGGTCTGCTTGCGCTGGTCGTTGGCCTTTGCCTGTCGCGGGCATCCGCCGAACAGGCGCCACAGTTCGCGGTCGAGGGCTTTTCGCTGGGCGACCTGCCGTTGCTGAAGGTCGAACCGGTCCTGCAACCGCTTCCCCCGCTGAAGTACGGTTTTGCCGACTATGAGGCAGAGCCCGTTTCGAAGCAACTCGACGGGTTCTACCTCGCGCAGAGGATCTTGTTCGCGACGGACCTACGAAACTTCTTCGAGAAGATGACGCTGGAGTATCCGACACAGGGCAAGGTCTATCTGGACGCGTTTACAGTGGCGCAAGTATTGGAGTACCTGAACGAAAACCTGATACCGGAGCAGGACGGAAAGAAGGTGCCCGGATACTACGCGCTCCCGAGCGCGGAGGACATTATTCAGGCAGTTTTCCCAGGCAGGAAGTGCGTGCCCGACGCACCTGTCGAGACTGCCTTCAAACTGGATGGGGAGTTGCTCTCGACGCGGTTCACCGGGAACATACCGATGCCAGTTAATCCCGACCAGTTGAAGCCGCCGTCCGAATATCCCATTCCAAAGATGGAGGCTCGCCGCGAGTTGCTGATGTCATTGCAGCCGGATAGCAAGGCCCATTTATTTGCGTGGCCGGATATCCGGAGGTACAAGGATTACGCGAACCATCGGAATGCCTACATGTTCAGGCCGCTGCATTTCAAGGTGGCCAATGTGGGACACATGGGCAGTGGTATCCGGATCAAGTTCGTCGTAACCCGTGTGGAGGCAAAATGATGCGCGACAGCAGAGTACTCTTTCTTGCGGTGCTTCTGACTTGCCTTGTCTTCGTCTGCTCAGCCACTAGCCAGGGCGAAGATGCGGATGCAGCCAAAGTGCTGCGGGATGCTTCATGCCGGGCACAGACCTTGGAAGACATCGGGAGGATCTATCTGGCGCTACCGGAAAAGCATTCCTCCGTCGGCGACCTCGACCGAGACAGTTACTTCGTCTGGGCGCTGAGCAATTACATCTGCGATCATATCTTCAGCACATATTACGAGAAAATCGACCGGGACGTGTCCACCGTCGCGGAGTTCACTGAAAAGCATGCGTTCGGGGTCGCGGAGCTTGCTGAGCGGCTGGCCGAGGCAAATTCCGACCTGCCGGAAATTGCCAGGATGATCGTCCTCGCGTACGCTAAGCAGATGTTCCTTGCGCCGGTCAAGGATAACAGGTACGACCGGGGTCGCGATGAAGTCAGGCTGCAAATCGAGGGTTATCGCAAGAAGAGCAGCGGCTACGCGAAGAATCCCGCCATCCGGCAGGCACTTTCCCTGTTGATTGGACCGTGCGAGGCCTCCAACTACGTCAAGTACGAGCAGAAGCCGGGGGAAGGGGCGATCTTCCTGCTTGTCGATATGGACAAGCCAAGCTACAAGCCGACCTCCGGAGACAAAGGAGCCAAGGCGCTCCATCTGGCGTGCCCGATCCCGCCTATCGCGGACAAGAGCAAAGCATCCGGCGTCGTGAAAGTGGAAGGGGAATTCCATCCCACGCTGGTTTTCTACAGGAACGCCTGGCCGGGCGCGTTTCTTCCTGATGAGAATCTGCACCACGAGCCTGACATGGCCACTGACATCGTCCTGAACAGCCCGTTTATAGACAGCTACTTCCGCGGTAACCCGGTATTCCAGAAGTTCTCCTACGACCCGTCCCACCTCGGCATGCCATCGAACATCCCCAAGGATGCCAACCGCCTGCTTCTGGACTTCAACGGTTCGCACGCCCCTGTGTACTCCGACCTGCGCACGATCCACGTGTCAGCCCAGTTCACCATCTCACGGAAATCGCGCGAGATCCTCGATCCGCGGAACCAGGCTTACAGTTGGGGAATGAGGCTCGCGGGCATCTCCGAGAATGCCGGCATCTGTACGCTTTCCGATCTATGGGACGCCATCCCGAAGCAGCAGCTTCCCGACTTCGACCGGTTCGACAAATATCTGAAGGAGTGCGAAGTCTTTCTTGCTGCTTTCTATCCCAGGACGATCCTTACGAGGGCCATAGCTTCGGCTTCAGAAACGCAGGGAGTGTACAGGGCGACAACATTCCTGACGCCGGACTTCAGCGCGGAGCCGACCATTTTCCTAGTATACATCCCCTTGGAATGGCTGCGCTACACGGCATACGCCGGAGCGGACAACACGCTCTTCGAGTACAATCTGATGGGGCTCGGGGACACGAAAATCGAGCTGCCGATGGACGTACACTACCCGCAGAACGACTGACGGGCAGTTGGGCGCCAAAGTAAACGCGACCGTCCCGGCGCGTTCTTTGCCCCGTCTGTTGGCCGTTAGTCTTCGTAGGGGCACGTTGCCACGTGCCCTTGCCTGAAACGGCGGGAGTAAGCCATTACATAACCATTTCGTTGGTGCAGTTGAGGGCTGCTGGCCGCCTCTCTCATTCATCAATCATCATTCATCAATGTCCGCCCCCCCCCCCCCCTTGAATCCGACCGTGCCACTTC
>JBAZOJ010000347.1:0-3032 GCA_041648755.1 Candidatus Brocadiia bacterium
AAACCAGCACCACGGCAAACGTCACGGGCAGCAATCGCTTTGTACTCATAGGACTCTCCTTCTCACCCCTTATGTTCGCTCGACATACGGAATGGTTCACTTTTTTCTCCCGCGCGCAAGCAGATGTCGGCCAGTTCCAGTTTCTACCTGACGGACCTGTTCATGGCTACTGAGTGTGCGGTACCGGAACTGCGGCGGCTTTGATTTGCTCAAAATGCGTGTGGATTTCGCGCGGATTCCGCGAGCCCATTTCAGAAACGCCACCACACAGGCGGGGCCAAAGAGCGCTCCGGCGTGCCTTTCCGCAATATCGAGTCAGCCTTCAGTCCTCAATCTGCTATCCCCGCCGCCATCGACTTCTCTTCCCATCCTACTTCACCGGCTGCAAGGTCAGGTAGTGGTAGATTTCGTAGGTTCGCGACAGGAGCACTTGCAGGATCAGGGGTTTGTTCGGGCCTTCGGCACGATCCTCACGCGCGAGGATGATCCCGAGCTTTGGGTTCAGAGCGGGTGCGCGCTCAGCCGTCGTCCTGGCCATCACGTAGAAATAGAACATATCGGGCGCCGCGAGCCTCTCCCTTACCGAAGGATTGAAAGATATCTCCAGCAGGGCTTGCCGCAGCTTCTCCTCGGGAAGCGCGATTCCGTAGGCGTCGGCGATCCAGCAGGCAAGGGGATACCACTCTGCCCAGCGGATAGCATCGTCGTATCCGCAGCCAATCGGATTGACGGCGAAATCGAGCCGCGCGCGCGCTTTGAATATCGCGGCTACCTTGTCCAGGAACTCCCTTGGCAGTGCGCCAGCGTTTACCGATGCCTCACGCACAAAGAAGGCAGCCATCGCGACGTATTCGTCATTGCCCTTGTTCAGGGCATCGGAGGGGTCCAACAGCCCAAGCTCTTTGACCATCTGCGCGGGGATCTCGCCAGGATTCTGAAGCATGCGGTTTTTCCACAATCCCCAGATTGTCGCGGCGAAGATCATTGGATCGGCGGGGCGTTCGCCCCTGTTCCAGGCATCGAGGACAATCTTGACGCAGGTAACGTAGCGGTCTCGGTACTCGCCTTCTTCCGGGGGATTGCCGAAAACGAGCATGAATCCCCGTGCTGCCGCCTGGTCAGGCAGCGGAACGCCATCCCTGCCGCAGATGTTCGACTTGTCGTCGAAGAATGGCGCGTAGAGTGCATTTCCGCCACCTGCCTTCATTCGCCCGCCGCGCGCTCCTCCTCGCCAAGGTCCTTCACTGTCAACAGAAGGTGGCACGACAGTTCCGTCTTCAGTGCAAACCACCACGAAGCTTGTGTACGGTGACGAAATCGAGTATCGAAGAGATATCGCAACCACCTGGTCCACGAGTTCCTTTGTTTCGCCGAACAGGTCAATCTGGTCGAGCAACTCCTGCATCTTTAGAGTTGCCCAGATCTTGGGCAGGAACTCGCAGTCGTTGTTTTCACTGACTGTGCTGATGTCCCGTGATGTCCTCCAATCTCCGCCGGATGTCATCCCGGCAAGGTCCACCCGGAACTTGATCTCATCGGCGGTTCTTCCGCACATGATCAGCGGTTCGCCTTTGTACAGCCGGGCCTGTTTGCGGGGGAAGAAGTCGTATGCCGCGTCCTTGGGGAACGCGAATGACAGTCCCGAGACCACTGTGTTCTCGAACCGGCGGGCCATCGTGGCCAGTGCACCGGAGATTTCGCCCGGCGACTGGATTTCGCTTACAGATGCCCCGCTGTTTTCAGACAGGCAACGCATCAGTGGCAGATCCACGTCGTAGCCAATTGCGAAGGTGTAAATCGGTATGTCGAAGCCGACCTCCGAGGTGATGCGGTCGTAGAATGCCTTTGCGCGGTCCACATTATCCTGTCCATCTGAGGTAAGCAGAATTGACGGCGTGAACTTCGGAGCCAGTTGGAGCATCTTCAGCGTGTCAATCACCGGCTGCAGAAAGCGGGTTCCGCCCGTAGCAGAGAAAGTCCCCAGGAATGCCGCCGCGGCTTCCTTTCCGCGCTTGTCCGCCTTGAAGGGGAACGGCGCGGCGTAGTAGTTGGCTGTATCGTAGAGCACCAAGTTGAATATGTCCTGATCGCGAAGCCTGTCGATGAACTTCAGGGCTGATTCACAGGCCATTGTGTACTTGTCGCCCTCCATCGAACCCGATTTGTCCAGCAGTATCACCACCGAGCGCGGACCATCTAACGGTTTCACGTCCGGAGGCATGCAGATAAGCCCGAAGAACGGGTCTTCGCTTTCGGCGTCACGGAGCAGGATAGCAGGCTTTCCGGGCAGAAGCTCCAGTTGCCACCGCAGAGCTATCTCGCCGGAGTTTTTGGGGGCGCCGCTGAACTCGAACCGCGCTTTTTTGCCGGTCACGCTGCCCGTCAGAGAATGGGTCTTCGACTCGACGCTGAGGACGGAGACCGTGCAGTCCATCTCCAAAGTGCTGTGGACGGTTGACCAGACGGGATCCTGTTTGTCAGACACCTGGAAGCCAAACCCGAAGAAACCGTCTGCGTATTCCGCCTGTTTCACGAAGGTGAACCTGAAGGTGAACGTGCTGCCGGCCTTCACGGGCGTCAAAATGATGCGCAGACCGCCCATAAATTCAGAGGCGATCGCGGCGTCTTTTCCGGCATCCTTGGCCTCTTCGAAGATCTTCTCGGCCTCCTCGTTCCTCATTAGGGCGCTCCGGTAGTGCTTCCCGTTCACGTACGCGGAGAAGGAACTCATGTGCGAACCTTCCGGAACGGCAATCGTTATCGAGCAGGGGCAGTCCTTGTCGCTGGGGTTGACGATGGTCTGCTCGATGGTTGTCTGTACAAGATTGTTGACCACCTCGATGGAGATGCCCGTATCCCGGACCGTGAACGCAACGCCTTCTGTTGAGGTGCTGTACACAGGCAGGGCCATCGCCACGGAGCAGACGGCGTAAACCAGCGCCACGGCAAACGTTACGGGCAGCAATCGCTTTGTATTCATAGGACTCTCCTTCTCACCCCTTATGTTCGCTCGACATACGGAATGGTTCACT
>JBAZOJ010000348.1:0-2997 GCA_041648755.1 Candidatus Brocadiia bacterium
ACTCCAAATCCCCAAGATTATCCGACATTTATGCGACACGCCTCGAACACGCAAAAGGCAGATCCATCCAAGGCTGGTTACTTAAGTTAGCGCATATGGTGACCCCCCCTACAAAGACTAACAGCCTGCGCCCGCCCCTCTACCTTTGGGAGAGGGGAACAAAAGGGGCGAGGGTTGTTGCTGGTCGGTATGTTTCTTCTTCTGTTCTCACCTACGGACGCCGGTCGCCGGACGCCAGACTATTTGCGGTGAGGGACTGGTTGGGCATTCTATGCAATTCACGAATTACCCGGTTGCCGGTGTGGGCGTCGGACGACGTCCCACATCATGGGCGAACACTCGGGTATCGCCCCTACAGTTGAGGCCCAAACAGCCCTCGACCGCACCGACGTGATGACTATGTAGTGGCTTCCTATCGCTGTTTCAGGCAAGGGCACGTTGCAACGTGCCCCTACGAAGAACGGCCTCACTGGCTGCTTCCACTGGATCAGCTACAGACTAAAGACTGTTCTGGCATTCATCATTTAGCACGGGGCCTCGCAAAGTCCATTCTCTTCGCGTTGTCTCACTGGGCTTCGCCGCCGAAACGGTCATTAGCGTTCATTGGCTCGTGCTTTCAGCACCTCACCGACGAAGCGTTGGCTCACAGGACATCGCCGACGAAACGTTCGTGTATGGAGCAAGGTCCGCCGTAGGCCCGGCGAAGGAGGATGTATTTCGTGGTAAAAATGCCCATTCCTTGGGCCTCGCAAAAGAACTTGGCTGCCCTTCGCGCCTTGACCTTCTTCGCCGCTATTTCTTCTGGCCTCGAAAGAGGGACTTAGCTCTTACTTCGCGGCTTCGCGCCTTCGCGTGACACCGGCTTCGCCTTGTCCGCCCTCCGCGTCTCCGCGCCTCCGCGTGAGAATGGCTTTCTTCTGTCTTTGGCCTCGCAAAAATCTGCTCTTTTCGCGTTAATTGGCGTTCATTCGCGGACAAATTCTTCGGGCCTCAGATTTCTCTCCTCCTGAACGCCGCTATCCCCGCCCACAAAAACACCCACGCAAAGGCTATCGCGCTGACGCATGAAATCACCGGTTTAACAAGCTCCGCCCCCCGGATGATCCGACCGGCATTGATGCTGAGGCCTGCGGGTGTGTACACGGCAGCGGAGACCCACATTGCTGTCATGGCGAAGGCGATGTAGAGCCCGATTCCGGCGGCCGCGGAGATCCCCGTGCTCACGGAAATGGCCCCTGCCCCGACAGTGCCTGCGAGGAAAGTGAGCAGCGCCAGGAGAAGAAAGGCGTTCAGGTTCGCAAAATCGGCGAGAGGAACGGCTTCGAAGAGAACGGCGGCGTAGATGTAAAAGATGACCGCGCTGAAGGCGGTCAGGAACGTATAGACAAGCGCGGGCGCACAAAACTTGGCCAGGATGAACGCGCCCCTGCCCACCGGTCGCGACAGCAGCAACGGAGCGGTCTTGCGGTCAAATTCTCCGCTCACGGACCCCATCGCCATCAACACTGCGAGGATCGGCAGCATACCGAAGTTCTTCACGTATTGCACAAGGGCGTCCTTCACGGAGGGATCCGCCAGCAAGGTGATCTTCACCCCCGAGTCGGGCGACGAGCCCAGCATCGCCAGGAGCTTCGGCAGCAGCTTGGCGGTCGCAGGCGACGCTGCTCCGACGAAAAAGAACAGTACTACGGCCACCAGCAGGCGGCGGGTGCGCACCATCTCCCGCAGTTCCTTGCGCATCAGCGTTCGGAAGCCGTTCATCGGACTGCCTCCGTTTCCGCCTTCACGAGCCCCATAAAGACATCCTCAAGCGAAGCGCTCCCCGAATGCAGCGAATGCAGCCTGACAGCGGGCCCGGCGATGACCGCGGCAATTCCGTCCCGTGCCGCCGCGACATCTGTCACGGTAACCCGCAGCAGTGAAACTCCCGCGGTATCCACTCCCACCAGGCTCACACCCCGGACAAACGGCGCCGCCGAGAGTGCGGATGTCAGCCCGCTAACATCGCCTTCGACCTCGATCTCCAGCAGGGGCAGCAGGTACTTCTCCTTGAGTGACGCGGTGTGGTCCTGAACGATGATCCTCCCGTGGTGGATTATCGCCACCTGGTCCGCTATGCGCTCGACATCTGCAAGGATATGGCTTGACATCAGGACCGCCGACTGGCCGCCAAGTTCGCGGATCAGGTCGAGCACCTCGGCGCGCCCAACCGGATCGAGCGAGGAAACCGGCTCATCGAGTATCACCAACCCCGGATTGTGCAATGTTGCCGCAGCAATTCCAAGACGCTGCTTCATACCGGTGGAGTAGCCGCCCACCCTTCGCGATGCCGCATCTGCCAGTCCGACCCTTTTCAGCGCCCTTTCGGCTCGATCCAGTGATTCCCTGCCTGAGAAGCCGTACAGTTCGGCCGTCATCGCGCAGTATTCCGTCGCCGTCATCCACGCGTAGAATCCGGGCTCCTGTGCAAGGTAGCCTATCCTCCCCTGCGATTGCCGGGGCTCGCGGCCGAAAATCTCGATGCGCCCGGAATCAGCCGCCAGCAGGCCGGTCAGGATTCGAATTGTCGTCGTCTTGCCCGCGCCGTTCACGCCCAGAAACCCGAACACGCCCCGATCAGGGACGGTGAAGGAAAGCGAATCGAGCACCCTCAGGTCGCCAAACGACCTGCATACGTCAGAGGCGACAACAGCTTTGTCGCTCATTCAACCTTCCGCCCGAATATGTAATACGAAAGCCATCCGAATATCCCCACCAGCCCCACAAAAAGCAGCCAGGCCGTCCGGGTTCCGCTGCTGGGCATTGTTTTGAGTATGTCCAGGATGGTGATCACCCTCATGGCCAGGTCCGCCGCTATGATGGGGCTTGCAAGCATTACGATTTCGCCGGTTCCGATGGTAGCCTCCTTATCAAGAGGAGTGGACAGGAGATTTTACCATAGGCTACGCGAGATGTATACGGCGCCGAAGAACTACCGGACAAACTTCAGAATCCGCT
>JBAZOJ010000349.1:0-2978 GCA_041648755.1 Candidatus Brocadiia bacterium
CATTACATCGCGCGAGTACCAGGGGGACCGCACGGTGGTCCAGTTTGCCACCGGCCGCCAATCGGGCTCGTACATCGCTTCACAGACCGAAGCCGTGCCCGATGACGGGGACCGGATCAGCCTTTCCTGCCCCCCGGATTCAATGCTCTGGTTTGATTCTGCGACCGGCGCACTGCTGACGAAAGGAAATAAATGAGATCCAAGTCCATCGCCTTGATTGCCCTGGCAATAGTCGTTGTCGGCGTGGCCGCTTTCCTGTTCTTAAAGGAAAAGGCTCCGTCCGGGACAAAGGCCAAGACTGTCCTGTCATTCTGGCACATCCAAAACTACTCCCCCACAAAGGAAATAGTCGACGCGGCGATCAAACGTTTCACTGACGTCCATCCCGATGTAGAGGTGGCCGCGAACGCAATCAGGAACGACCAGTACAAAATGACCCTGCAAAACGCCTTCGGCGCGGGCCAGGCGCCTGACGTTTTCCACACCTGGGGAGGCGGCGTGTTGCAGAGCTTCCACAAGGCAGGGCTCGTGCGAGAACTCGATGGCCTGTTTGCCGATAAGACGTTCCATGACAGATTTCTTCCGGCTGCCCTGTCGTTCGCATACATTGACGGCCATCCCCTCTGCGCACCGGCCGATATGGCCGTTGTCGTGTTCTTCTACGACAAGACCCTCTTCGGGAAGCTGAACGTTGCTCCCCCCAAAACGATGTCCGAACTGCTGGCAACCTGCGCTACTTTACGCGCTGCATCTTACGAGCCCATTGCGCTTGGCAATGTTGACAAGTGGCCCGGCTGCTTCTACTACGTGTATGGTGTCATCCGAAACGGAGGCAGAGCGGATATCGAACGCGCGGTCGCCGGCGATGCTTCCGCCTTCTCTTCGCCATCATTTCTGAAGGCCGGTGAGACGGTCGCCGGGCTTGTCAGACTCAACGTGTTCAATACCGGCTTCCAGGGGATGAAAGACGACGCTGCCCGGCGGCTTATGTTCAACCGCACATCCCCGATGACAGTCATGGGCAACTGGTTCATCGCCAACGCAAGCAAGGAAGCTCCGGACATGTTTCCGCAAATTGGCGTGTTCCCATTCCCCGCTGCTGATGACCGTCCCGACGACGGTGGCGTGGTCGGCGGCATCAACTGCGCATATGCCGTAAGTTCGGCCTGCAAGAACCCCAAACTGGCCGAGGAACTTGTCAGCTACCTTACCGATGCCTCGTTCGCGGCCGACTGGGCCAAGATCGGGCGTATCCCCGCCGTGAGAGGCGCAGCCGATGCCGATTTCCTGCCCGCCACGCGCGAGGCTTTCGCGATACTCGAAAAAGCCACGTATGTGCAGATGTACTTTGACCAACTGTTCGCACCCGAATTGGGTGAGAAGCATAAGGAAACCGTCCAGGCGCTGATGTCCGGCTCGATGACTCCTGCCCAGGTCTGCGCCGCGCTCAAGGAGACCGCCGAACGGATGGCGGGCAAGAAGTAGATGGCCATGCGCACGGGAACCGGGGCTGCCGTAGCGGGGTTTCTGAGCCCTGCGATCGCGCTGTATGCGGCATTGGTGCTGATCCCCGTGGTTATGTCAGTGGTGTACAGTTTCCTCGACTGGCAGGGCTATGGCGCATCACAATTTGCCGGTATGGACAACTTCGCGTACTTGCTGTCCGACAAGATCTTCTACATCTCCCTTCTCCACAACGTCATCCTGGCACTCGCTTCGGTGGCCATCCAGATCCCCATTGCCCTGGGCCTCGCGCTGGCCTTCTCTTCGCAGGGCCAGTATTCCAAGCTGCTCCGTTCGCTGGCTTTCTCGCCAATGATACTTCCCAGCGCGGTCATCGCCATTCTCTTTATGCTCTTGTACAACCCGTTTGAGGGCCCGCTCAGCCGCGCGCTGACGACGATCATGGGCTCGCCCCCCGACTTTCTGGGCAGTGCGATGGTGCTGCCTTCCCTGATTGCAGCGATTTCGTGGCGCTACATCGGCTTCTATATGATGATCATGCTCGCGGCTTTGAGTTCCGTTGACCGTTCTCTATATGAGGCCGCCTCGCTCGATGGCGCCGGTCCGTTCGCTTGCTTTCGGCATATCACCCTTCCATCCATCGCCCCTACAATCAGGCTTGCAGTGCTGCTGGCGATTCTGGGCTCTCTGAAGTACTTCGACCTCGTCTACATAATGACCAAAGGCGGGCCCGACCATTCGTCCGAGCTTATGACCACTTACCTGTTCAACCAGGGAGTGATGTCCGGTCGCTATGGGTACGCTGGCGCACTTGCCACGGCCCTGCTGGTTGTCTCTCTTAGTATTGGCGCACTTGTCGCCTCACTCCGAAGCAGGAGGGCTCGTGCCGAAGCTGCTTAGGATATTCGCTTCCGCCGGTACACTCTTCGTCTTCGGGCTCCCCCTGCTCTGGATGACGTCCACCTCGCTCAAGTCGGCTGCCGAATTCACCCGCAACCCCTGGTGGTTTCCCGCGAGCCCCACATTCGTCAACTACTCGCGAGTTATCTCAGACTCCACAATCCTGAACTTCTTCGTCAACAGCCTCCTCGTGGGCATCGGCAGCGTCTTACTGACCCTTGCACTCGCGGCGCCCGCAGCCTACGCACTTGCACGGTTCCCGTTCCGCGGACGGCGCGCGGTGGAGATTGTACTGCTGCTGGGGCTTACGATACCCGTACACATCACGTTACTTCCACTGTTACGGATAACTGCGACCATGCATTTGTCCGACGGCCTGTTCGGGCTGTCGCTGGTCTATGCCGCGTTCGGCACGGCGCTGACGGTCTTCCTGCTGAAGACGGCCTTTCAGCAGGTACCTCGCGAACTGGAAGAAGCGGCGATGCTCGACGGTTGCGGCAGGTTCCGCACCTTTTTCCTGATTAGTCTTCCCCTGATCCGTCCGACCCTTGCCGTGGCCGCAGTGTATAATTTCGTGATGAACTACAACGAGTTCGCCTTCGCCCTGTCGCTCT
>JBAZOJ010000350.1:0-2976 GCA_041648755.1 Candidatus Brocadiia bacterium
AGGTCTTTGGCCCGAACGAACCTTGTCTTGAATCGCTTGTCATCCGTGTATGGCAGATTAAAGTTGTTTGCATTCATGAAGGCGTCGGCATCTTTGCCTGCCGCTTCTTCAAGGAAAGCCGCAACCTTGTCTTGAGGATGGAGAGTTTCGTCTCCAAGGTAGCGGTCGATGAGACCATAGGGATCTTCACCGGAGCCTGCTGCAAGCTCGTAGGTTTTAGATTGCTGGCGGAAAAACACAGCGCCGCATTTGACCAGGTCCTTCAGCATGGACTCAACGTGCTTTTTCTCATTGCTGCCCAGGCAGTACAGCCCAAATTGCAGGTTTTCAAGATTGGCCGGGATTTGACATAGAAGGTAAATGAGTATCGTCTTCAGGACGCTCAGGCGATCGTCTTCTTCAATCCCAGCCAACTGGCCCGTACTTGCCTTGCGCAAGGCGTCAAGGCTGGCGTAGAAGCCATTCACGACCTGGCGCTGACCCTCGCGAAGATCAGAATTGCGCTGGGACAACTCGTCCTTGAAGAATGAGACCAGGTGGTCGGCGGTATAGAGGGCGAGCTTTCCGCCTGCGACAGTGATATCGCTTCCCTCGATGAACTCGGCGTAGGAGCCTTCCTTGCCGCCGACCGCGCCCGTGAAAAAGGTGAACGTGCTCCTGGCATCGGACCCGAGTTCCGAGGAGAGCTTGAGCACGCAGGAGAGAGCCATCGGGTGAACGCCATAGATGTCCTCAAGGACCCGCGTACGCATGTGGTCGACATTTTCTATCCAGGGGAAGAGATCGAGAGTCTTGCAGGTGGGTACCAGTTGGTCAAACACCGATGTCTTGGGCGCAATCTCCTCTTTCCAGATTGCGCTTTTCTTGTCCGTCTCAACGATGGCGGCGATTATCTCTTCGATACCCTCATTCAAGAGGTCCACCTGCGTGATCCTCGCGCTCATTACTGCCGCGTCGGCCTGGCTAAACCGGTCGGCGTAGGCCTTGAAGTCTTTGTGGATGCAGCCAATGAAGACAACATTGGGTTCGTTCTTGCAGATCGTCTCCATGAAGCCCTGCAGGATTTCCTTTGAATAGTTGGCCTTCTCAAGCGTGAAACCGAATTCGTCAAAGAATACAGCCAATCCTTTGAAGCGCTTCTTGAACTCCACACTTTTTATCAGCTTGCTGATGATCGGTATCAGGTTGCCTGACTTGGCCTGAAACTCGATGCCGCCCATCATCTTCTGGAAGCTTACACGGAACTTTTCCATGAGATTCGAGTCGTAGGCTTTGAGGCCCGTGCGAAGCTGCTCGACGCTCAGCTCGGGCGAGACGGACTCCAGGGCGACAGTGAAGTCATGATAGAAATTTCGAATCCCACCAGTATTCCCTTGTGCTGCCCAGGATTCAAGCTGACGCTCGGCTTCGTCATACTCCGTGTCAACCTGGGCATCCAGGCCTTGCGCCGCACAAGCTTCGAAGATCGCCTTCATCACAACGTCTTCAAAGCGTTGGCCGGAATGATAGTCGCAAATCGCTACCAGATACTGGCCATCCTTTCGGATGTTATTGAGCCGTTTCGCCGCTTCCGAATCGAGTTTGACATAATTGTCATAGAAACCGGCGATGGCTGGATCACCGCTCGACCGGCTGAGGACATTCGCTGCCATAAGGCAAAGGTGCGACTTTCCCGTGCCATAGGACCCACTGAGGAGATAGAACTTCTTGTCTGTCGGCTGGAAGAGCCCTCGGCAAATACGCTCAAAGGCCCTGCGGTGGGCCTTGGTTGGGCGGTACATGGCCATCCTGTCGGTGTTCTCCCGAGTCTCCTCAAAAGCGCTCTTTAATTCAACGAAGTTCGCGTATCCGGACTTGAGGGTTACGACGTCCTTGATCTTTGCCATGATTTTATCCTTCTGCCTTTTGGTTCAGCCGACGCAGGGTTTCTATCCCTTTCGCCGTTGTTCTATAGCGCTGTTTGCTGCTGCGGGGCTTGCCCGGAACGGTCATTTCGATCAACCCCGCCTCAATTGCTGGAAGCAAATAGGTTTCGCGGAAATGCTTTTCGTCCTTCAACCCAAGGATATCCTGGATTTCTGTCCTGCTCATTTCGCCAGTCATTACCGAAATCATTCTAACTTCGGGGGTGACTTCAGGGGTAACTTCGGGGGTGACTTCCGTGGTGTAGTTTTCCTTTACGAACTGTACCTGAAACGCATTTCCAGCTTCCTGCAGGGCAAGTCGAATGTTCGGGTAGGCCTCGAGTTCGGTCCGCATCTTGCGGATGCCGGTTCCCCAGCCTTCAATAAGCTTCAACTCTTTGAAGATCGGCGCCAGAACCCGGTTTCGGATCTCCGATCGCCCGGTGCCGAGGGCATCGGGGGCTATGTTGTCCGGCAAGGGTCCAGGGCTAGTGATCTCAAGCATGTCATCGAAGATGGCGACCTTGATGTCGCTCCCCTGGATACTGTAGTCCCGGTGCACCACGGCATTCGTCAGCGCCTCGCGGATAGCCTCCAGGGGATACTCCCAACGGTCCTGCCGGTATACCTCACCGATTTTCGAGCCAAGGGCGATGTTGCGCTTGATGAAGGCCAAGGCTAGTTCAACGCTGGAGTGAACCGGACCGTCTATCGTGGCTTGGTCCAGGAATACCTTGGTATCGGTTCCCTTGAACCTGGCACATTCGATCTTGGCGTAAGGAAAGAGGCGGCGCCTGACGCCGGAATCGGAGAGCAATATAGCGGTGTTGGTCGGATAACTTGCGTCACGTTCAACTACCAGAAGTCCAAGCTTGCCGTATCCGGCCTGGTCCAATTTCCTTCCCGAAGCCTCGGCATACTCTCGGGCGAAGGCAGCTAAATCAAGTTCAGCCCAGGGCACATCGTACGCCGGTAGTTCGTCGTAGGAAGTCTTCCGTCTGGCCCTCTCCAATGCGGTGATGCTGTCTTCCGAAGCTTTGCGGTTCACGGTGCCGACGCGGATATAGGTCCC
>JBAZOJ010000351.1:0-2969 GCA_041648755.1 Candidatus Brocadiia bacterium
AGTGGCTTCTCTTTCCACTGTGTGCATTCCGCCGTCCGCGAAGGTCTTCAGCGCTGGACAATCCTCGCAGGGCTCCGTCAGGGGAGGAAGATTGTGGGCGGCATAGCAGGGGGGATTCTGAGTGAAGTCGCTGCCAGGGAACCATTTGCGCTGGGTGGCATTCGCCGCCAGTACTTCCATATTTGGGCCGACCATCGACACCCCGACCTGGAGGCAGTCGGTGAGCACCCGGTATTTCTCTTCGCTTTCTCTCAATTCGGATGTCATCTCTTCCGCCAGAACAGCGGCCCGCACACGGGTGCTTTCTGTGGCCCGGAGAAAGAGAAACGCCAGAAGGCTGATGAGAATCCCGGCGATGAGAATACCCATGGGCGTGAGTTCATCAACTTCGGCCTCGAAAAGCGGCCGGGTCTCGAAGGCCAAAGTCCATTGACGACCGTATAGGCCAAGATTTTTCTGGCTGGAGAACACAGGGGCACCGTTCGTGTCCGACGTGCTGCGTTGGTCATCAGATTCATACATCATGCCTGCGGGAGAGATCTCGGAGCCATCGCATATCTGGAATTCAATCTTGTGCAACAGATCCGGAAAGATCCCCCGCATCAGGTCGTTCATCCCGAACGCGCTGTGCACATATCCTGTCAGGGCCGCTCTACGGTCCTTAGTTGTTTTCAGCGCCATTCCCCTTGCGTAGATTGGTACGTACATCAAGAAGCCCGCCTGGGCATCCTTGTCGCTCTCCTGGACCAACCTGACCTTGCCCGATATCGATACTTCACCGGTATCCCGCGCGCGCTCCATGGCGGATCGCCGCACTGGTTCGGAAAACATGTCGTAACCGATTGCGCGCCGGTTCCGCTCATCAAGGGGCTCCAGGACGACGATAGCAGTGTACACGTCGCGATCACCGGTCGGCCATACCGCGTATCCGGGCAAGCCTTCCGCCCTTATCTCCTTGATATGTTGCTCGAGTTCAGTCGGCTGGATGACCTTGGAGAATCCGATGCCCTGAATGCCAGGGAACAGAGCACGAACTTGCCGGTACTCGTAGTATTCTTTCCACGAATCCCTGGTCACGTCTCCGTACAGAGCGAACAGGGCAGCGCCTTCCTGAAGGATCATCTTGTAGTTGTTCAGTCTTCCGGTTACGGCCGAGGCTATTCCATCGGTATATTCGCTGTATCTGCTTTGTTCTTTCCAGGCTACGGTATCGCTCCAGGCCCGCCAGGTGTAGAAGGTCAAGGAAAGCAGAGCAGCCAGCACAATAAAGGACAGGATTCTTCTGTACTTCGGCGGTCGTTCTTTCCTATTGGAAGTGGTATTCATTTTCCGGCTGTCTCTCTGTTAGTCTTTTCCGACGCGCCAAGTGTGTAGGAGTTTGCGGTTCCCGATTTCAAGGCCCTTCAAGATGCTCTGCTCCCATCAACCTGGAGGGGATGTTGAAACAACACATATCTCGCGATACCCTCCCATGCACCGACGCGCAGATGAGATCTGATCGAGAACAAGCTCAGCACAGTGGCGCCATTGCGCTCTGGCGGGTCTTCTTTTGCGCGCAAAGCACGAAGTGAGTCAAGTAGGGCATACCTTCGCGGCGCCATGTGATCTGGTCAGCATCTCTCTGTGCATCTTCCGCTCTGCCACCTTGCTCAATATTGTGAAGAACGTCATCTTCCCAATAAATGATTCCGTCGGCAAGCTCCTGGGACTTCTGCACAGCCATTTGCCCGGTCTGCTGAATGAGATCAGCCCACCATTGCGGAGGATGGTATCGGGAGAACTCCTTTGACCAGAGATTCGAGCCATCATCATGCACTGCAGGCGACTCCTGTATGGCCTCGAATGAGAACTCGGAGTTGAAGCATGGGCCTCCAATGCACAGTCGGCCACGCTTCTTCAAATGAGGCAGGAGATTGCCCCAGAATCCCGGAGCACCGCCGTACAAATGGACTGAATCCATGCAGAAAACTGCATCGAAGTAGTCATAGGCGAAGGGGAGTTTCGTGGTGAAGTCCAGATTCAGAGGGAATATGCGATCCTCTGTTCCGTGTTGTTGGAATCGCTGGTATAGCTTCGTTGCGCTGGTCCACAAGTCAACCGCAACAACGGACACGCCATACTGCTTGGCAAGGAACACTGAAGTGGCTCCCCGCCCACATCCCAGGTCAAGAACTCTTTGTCCCTTGGCCAGGCGCAGGCTCCGAGCCATTTGTGTGGCCAGGTATAAGCCGCCCGGCCCCATGTTACCTTTGTAGACATCCGCGCGTGAGTAACCTCTTAGCTCGGGATACTCCGCTGCCGAAGGTGAACGGAACGTTTTCTTTATCTGTTCTACATTCATTTGACCCGCAAATCCAACTGCCTGACAGGCAGAAAGTTAGACGTTAGCTTTTCTTGTTCCAGCCTACCAGCAACATCACTCCGCCGACAACTATCGCGCCAATTCCCGCCCAGACCGGGATGTTGACCGTTTCCTTGTCTTCTACCGACACTGCGACCGGGCCTACCGTGGTAGTATGGGTATCACTGATGTAACTGAAGCCGCCGTACGCCAAAGCAAGGACGCCAGCGATTACAAGGATGAGTCCAACAGCTTTCAACATTTCGATTCTCCCTTTACGGATACTTTCGGTTCCCCGGCACGGAAATCGTGCAGGGACGGATATTTCGGTCATTTCGCCAAGCTGCGGACAGTTCTGTCCGTGCCCAGGTGCTTCGATTTGTGGGGAATTAGACGCGGCGGCCTTGGATGAGCCTGATCAAGATCGCTATGATCGCGATTACCAGAAGGATGTGAAGGACGCCGCCCATGGTGTTCGAAGTGATAAGCCCTACAAGCCACAGAGCAAGCACTACGACTGCAATGGTTATGAGCATTTTGCTCTCCCTTTGCCAATAGGTCTGGCGAATCGGGATCTTCGGGCCCACTGCAGTCTAACAAATAGACTGATCCGTGTAGAGTACGGAGT
>JBAZOJ010000352.1:0-2910 GCA_041648755.1 Candidatus Brocadiia bacterium
ACGGGAAGTATCTGATATACGCGCACAAGGCTGGCGAGCGTACTGTGAAGTTGCCGCATGAGATGTTGCGCGTGTTCAAGACAGTCAAAGCCTACGAGCAGTACCTGGAACAACTCTGGCACGAGTTTCGGAATGCATATGGCAGACAGTGCGGGAGCCCTTACACTGCCCGGCGTCTTGCGGACGAGGTGTTCGAGAGGTTGGGCCTGCCCGCAATCGTGGTGAAGCCCCCCGTCCCCGAGCGAGACAGTCACCCAGACAACACGGCAAGGCGAGTTGCCAGAGGTGCCCGCACTCCTCCAGTTGCGTTTTACCTTCCCCTACTCCAAGTACTTAACGAACTCGGGGGTGCTGGCCGGGCAAACCAGGTGGCGGAACTGGTCGGTCGCAAGATGCAAGCTTCCCTGAACGACGTAGACTTCAAGCCCCTGCCCAGTTCTGGAGTCCCTCGCTGGAGAAACACGGTGTGCTGGGCTCGCGACTCAATGGTCCGGAACGGATTGCTGAAGTCTGACTCCCGGAAGGGGATTTGGGAAATCTCTCAAGAGGGCAGGGACTATTTGGAGCGCTATCGCCGATGATAATGAACGCGCCGTCGGCATTTCGCGGCATCGTGGCGGTACTGCAAGTGTTGGCGAGCTGCGAACACCTTTGGCTTCCACAGACCGGGTACAATCACGTCTGCGGCAGCGCGGTCTCATTCGTGATTGAGGAGGCAGTTGAAAGCACATGACATCCCGCGAAACCAAATCGCCGATTCGAGTGAAACCCTTGCGGCAGGCGGGGCAATCGCTGAGCGAGCGATTGGAGGATCTGATTTATGAACGGGCACTGCCTGCGTACCTCGTGGCTGCCATGCTCGTTCTACTGGCAGTCCTGGAGTGGATTCGCTACGCTCTCAAAGCGCCGCCGGCATTGGGATTCGCAGTCTTCCTGACATTCGTGGCAGTTGTCGCGGTGGTCTGGACAGTTTGGCGGTTTGCTCGGTTGTTTTCCGAAGCACGCCAGATCAGGCTGGGCCTGGAAGGCGAGAAGGCGATCGGTGAGTGCCTAGAACGGTTGCGGGCGGACGGATACCAAGTGTTCCACGATATCCCTGGCGACGGCTTCAACGTGGATCACGTGATTGTCGGGCCGGGCGGGGTGTTCACCATCGAAACGAAGACCATCCGGAAGCCGGCCAGAGGCGAATCCAAGGTGGAGTTTGACGGCGAGAAGATCACGGTCGGCGGCTTCACGCCGGACCGCGATCCCGTCGCACAGGTCCAGGCGGCGGCGCGGCACGTGAAGTTCATCATCAAGCAGACCAGCGGCCGGGATGTGTTCGTTCGTCCGGTGCTCTTGTACCCCGGCTGGTACACCACACAGCCCGACAAGACCGACATCTGGGTGCTGAACGAGAACGCCTTTCCCAAGTTCATCCAGAAGGAAAGCCAGCAGGTGGACGCCGGTTCCGTCCACCTCATCGCCGCGGGGATTGCGATGCATGTCAGGAACGTGATGGATAGGAAGACGTAAGCCATGTTCGACATCCTGAAAGGCTGGTTCGGCGAGAAGATGACCACATTCAACATGTGGCTCTATATGGACGAGACGGTCTATCGCCGAATCAACAACCTGATCGTGCCTTCCAGAAACGGAACAACGCAGATCGACCACGTGCTTGTCTCGGTCTTCGGCATCTTCGTGATCGAAACGAAGAACATCAGCGGGTGGATATTCGGCTCCCCGAACCAGGACAAGTGGACCCAGGTGCTGTACGGGAAGAAGTACCATTTTCAGAATCCCCTCAGACAGAACTACCGGCACACGAAATGCCTGTCCGAATTCCTTCACCTTCCCCACGACCTGTTTCGGTCGGTCGTCTTCTTCATCGGCGACTGTGAGTTCAAGACCGAAATGCCCGAGAACGTCATGGAAAGGGGATTCGTGACATACATTGAGTCCTTCACGAAGAGATGTCTCGCGGACGATCAGGTGCAGAAGATCGAGGATGTCCTTCGCAAGCTGAAGGACAACCCCGTATGTGACAAGTACGATCACCTGCGCTCCCTTGAGGAACGACACAACTCGACGACGCAATGCCCCCGCTGCGGAGCCGCCCTGGTGCGTCGCACGGCCCGCCAAGGTCGATTTGCGGGCCAGGAGTTTCTCGGCTGTGCCAAGTATCCGCAATGCAAGTACACGAGGAACCTGTGATGACGGCGGGGGTATTCCTCGGCCACCGCTGCCCTGCCCACTCTTGACTCATCCCGTCAGTCTGTTATGGTAGGACAACCGTGTGATGAGGGGTGTGCTCCGGCACGCACTCGGCGAGGCGCCGATCCTGAACCCCCAGTATCGGGACTTCGCCGACCGCTCGGGCTTCAAGGTCACGCCCTGCGGAGTCGGGCAGGCTCACGAGAAGGGCCGAGTCGAGAACGCCGTCGGGTACGTGAAGAAAAACTTCCTCTCGGGACTCGACCTCTCCGACTTCCGGCCCTTGAACCCCGCCGTCCGCGACTGGCTCAACACCGTCGCCAACGTCCGGCTCCACGGAACTCTGAAGCAGAAGCCGGCGGAACTCTTCGAGAAGGAGAAGCCATCGCTCCGGCCGCTCCCGCCGGAGCCCTACGACGTCGGCGTCATCCGCCCGGTCCGCGCCACCAGCCGCTTCCGCGTCACCATCGACACCAACACTTATTCCGTTCCCGCCGAATATGCCTCAGAGCACCTTGTGCTCAAGGTCTATCCCGACCATCTCTGCGTCTACCACGACGCGAAGCTCATTGCACGGCACCTGCGCTCCTACGACCGGCACCAGGACTTCGAGGACCCCGATCACCCCCGCGAACTCCTCGAGCACCGCCGCCGGGCCAGCGACCAGAAGCTCCTGCTCCGGCTCCTCGCCCTCTCGCCCAGGGCCGACTC
>JBAZOJ010000353.1:0-2897 GCA_041648755.1 Candidatus Brocadiia bacterium
CTCGCTGAACGCCCCGACAAGAATCACGTTGCCGGAATTCTCCTTCACGACCGCATCACCATAGCCCTGCACGTTCACGCTGTGGAGCCACGAATCCTTGCGAGTCTGCTTGAACCTCTTCCACTCATCGCAGAACTGCTTGCCGTCACAGCCCCAACCACGGCTATCCCAGCACTGCATATCCGAGATCAGAACCACGCGGTCAGGCTTGATTCCCTTCTCGATAAGCCACTGAGGACAACGATAGGCATTCGTGGACCATCCCTTCGTATCCGCCGTGGACAGGTTCTTCGAGATCGACATCACGGTCGACCGCTTGGTAATCCGCACCTCGGCAACATCGTTGCCGAATGCACAGACCCACACGTCACCCTTGGAACGCTTGGCGAACATTCCCGCCAAAACGTTACCCGCCATCTTGCAGGATACCTTGCTCTTCTCCGAGACAAAGTTATCCATCGATCCGGAGTTGTCCACGAAGATCGCGGTCGAACCCGGAATCTCCATGACGTTATCACAGGAGATATCCAAGGCGTCCTCGATGGCGTCAAGGAACTTGCGCGTCTTCTGCGAATTCCCCTCCGCCTGAGAAACCATCGCGTATGCCGACGCGAAACGGAACGGCAACTGCCGCGACTTCAACACCTCGTTGCGATTCGACAGCTTCTCCACGACCAGCTTGACCACGTCGTCAGAGATATCCGCCTTCAGGAGGTTGCAGAGGTTGCGCATCAGCGCCATGTAGCCGACCAGCCCCTCACGGATCAAGTACTCCCACACCGCGCTCTTGCTGTCCTTATCGTGCCCGAACTGAGACAGAACAACCTCCCAATTGGCCAAGGACTCCTTCACCAACTTCTTTGCCTTGACTCCGAAGCTGTCGCACTCGGTCAAGAGCTTCCGCTTGTACGCAATCGGGGTGCCCTCCTCGGAGATACGACCGTAACGGAAGTACTCGTCCTGAGCCTTGGGAAGCGGGAAATCCTTGTGACGCTTCACAACCATCAGGACGTCCTTCCACGACGGATACTGCGAGCCCTCATACTTCAGAAGACCACGCTCTCCGACCTTGGAGATGACATCAGCCAAGCCTGCCGACAGACAGTTCTTCAAAACCTTATGACCGAAGAAGAACCGGTGCAACAGGATGCACGTCTTTACCTCGTCCGGACGAGACACGATCTTCGGCGCGTACTCGCGTACGAAAGGCTGTCCCGCAGGATGCCGCGAAGCCAAAACGAGCAGTACCTGCGGCGTCAAGCGGATGTTCATCTCCTGACGCAACCAGTGCGCGATCACGAACAAGTCCTTCGGGTTCTTACCCGACAGGATCGCCCATGCCGTGTTGATGATGTCCTGCGCCACGGTGTCCAGCTCCTCGCAGGCGTTCACGGTCAAAATCTCGGAAGCCCCCTTGCGGATCGTCTGGAGCCGCTGATCCAGCTTGTCGAACGTTCCGTCCGGCAGTCTGGCAGGCACACACGTCTCGTCAGAGTAGAAACGCGGCTCCGCGAAGAACGATCCTCCGGTCATCGTGATGAGCTTCGTCGCCGGGTCTTTGATGTCGAAAGAAACACCTCCCGCCCTGTTCACCGTCGCCTCGACATCCTTCGACGGCAGGCGCTGCTCGCGAGTAACCTTACGAGCCTTTCTCAATGCAGTTCCCATCTTCTTCTCCTTTCATCCAAAAGTGATGAGCTCTTTTTCGAAAATCTCCATACTGCCTTACAACCTCTAACGGTAAAGTTGCAAAGCAGTCTATACACAATCTCGGCGCATTATGATGGAATCTTCCACAGTAAGGGCACTCACCTTCCATCAACAGAACCACCTTTTCAAGCCCCACTCGTCGACCCACCTGCTGACCGTGGGGGCGGTTACCCCGTAATGCCGAGCAACTTGATCCAGAGACAGCGTAGGATTGGCTTCAATGAGCGACCGGCACTGTTCCTTGATCCTCGCCATTACTTGTTTAGGTCGACGCATGCACACTCCCTCAAGCCTGATTCGCGAGAACGGTCGGCTTGGCGCACTTTTCACAAAAGTACAAGGAGAAGGCGATGCAGTCGTGAGGCCAAAACTTCTTGTCCTCGCGGTTTTGATGAAGGTCACAGACCTGTTTCCCTCGCCCAGTTTCCCGAGACGTAAGGGCGATCCGAGCCTTCTTCCCGCAGTGAGTACAATCCGTCACTTTCGGGAACTCATCCTGCCAAGTCAACTTTGTGTTTCCACCGATAACCGTCTTCATAGTGCTCTCCTAAAAAAAAAGGTTACTTGAGTTGATCGTGAATCTTGTTCAGATCAGCCAGACGACCCTCGATAAGCGCTCGAATCGCCGAGTGTGCCGCGTCCTTAGCCTCATCCAGAGTCGGGCAGATTCCGTTCTTTCCCGTCAGATCATAATGAACTATCCAACTCCACCAACCACCGCTACGAAAGACGCGCAGTCGCGCTTCGTTGCTCTCCCACGACTTACTTCCCCGAACCACGGCTTGATACACGGACTTGTCTCCGCTTATATCCACCCACCGTAGTTTTGTCCCGCGCTTAGTCATAGTCGGTCTCCCTTGCTCTTTATACTTTCCCGGCACAGGGACTCGCCGCCGATGTCCCGAACAGGTACAAGGCCCGATGCACGAACATGTACGCACATAATTGGGTTTCTTGTTCGTCCCCATAAACCCCGTCGTCATCCACACTGGTTCGCCTCCTGACGGATGTCCAGAATATTCTGCGCCCATTCCTGAATATAATCCCAATCGACCAAAAAAGTCGCCACGTCCGCCATATCGAGTGCCTGTACCGCCTTCTGCATCTTCGACACTTCGATCATCGCGGCGGCAAAGCCCTGCAAAGCATAACGCTTCTTTACAAGACCCGGAGCGCCTGCCGGAGCG
>JBAZOJ010000354.1:0-2895 GCA_041648755.1 Candidatus Brocadiia bacterium
CCGGCGCACTTCGTCGCCAGCACGAACCGCTCCCGCTTCCCGCGCAGCCAGCGGCCGACGATCTCCTCGGTGCGGCCCTTCTCCTCCAGCGCGGCGCCGAGCGGATAGACGTCCGCGGTGTCGAAGAAGGTGATGCCGTGCTCGGCCGCGGCGTCCATGATCGCGGCCGAGCGCTGCTCGTCGCACTGCAGGCCGAAGGTCATGGTGCCGAGACAGAGCCGAGACACCTGCAAGCCGGTGCGGCCAAACCGAACGTGTCGCATCAGGAAGCACCTCCATGGCTGCGCGTGATGGAAGAGCCGGAGTCGAACCGCTCGCTCCGCACCCGTGCCGCAAGCGGGACGGCCGAGAGCCGTCGTCGACTCCTCCGGCGCGTCCCGCCGCCCTCGAGCCGGAGTATCCGGGGGCTACTGCCGGCTGTCAAGGAGAAGGCGGGGATCCCCGCGCGCCGCCATATCCCCAGCTCTTCCTGGCGCTGTCATCGGACAACAGGCCTCCAGAAAGTCAGATGCGCCCTCTGTTCTCATGGTCGTCTTGCTTGAGTCTTCTTGGCGCGATAAGGCGGGGGCGATTCGGCAACGTGGGCGGGTGCGGGGGTTTCGTCAGGCTCGATCATCACGCGGACTCTGGCGTGGAGTTCCCGCGCCACGCGGCGCAGCATGCTCAAGGAGTGGCCCTCGTACCCGGGAGATTCCAGGCGGGAGATCTGCTGCTGCGAGGTCTTCAGGCGTTTCGCCAGCTCTCTCTGGGACAGCCCGGCTCGCTGCCGAAGTGCCGCGACCTGCAATGCCACATCCCAAGCCTCACCCGCCCGTTCGAACCGGCGGGCGAACGCGGGATCTTGTAACTGCTCGTTCAGATATCGATCAAAGTTCGTGCGCTTCCTGGTCATACTCTTGCCTGCCAATCACGCATCCGATCCACTGCCGCTGCCAGATCGCGGGGCGGAATCTTTTGCCCCTTATTTCGGATGCCATGGACAAGGATGATCCTGCGGCTTTCCGCGAAGAACCAGAGAACACGCGTGTTCAGCTAGCCGACGTGCCGCAGCTCGAAGAGTCCGTTGCCGAGAGCCTTCGACAGTGGCTCACGGTGGTACTGGCGGTTCCGCAATCTTGCCAGTCCGGCAAGCACGGCCGCAAAGTCATCCGGATCGCTCGCCTTGAGCGCCTCCAAGAACTTGCACACTGGGCACTTTCCGGATTCAGCTTCGTAGAACTCTATCGTGAATTCCATGGGCGTGCAACATCAATATTGAAGTCAGCATACTATTGCGACTGATTCACCTTCCGCATTCCGTCGCTCCAAGCAGTTAAATATGCGGTGGCATCCAGTCTTTCAAAGCACTTTCGCTCTCTGCTGCCCTCACTGCGTCTGCTTGGAAGTACGAACTGGGGGGCACCGCATGCGGATGAAATTTCGGCGGGAGAATTAACCTGAATAATGTCAGGAGTCACGGTACATATATTACGGTAAGCCATCCTATTCAAATTCCTCTTTAAGTTCTTGAAGCCGAGACCCCATATGCTGAAAACGTGGATGCGATGCAATCAGCAGTTCTGCATCCTTCATATCATTCTTGGCCTCGTCGGTTCGACCCAGTCGGTGCAGGTTGAGCGCACGGGTTGATAGCGCCATGATCAACGTGGTTGTCGTTCCCTTCGCCTTTCGTTCCGATTCAATTATTTGAGTAAACTCCGCAACTGCCTCGGCTGTACGTCCCAGCCGGCTTAGCGCAACACCGTGTTGATGGCGGATTACCATGTCTTCTGGGGCGTACCCTAGTGCTCTCTCCAATGCCTCAAGCCTTCCTCGCTTATCATACTGTGCATCATGGATCTCTGCTTTGATCGTATAACACAGCGCCCCCGTCCTCTGTGTGGCTCGATTGCACGCCTCGGTGACCGCAATCATAGCGTCGCCAATTCGATTTCTTTTCAATTCATAACTCGCTCGCATCGCGTGCACATATGCACTTTGCGGCGCTAGATCTACTGCATTCCTTAACAGCATTTCTGCGCTATCTTGTCGTCCAGCAAATGCCTCCGATTCAGCCCGTTTGCAGAGGATCACCGCCCGACGCTCAGAGGGAGAGGTGATGGCATACCGTTCATAGTCTGTCCGAAAACGCCGCACCTCAGCTTCTTCAAGAGACATTTGTTGCGTGTACTTCTGCACACGCTGCCGCGATCGGACTTCGTAACCTCCCATTTGGCCAAGCTGATGACGCGCAAAGGCAAGCGTAATTGGGAGGGCGACGTTGGTGATACTACCATCTGCAGCATTCGTGAATGGCGTTACCAATGTGACATCGGATAGCTCCCGAAGAGCATGTTCTACGGCTTCCAGGGTCAACTCCGAGGCAATCTGGACAAGCTGCGCCGAGGGTGGTGCGTCAAAAATCGTCAATGTAGCCAATACAGTTTTCGCATCAGGGCTCAGCAAAGCCCAAATGTTTCTAAAGCTAAACTCAAGCACGGGTGAGTCTTTATCCGCTACCGCCTTGAATACGAGCCTCAAGTCCTTAAGGACCTTGTATTGCGCCATCATCCACTTTATAGCGAGGGGCAACTTACCACTAGCATCCGCAACGCGCTTGATCGTGGCATCGTCTGTCGGGAAAGAAATCCTCAAGTCGCCCGCAGTTAGAGCAATGAATTCCTTCAGTTCGTCGTGGTCAAACTCGTTCACCGATAAGGGAAGTTCCCATCCTCCCGTCCTGGTTCGGCTTGTCAAGACGACCTTGGACTTGTTTTCGGGTGGCAATCCCTGGACAAAACTGAGAATTCTTCCGTCAGATACAGTTTCCATGTTGTCTAGTACCAAGAGCATTTTCCATGAACACATGATTTCAATCGCGAGGTCCTTCTTTTCCTGGAGACTCATCGAAGCGAT
>JBAZOJ010000355.1:0-2894 GCA_041648755.1 Candidatus Brocadiia bacterium
AAGAACGACAAGCCGAGCCAGGATTCCGGCAAGACTTCCGGTGACAAGCAAGGCGCGCCGAAGCCGACCCCGCCGCTCGAGCGCCCCAGAGTGACGGTGTTGCCGAAACCGCGCGATCCGAGGAAGCCGTCCGACCGGGAGGTCGCCAAGAAGGTGGGCAAGGGGGTCAAGGAGAAGGTCGAAAAGGCCATCGAGGAGTCCAAGGAGGGCGGCTGGAAGGAACAACTGAAGGCCGCCGAGCAGGCCGCGAAGGGCGAGGGGGAGAAGATCAACAAGGGGAGCATCGAGAAGGTGAAGGTCCGCGTCGAGGGCGATATCAAGCGGCCGAACGGCAAGAGGGATGGCGTGAACAAGGAGATCGATGTCGATCCCTCCGGTTGATGCGCCGCGCGTGCATCATGACCGCGTGAACGATTCACGCGGCTTTTTTATTGCCCGAACCGCGGCACCGTTGCATCAACGGGAACGATATGTGAACATGATTCGGCAGTCCATTGTCAGCCGCGGAGAGCGGCGGGAGTTGGAAAGATGTCCGACAAACAGACCAAGACAGGCCAGGATACCGGCAAGACCCCCAGCAACAAGCCGGAAGCTCCGCCAGCCATCAAGAATCCTCGCGTCGGAGTCGTGCCCAAGCCGCGCGATCCCAGAAGTCCGGAAGATCGGGAGGTCGCCAGGAAGGTCCGCGAGGGGGTGAAGAAAAAGGTCGAAGAGGCCATCGAGGGGGCGCAGGACCAGGGTTGGCAGAAACAGCTCGACGCCGCGAAGGAGGCGGCAGGGGAGGAAGGGAAGCACATCTCCCGTCGGCGCATCAAATGGGTCAAGGTCCACGTCGATGGCGACAAGGGCAAGAAGCCGGACGATATCCATCGGGAGATCCTGGTCATACCGAGCGAAGAAGGGGGCGGCTCTCCTCCCCAAAAGGGCGACGATCAGGATCGGGGAAAGGGTCCGAAGCCTTGACGGGTGCGACATAGGCCGCGTGAACGATTCACGCGGTTTTTATAATGCAGGCCCTGGGCCGGGCGCATTGCACCCAGCTTTCCCGCCGTTGGCGGGACCCCGCCCTCTTTGATGAAAGAGAAGTGGCGGGGCGCCAATCGCTAGCTCGACGTACGTTCCAGTACGTCTTGCGTCGCGATTGGCTCCAGCCGGGCGCACTGCATCCCGCCCCCGGGCCTGCTTGCGGGTCGGGAAGCCCGAGCGATTCCTTCTGCTTCCAGTCTCTCATACCCCCATCCGTGCTATATTGAAATCAGGGAGTACAGACAATGCGCCTGAAAAACGAACACGCCCGCATGGCGCTCCTGTCATTGAGAGTGTTCCTTGTCTCGCGGCGCGACGCCGTCAATGCGTCCAGGGATATGCGAGCCGCGGCCGCCAACGCTTTCGATGTCCTCAAGCCGTTCCTGGATACGGCCGAGAATGAGATCATCGCGATATACGGCACGAGACCGTTCCCTCCGCAGTTCTTCACCGCCTTGCTCAAGGGATTCGTAAACGCCGAAAGAGGGCGGCGCATCGCCGGCGGCATGGATGTCGGTCCGGTCACGGACACGGCCAAGACGCTCGTTCCGTTCCTGATGATGGCGGAGAAGCTGCTCGACGCGTTCGCGGCGCAATGCGATGACAGCAAGAATTGAACCTTCTGGCACGAGGGCCGCACGGCCCTTTTTCTTTGAGAAGCTGAACAGCTTAAAAGCTGTTGAGCTTTTGAGCTCTTAAGCTATTAAGCTTTTCGGCTGTCCGGCTTATACTACGACAGTATGGACTTGCTTTCCGGGACATTCCTCGGCGTCGTGCAGGGTCTGACCGAGTTCCTGCCGATATCGTCTTCCGGCCATCTCATACTGGCTAGGGAGCTGTTCGGCATCTCCGGCGAATACGGCTTGGCGGTGGACGCGGTGTTGCAACTAGCCACGGCACTTGCCATCGGCATCTACTTCCGGCGCGAATTGGCGCGGCTCGTCGTGGCCGCCATAAGATTGATAGTGGGGCGGGCGGCTGACGCAGGAGAGCGGACGCTGGTCATCGCCATCGTCATCGGTACGGTTCCGGCAGCGGTCCTCGGTCTGTTGCTCGAAGATTACATGGAGACGGCGTTCAGGAGTCCGTGGCTGGTGATTGGCACGCTGCTCGCTGGCAGCGCGCTCATGTGGGGAGCAGAGGCGTGCGCTAGGCAGGATTCTTTCCTGACCTGGAAGAAGGGCGTGGTCATCGGTCTGTTCCAGTCGCTGGCGTTGGTACCTGGCATATCGCGCTCCGGATCGACCATCTCAGGAGGGCTGTTCTGCGGACTGAAGCGCGACGAGGCTGCGCGTTTCGGATTCTTGCTGGCGTTTCCTATCATTGCCGGTTCCGGCCTGCTGAAACTCTTCGAGTTATTTTCCGAAGGCGCAGTAGCTGACCTTGGAATCGGTCTGGCCGCCGGTTTCATCGCGTCGTTTCTGGTCGGACTTGCCGTCATCCATTTCCTGCTGAAGTTCCTGCGCAAGCATACGCTCACGGTATTCATCGCATATCGGATTGTCCTGGCATTCGTGGTAGCGGCGGTGTTGATGGTGAGGTAGTCATCTTGTCCACAGATTGAGCAAAATACAGACAGCCTGTTTCGTGCTCGAAACAGACTGCCTGTTTTTGCATCAATCTGTGGACAAGATAAAAAAGAAGCCTGCGTGGTCGCACGCAGGCTCGCCGAGACGGTTGTCTTGAAATGGGCTACTTGCCCTGCTTGTTGCCCTTGTTCTTGCCGCCGCCGCCCTTCTTGCTGCCGCTCACCTTGTTGTGGCCCCTCCACACCTTCTTCGACCTGCATCCGCCGTGACCGTACTTCTTCTGGTGCTTCTCCATGTGGTCGGGGTGGTTCGTCTGGTACTGGCAGTCTGGGCACTTCC
>JBAZOJ010000356.1:0-2879 GCA_041648755.1 Candidatus Brocadiia bacterium
TGTGTTTGACACGCCGGATGCCGAGAAAGAGGGCAAGGCACGCAGGAAACTTCTCCGCGCCGAGTACGCCCGCCCCGGCGACGGATTCGAAACAGATGACGAGAACCCCACCCAGACGGACCCCTACTACCTGCAGTCCCAGCAGTGGGTTCTTGAGAATCTCCAGTAGCCGAAACCCGCAAAAGTCAAAAGGCCCCCTTTCCGGGGGCCTTTTTTTTGGCCTCAATGCGTACGAGGGGTATATTAGAAGCTGATGGCACTATCAAAAAGATTCTCCTCCTATTCCTCCAAGAAGCGCTCACCCCTCATCGATTGGGTAGTGAAGCACTCCTTCCGAGTCCTGATTGCCACGATGTTGCTCCTTGGGCTCGCAGCTAATTTGGTGATCTTCAACTGGAACTCAATCCACGCCCGATGGGAAATCTACCGGCTGCACTCACTATGGTCAGAGAACTCCAACGACGCGTACGAACAATTGCGTGTACTGGGCGACTTGGCCATTCCCGCGCTCCTCGGCAGCATCGAAAACGAGAAGGACCCTTCGGTCTTCAACCAGGAGATGTTCCTGATTGCCTTGTGCAGGAAATTGCCTCTTGTCCCGATGCACTTGAGGGTGAAGTACTTCGTCGACAACTTCAAGGCCAACGACTGGTCTCGGACTGTTGTGTATCTTGATGCTCTCGCCAGGATCGGCAAACCCGCTGTCCCCTATCTCTGCAGGTTCATCGGCACATCCCCGCGTTTCATCGAGTATAACGTGCTCTGCATTCTCGGCCGAATCAAGGATCCCGCTTGCGCACCCGTCGTCTCCAAACTGGTCGCCAGCCGTGAAGAACCGATCAGCGAGAAGGCAATGTGGATCCTCGATGAATGCGGCCAACTGAAGGCCTATTCTTACGTTGTGGTGGACTACATCACCTCAGAGCGGTTCAGAGAGATGTCGCTGCGAATGATGGAGTACAGCGTCAGAATTCTCGCGAAGTTGGCATCACCCGATCTCGACGCAAAAATGCGCAACTACCTCGATAACGGACGCCCCTTTGAAACGAGGCTCGCGGCATCCTATTTCGCCCTGTCCGCCAACCTCGACAACGTCCGAATAGCGTACGAGGAAATGTTCAAACCGGAAGTCGAAGAGGAAATGAGACTCTCTTTCCTGAATGCCCTCAAGGACAGGCGCGATGAGCCGGCAATTCAGGATATGATGATCGCCTATCTCGACCACAAGGACGGGCTCGCGCGACAGATCGCCGCCCAAGTCCTCATCGTAGGTAAACTCGACGCCGGAAGAATGGCGAGAGTCAAGACAATCGCCGAGAAATCCGAGGCTTCGCAGAACCGCTGGGACGCTGCGATAGTACTTTCGTATCAAAATGACTCCTCGGTCATCCCGATTCTGGCGGAGGCGGTCGAAATGGGAGTCAAAGAAGCCCAATTCACCAGGGTCTCCAAGCAGGCAGCGATTGCGCTTGGAGAATCCCGGGATTCGAGTGCGCTGGCGACGCTCGTCAGGCTCTCAACTTCCGGTGACGCAGCCGTGCGCATCCGCGCTATCTGGTGGGGACTCCGCGTTAATGGCAAGAACGAGGGCGACTGGAAGCTCTCGCCCGAGGCCAAGACCGTCTACCCGGTTCTGAAAGCGATTTCTGAGGATGTCAGCGCACCAATTGACGTCAGGCGCACGGCGCTCGGAGCGCTGGAAAACAGGGAATTAGTCCAGCAGCCGGGGCAGGAAATCGGGCCTCAGGTAATCTACATCGACGCCGGAATATGGGCCGCGCCCCAGTTCACCGGCTCAGGCATGAGCATCAACAGCATTATCCGGGAGAGGATGGGCTATTTCACATACCCGGATTTCTCGGATCTGATCGCCCAGGAAAGCAAATAAGCCAACTCAGAGGACCGCAATGAAGAAGTCAGCCCTGCTGGCCCTGCTGTTCGTATTCTGCGCAACCAATTGCCTCGCGGCAAATCCATCCTATGCTGGCAAGAACCCGCCCGCCCTGAACATCGGCCGCTTCGTCGGAAACCCGCTGGCATTCAGGTCGCTGGCCGACTACCGCGGTGAGGTCGTCGTAGTTGAGTTCTTCGCCACATGGTGCCCCTCATGCAGGGCGGCGATGCCGCGCACGGCCGAGATATCTTCCAAATACGTGCGCCCGGACCTGCATGTCCTGACCATTTCGCGCGAAAAACATGAGATTATTGAGCGCTTCTTCTACCACGAGGCGCTTGGAGTGAGGGTCAACTACCCCGTAGCGGTCGAGTGCGACGAGCAATGGGGAGTAGTGGAAATACCGCAAGTCTACATCGTCGGACGGGACGGGACAGTGGTCTGGGAAGGCAACCCGACTGACAAGTTCGATCTCAAACTCGACGCCGCCCTCGCCGCACCTGATCCCAGACTGTCCGAAGATCTGCGGAAGAAGTGCCCCTTTGCTTTCGCAGCACTTGTCGGCGAAAACTACGCTAAGGTTATGGCCGAAGCCGCCAAGGCCGACGGCACCGACGAAAAGAAGCCGATTGCGGCATATTTTGCACTGCGGATAGGATCTCGATACCAGCGCTACGGGAGCCTTGCGGACAACTGGCTCGGCGAAGGCGACGGTGCTATGGCCCTTGAGGTGCTGAACAAGATGCTGCCAAAGTTCGCGGGAACAGACTACGAACAGGCCATTCGATCACGGATCGAAAAGGTAACCACGGATTTCAAGGATTCACTCGCGAAGTGGGCGGAACTCCACACCATAGCATCGCAGGCAAGAACCGCAAGGAAAGAAGATATCGCGATAGGCTTCTCGAAGGTCGTCAAATTCGCCAAAAAGGCAGAGAACGACCCGAATCTCCTGGCTGCAGCGAAGCACCTTGCCGATATCCTG
>JBAZOJ010000357.1:0-2869 GCA_041648755.1 Candidatus Brocadiia bacterium
GATCGCCTCAGGCGCGCCCTTGGCCGCGATCTCGTATGCTGCTCCGTCCGGAGAGCGCCATACATGGGAAAGAGCAAGGAGTTCGGGAGACAGTGGATATTCCTGCACCAGGGTCCAGTCACCATGCAGGTGCTCGGTTCCCGAAAGGAAGCGCTCACCGACGGATCGCAGAGCCTTTTCCATGGGGTCGAACGGATCACGCTTGCTTGCCAGTATCCCGAATTCCAGAAGGTGGTGGAAAGTTTCCGGGAGCCTCGTGCCGGAGACGCTGTCAGCGGCAAAAGTCTGTCCTGCGGCCCAGAGCCGACTAACTGACATCTGGTTGAGGGTGAGAGTGCCCGTCTTGTCAGTGCAAAGAACTGTTGCAGCGCCGAGAGTCTCAACAGCGGGCATTCGCCGCGTCAGCACCCGCTTGCGCGAAATCCGCCACGCACCAAGAGCCAGGAAAATGGTCAGGACAACCGGAAACTCCTCAGGCAGTGTCGCCATAGCCATTGTGATTCCTGCAAGGATTCCTTCTTCCCAGACTTTGGCGGTGTTCCCACGCGAAAGCGCGTAGATGACTATTACCAGTACGCACAGAGAGAGACCTACGAAGGCAAGGTTGCGCACAAGCCGCCCGGTCTCCCTTTGCAGGAGGGTACTTTCTGTTGTTACTCCCTGTAGTGACTTGCCGATCTTGCCCAGTTCCGTGCGCGGGCCGGTCGCGAGCACTTCGGCCACGCCCTGTCCGCTGGTGATGAGCGATCCGGAAAACACAAACGGCAGGTCGTCCCCGCCGGGCTTTCCGACTTCCATGGCCTCCAGTGAAGCAGCCTTGCGTACAGGTACTGACTCGCCGGTCAAAAGTGACTCATCAGCGGACACGTTCATGACAAAGCGAAGCGCCGAATCGGCGGGCACCCGGTCGCCTTCAGCCAAAACAATGTAATCGCCGCGAGCCACTTCGCGACCCGCTATCCTGTGCTGTTTACCATCGCGGATCACCAGTGCGCGCGGGCTGGACAGATCTCGCAAGGCGTCAAGAGCCTTCTCGGTCCGGCGCTCCTGGACAATTGTGATGCCCATGACGACGAACACAAAGCCAAGGAGCATGGCTGCGTCTATGGGTTCGCCCATTATCAGGTAAAGCAGGCCGCAGGCCACAAGCATCAGAAACATGGGCTCGCGGAAAACCTCGATGGCGATGGCGAAGATGCCACGCTGGGTGCTGACGGGTAGTTCGTTGTAGCCTTCCGATTCAAGGCGCCGCGTGGCCTCAGTCTCGGACAGCCCGGAGACCGTGCGGACGTCAAAGGGCGTGGGCATGAATCAATCCTTGTCCTGTCGGTGAGGGGTAGTGTCGCGCGCCAAGGCTATTCTAAGGGATTGTGGGCGCGGTCAATCGGTTGGAGTCAGAGGCGTGTCCAGCTTCGCTGTCTGGAGTTCCTTTTCCATGTAGACATCCGTCAAGGGTATCCCAATAGGGCTAATTGCCCCCTCCGCGATGAGCTTCGCGCCTTCGATATCGCCTTCAAGACATTCGCGGATCTCAATCATGGCTCAGGCCTGCTCCTTGTACCACTTCGGCGGTCCATTGCCCGCACAGTCGTGAGTTTCCACGATCTCCCTGACGAACCCCAGCCATTGAGACTGCCGCTCGGGACTGCCGTTCTCATGCTCCCATACTAAGCTGCCATGCAGGTTAAGGGCAACAAAGAGACTATAGCGAGCCCAGAAATCGCCGATGCCGGATGCTTCCATGTACCCGTCCACCTGGCCGCGCGCGAAGTGAACACTCGATCGAATGGTGAACCACGGCACTTTGTAGAACTCCTCGATCGGATCTCCCACATCGCAACGGTTGAAGTCAACAATGCCCGCCCACTTGCCGTCCTTGATAATCATGTTTGCCGGGTGGTAATCGTCATGCTGAAAACGCACAAGTGAGCCTTCTAACAGCCCCAGATGGCGCTCGATGTATTCCTCGACAAGATGCTGTCCGAAGAACGTAAGGCCAAGTCTGCTTGCTTCTTCCACGCGGCGGCGGTACTTCCGGACACGGCGCTCCAGCCAAGCATTATGCGGCTCATCAGCAGTCAACTGGTGGATACGCCACAACTCGAGTCCGGCATCGAGGCCCAGCCGGTACTGCAAGTCCTCCGGAAGGCCCGGCAGAATCTGCTCTGCGTCATCGCCCATAATGTACTCGACCAGCGAGAAGCTCATACTCCCGCAGGGCGTCAATCCCACTGCGACAGGTGCCGGGCATCGTATCCCTCGGGCCGAAAGTGCGAGGAGGGCATCATACTCAATCTGGCGTCGCTTCAAGGATTGCGCGGGGGTCATGCGCAGCAGGAACCGGGGTGCACCCGCGCACCAGACGATGTACTTGTGATCGTGCGAGTACCCCTTGAGCAGTGGCTCGATGCGCTCGAAGACTTGTCCCGTGATGTGGGGAGCCACTAGTTCCTTGAGGTTGTTGTCGCTCAACGACTCAGCCAATCTCTTCTTCTCTTTCAAGCCTGCCGGGCTCTTCAGAAACGCCTCGCGCTTTGTCGCCGTTGACCTGTCCTGCTGAGGTTCACTGTAGACAAGCTCCCAGGGCCCGTTTGCGCGGGTGTGCCTGCCTCCCTTGCCGTTATTATGGTCGGCAAGACGACGGCGAAGATCAGTAGTGATGCCTACGTAGAGTCTGCCGTGACGAAGACTGCGAAGAATGTAGACGTAGTACATTGAGGTATAGTTATAGGCAGATCTTTGAGGTTCCAGAGAAGCCGATCCAGAAGCAAAATGGTTGGGGCGGGCGGATTTGTCGAAGATCCTGTGGAAACCGCCGACCTTCCCACCGGGACGCGCTAACAAGCTATGAGATGGTCGGGGCGGCGTG
>JBAZOJ010000358.1:0-2869 GCA_041648755.1 Candidatus Brocadiia bacterium
ACGGCGGGCAGTTCGCGCAGGGCGTAGGCGAGTTGGAGCGCGGTTTCAGCCAGTCTGGTGCGCTCGGTTTCGTCGGTCGCCTCGCGGGCGGTGCGGTTGAGGAGCCAGCGGCTGTTCTGAATTTTGCCGGCGACGAGGTTCTTGATCAGCCGCAGGGAAAGAGCGGCATCCCCGGCAATCCGATGTTGCGCGCGACGGAGGAGCACGGAGCCCTGTGGCACGCCTTCGACCCGGGCGAGGAAGCGACCGTGCTCGGAAAGGAAGGCGACCGCCACGCCGTTTTCCCAGCAAAGCTGCATGGCGGGGGGCGAAATCGAACTCGGACCGAAAACCAGCACGGACTCAAGGTTGTGGATGGGGAGCGAGAGCTTGAGTGCCTTGTCCTGTTCGATACGCAGCGACAGGTGATCCCGGTGGATGTAGAGCCCCGGCGTCAGCAGGTAGAGCGTGTTTTGGATGATCTGGGACATACGGGGTGAGTTGAAATCCGAGATCTCAGTCTCGGGATTCGCCGGCGGAATCGCGCCGCTGACGGCTGGGATGCAACGGATGGTCGGGCGGAAGGTGTTGCGCCAGGATCTGCTGGAATTGCACTGCGCCGGCTTCGCGGGCCTTGCGCTTCTGGTAGTCAGCGCGAGTCTTCTCGTTGAGGTGCCGCGGACCGGCGATGTTGGAGTTCTGGAGGGAATCCGCCCAGGCGCGGAGCTGGCGGGAGCAGGACTCGGCGAGGAGTATGAGATCTGAAATCTCAGATTTGAGATCTGAAAGGTAGGGCCGGCGCGCAGCGAGAATGAGCATCGAGCGCACCTCGCCGGCGGAGCCGCGCGCGATGTAAAGGAACATCAGCAGTTCGTTGGTCGTGCCGCGCTCGAAGCCTTCGGCAATGTTGTTGGAGATCGAGAGCGCGGCGCGCTCAAGCTGGTCACGGAAGCTCGGCCGCAGCCGCAGCGGCGCATGGTCGAGGAAGTCGTCGGTCGAATCGTATAACTTGGCGGCGGCCTGCCAGACAGGAAGGTCCTCAAAGCGCTGGTAGGTGGGCATGGGGATGGGGGCTTGGATTTCAAATCTCAAATCTGAGATTACAGATTGGCGGCGGAATACTCACTCGTCCGGAGTGAAAAGCCGGGTCTCGGCGGACCGCCAGGCGGTGGCGGAGCGGGCCAGTTCGGGCAGGCAGACTTCGTGCAATGAGCAGCCTTCGCATTGGGGTTTGAGTTCCGCGGCGGGGGCCGTGGCATTTGAGATGAGGGATTTGAGATCTGAGATCGTGCGCAACGTGAGTGCGCGCAGGGTGTCATCGAATGCGATTTCTAGGCGACGCTGCGACTGCGCGTAGAAGATCGCGCCCGAGTCGACCGTGATGCCAAACATCTCCTCCAGGCAGAGTGCTTGCGCACAGAGCTGCACCTCGTCGTTGTCGAACCGGCGCTTGGGGCCCTTCTTATACTCGACCGGTCGCGCCTGCACGACCTGGCGGCTGTGAATCTCAGATTTGTGATCTGCAATTTCAGATTCGAGGTGAGCGTAGCGAACCTCGACCAGGTCGGCCTTGCCGGAGAGGCCAAGTTTGTCGGAAAACAGCGGCAGCGCCCGCAGCAGTTTCCAGCCCGCACGCTGCTCGAATCCGGGAAAGTCCACATGCTCGTGCGCGAGGTTCCCGAGAACGGTATGCTCGTTGTCACCGCGCAGACCCTCGATGTACTTCAACCCCGCCCGGCGCGGGCAGTAGAGGAAGTCGTTGAGCGCGCTAAGGGGGAGGGGACTGTCGGGCAGGCTCACAGCATTTCGATCAACTCCACTCCCTGTGGAAGCCCGTCCCGGTTGATGATGATTTTGCCTTGGTAGTCGGCAAATGAGCGGGGCGTACCGACGGGAGGAGTGACAACGCGCTCGAAGAGTTTGTGAGCCGGGGCATTGCCCAAGGGGGTGGCATGTTTGAAGACGATGAGCTTCTGCGGAGCCATGGTGCCGCGGGAGGCGGAACGGTCGTGATCAAACATCTGCTGGAGAGCCTGCCAGAAGAGGGCCAGATCAGCCTCGCTGAAGCCGGTCTCACGGGCGAGGTGGGCGCTGATGAATCCGTGGCAACGATAGAGGCCGTAGGGAATGAGGTTCTTGCGGCCCATTTCTCCCTCTTCCTTGTCAACATCGGTTACCCGGGTGATCGAAAGATCGAGAGGGAGAATGGAATCCACACTCCGAGAGAACGTCAATTGCACCGGTCCACGTATCTGCCCTGCATTAGGCCCTGTAGACATAACTGCTCCAAAGGTTCGCACGTCAAAGTAGCGAGCGCACAATTTTTGCTGAATTGAGCGAATATCCTTCTGCGACCGGCCTTTCGCTTTGTCGGCATCCCACTTGCCATCCGCCTTCTTGTAATCGGGCAAGTTTGCCTCCTTGCATGCATCGGCAATCCTTGGATTAAGTGGAGACTTGGTCTGGACGAAGATGTCCCGGCCATCGCCTCCAACGGCTAGCACATAGTTTCTGACTTTGCGTTTGAGGCACACGTCAGAGACGAGACCGTGCATGTCCTGCGGATCGATGCGCGGGGCGTTGGCGGCATCAGGGTCGCCGTTCGGGTTGCCGTCCTTGCAGTCGAAGAGATAAACGAAGTCGTAGCGGTGATTCATGGTGATATGGGTTTTGGTTATGGGAGGAGGTTACTTGGCTGCTTCCGCGGCCTGCCTTTCTTTGCGCTCTGCGGTGCGGCGACGGTATTCGGCCTTCTGGTGATAGTAGCCGAGGGCGAAACGGCCTTGGCCTTCGAGATCGAGGGTGGCAGGAAACTGGTCGCCGAGGGCGCAGGTGATTTCCTCGAAATCTTTGGCGGCGTTGCCAGCGATGCCGCCACCGGCCTTGGCGA
>JBAZOJ010000359.1:0-2867 GCA_041648755.1 Candidatus Brocadiia bacterium
TTGGGGAGTCGGAATCCCTTGGGATTACCGTGCCAGAAATCGCCATCGATGAACACTGCAATTCTGGCGGCCGGAAAAGCGAAATCCGGCCTGCCCGCCAGAGGCAAACCACGCCGCCATCCGGCAATCTTGTGTTTCTTGAGTATCTCTAAAAATCGGAGTTCGGTGGCGGCGTTGCCACGGCTGCGGATGCGCGACATGATCCGCGAGCGTTCCTCCGGGCTGAAGGTGTCGGTCATGGCACAGCATCCGGGTTGCCTTTGACAGCCTCAGATTCCTGTATGCGAGCGAACTCCTTGGCCAGTATCTCCGCGACATCCGACTGGCTGAGGAGATCGAGTACGCATACGCCCCCAAGCATGTTCAGATGCTTGGCGAGACGCCGTATTCTCGTTCGGTTCTTGTCTCCGCCAGATAGCAGGACGCCGCCGTTTCCAAGCAGGAACGCCAGAAATCCCTTGTTGATGTTGTCGGCGCGTCCCATACCGCGCTCAACAATTTGCTGCGTGATATCCAAGGTGGACAGCAGAACAGCCGTCAACTCATAAGGATTCTCACGGTCGGGATCATGCGACAAATGCGCAGTCCACCACAACCGAGCGATGCCGTGGCGCAGCAATGCACGACTCTGGCTTTGCGTGACGAAGTACCGCGTCTCCACATACCGGGCAGCCCGGTCGCGGTTTGCCATGTGCCTTTCCGCATTCCATCTCTGGCGCATGTAGGGCCAGAGTTCCACATGTGCGAGCCTGGTCCACAGCCGCGGATCGCGGGCCTGCAACGGCGTGAGGTGGCGAAGCGCCTTGTGGAAGCGGATCGCATTCTCCGTATCCTTGTGGTCGCCATCCCCCGGGAAGTCGAGACACAAAGGCTCGGATATCTCGACGCTCGTCTGCATCTCCCGGCTGCTTCGCGTCGACATTTCGGACACCCAGACATCGTCGCGAAGGTACTTGTCCAGGTTTGCCGAGATCGAACTCCGCAGCGCGTTTACAAACGTACTCTTGAAAATGGTCAGCGAACTCATAAACCACTCCTTACGAGGAAGCCTCGGCAAGCATGCGCGCTGATGACAAAGCTCGTTTCACAGGCAACTCCAAGAGCTTCTGCGCCAGCAAGAGGGGTTGCAACTCGCCGGGGAACCCGAGGCTCTCGATCCGGCGAGTAAGCGCTCGGACCCAGCGCCGGGTATCATCCATGCCGTCGCTTTCGTCTTTCAAAATGTGGAGCGCTTCGACGAGAATCGGGAGAACTATCGTCGTCGTCAGAGGACCACGCACGCCCTCATGCAGCTTCAGAAGCTTGTAGTCCGTAAAATCGCTCTTTGACAGGAAAATGACGATCTTGTCCCCATCAAAGCTGGGTTCCATCGGAATGTCGCCGTCCTTGGGCGACTCGTTGATCTGCATGATTGAGCCGATTCTGCTCAACGAGTCAAAATCGCTCTCGATGTGAAACACCTGGCCTTCGCCGACCGCAAGGATATCGCCGCGATGGATGTCGAACGACGCGCCCGTATAGTCGGAGTGGGCTTCGGGGATGCAGTAGCCGGGTATACGGTCGGTTGCCCGAACAAAGACGTTCACCTCCACGGCGTCGTTTAGGTTATCAGCGCCAATCACTGCTGTCCCAACGTTGAACCGCCGAACGAACGGAACTCCTTGATGATGCTGGTCAGAATGCCTGTCAACCGATTTATCGATTTGAACCGGCGATCTGCCGCGGGCGATACTCGCGCCTTTGCGCGAGAGGAGCCCGCCCGTGAACGCCGGTCGTACGATCTTCGCCCAGTTGATGGACTTCCTTTCTCCGTACGACTTCCGGGTGTGCGTGGAGCGGTACGGGGGCCACTACAAGGTCAAGACCTTCTCCTGCTGGGACCAGTTCCTCTGTTTGGCCTTCGCCCAGCTCACCTACCGGGAGAGCCTGCGGGACATCCAGGCCTGCCTCCGGGTGGCCCAGCCCAAGCTCTACCACATGGGCTTCCGGAGCATCGTCGCCCGCAACACGTTAGCCCATGCCAACGAGACCCGGGACTGGCGGATCTATGCCGACTTCGCCCAGGGGCTGATCGCGGAGGCGCGACGCCTCTATGCGACCGAGCCGTTCGGGGTCGAGTTGGACCAGACCGTCTACGCCTTCGATGCGACAACGATCGACCTCTGCCTCGCGCTGTTCCCCTGGGCGACATTCCGGAAACGGAAGGGGGCCGTCAAGCTGCACACCCTCTTGGATCTCCGCGGGAACATCCCCGCAGGGTGCTTTGTCACCCCGGCCAGCGTGCACGACGTGAACCTGCTCGATCGGCTGGCGATCGAGGCCGGAGCCGTCTACATCTTCGACCGGGCCTATCTCGACTTCGCCCGGCTCTACCGCCTCCATCAAGCCCACGGGTTCTTCGTGACCCGGGCCAAGCGGAACTTCCGCTTCCGGTACCTCGATTCGCAGCCGGCCGATCGCACCACCGGGGTGGCCTCGGATCAGACCATTCGCCTGTTCGGCTTCTCCAGCAAACAGCGCTACCCGGAGCGCCTCCGGCGGATTCGCTACTTCGATGCGGAGCACCACCGGTGGCTGGTCTTCCTGACCAACAACTTCACCCTGCCGGCCCTGACCATCGCCCAGCTCTACAAATGCCGCTGGCAAGTGGAGCTGTTCTTCAAGTGGCTCAAGCAGCACCTGCGGATCAAGGCCTTCTACGGGACTTCCGAGAACGCCGTGAAGACCCAGCTCTGGATCGCGATTGCCGTGTACGTGCTCGTGGCCCTCGTCAAGAAGCGGCTCCATGTGGAGGCCAGCTTGTACACGATGCTCCAGGTTTTGAGTCTGTCTCTCTTCGAGAAAATCCCTTTAGGACAAGTGTTTTC
>JBAZOJ010000360.1:0-2839 GCA_041648755.1 Candidatus Brocadiia bacterium
ATTCGTCGGGGTCTCCCTGTGGTCGTGCCGAATTCGTTGCCCCGTTTCCTAAGGTTCTCGGCGAGTTCTCCCTGAATCTCGGTGGGGAAGGGGCCCATGCCAACTCGGGTAGTATATGCCTTGAGGACTCCGACAGTCCGGTCGATCAGCGTAGAGGGGAAGCCGGTCCCTGACCATACTCCGGCCGTGATAGTAGTCGATGAAGTGACAAAAGGATAGCTTCCAGCGTCCAAGTCCAGCAATGCGCCCTGAGCTCCCTCGAACAAAATCCGTTTGTCGGCTTCGAAAGCGTCCCAGATCATTCTTGGAACGTCACCCGTAAGAGAGCGGAAATAATCCGCCAATGCAAGGAGTTCCGCACTCACTTCGGCGGGGCTCGGGGCGTCTATTCCGTAGATGTGCTTGAGATGAGCGTTCGCGGAAGGAAGCACCTGTTCCAGGCGGCTCCTAAGATGTACCGGGTCGAATATCTCACCGAGTTGCAGCCCTGTCCGAGAAGCTTTGTCGGAGTAGCAGGGACCAATGCCCCGGCCAGTGGTGCCGATCTTTCCGTCTCCGGCGCTCTTCTCGCGTGCAACGTCCAGCAATTTTTGATGAGGAAGAACCAGATGAGCACGCGGGCTGATATAGAGGCGCCCGTTTACCAATACGCCCTCGGATTTGAGGCCGTCAATCTCTTCTTTCACTGAAGACAGGTCAAGAACCATCCCCCTGCCAAGAAGGCAGAGAACCTCCGGGCGAAGAATACCGGAGGGAATGCAATGAAGGAAGAACTTGCGATCCTCGATCTGTACAGTGTGGCCTGAGTTGGCTCCGCCCTGGAAGCGAACAACGACATCTGCTTCTTCGGCGAGCAGGTCAACAACCTTGCCTTTACCTTCGTCTCCCCACTGCAATCCTAAAACGAGAGTCGTCGTCATTTTCTCTCCGACGCTATGACTAAACGATTATCGGCTATTTAGGCTCATTTTCAACGAAAAAGGCGGGCCTTGCGGCCCGCCTTTAGCTTAGCCGATCGTGAGGACTAGAGCTCGGCCTTAAGCTCTTTGCCGGGACGGAATCCGACCGTCTTGCTCGCAGAGATGTTGATCGTCTGACGAGTGCGGGGATTCATTCCCTTGCGAGATTTCCTCTTGCGCACCACAAAGGTGCCGAATCCGACGAGTTGGACCTTCTGTTCTTTCGACTTCAGGCCCTTCTTCACGCCGTTCAGCACAGCGTTGAGGTACTTGGCCGCGGCGGCCTTGGAGACGCCGAGTTCATCGGCAATCACCTTCACCAGTTCGCCCTTGTTCACAGCTCCCCCTTTCAGAAGGTAGACCACAGAAAAGACAGGTTCTAACGCGATCGCGCTCATATTACAGCGGTAAAAACTTGTTGTCAAGCATTTTCTCTCTTCTCTTTTGTCGTTGCGCCATCCCCAAGGCCTGAATAACTCAGGAGTGTGCAAAGGCAGAGATCTGAAAGCAGCCTGCAAGGCTCATCCCAAGCGCAGTGCCGTGAAACTGGCGTTTTTCCTGATACCTGATGAAGGAAACGGGTATTGCCGAGAGCTACGTATTATTGCTGCGAGTACGAGCGAAAATTTTGCCAGGCTGAGATGGTTGATGGGAGTTTCCCGAGACCGCTGCCGCGGCAAACATCGGCAGAATCTGGCTGCGCGCATTGCCTCGCAAGTACGGGTAAGTTGCTGCCCGGACAAATGCCAGGCATGGGTGAAACTGGGAACGTGCGCCTGTAAGGCCCTTAAGTGGCTGATGACAGCGTGGTATGTGATGTGGCACTTTCTAACTTCGGATCGGCATTCGGCTCCCAAGGGGAGCGGAAAGCAAGGAAAATCCTTGAGCCAGAATCTCGCGATCATGAGTGAGTATTGTTACCGGTTTATTGCGAAACTCGTGCAAAGTGGCCTGTCAGGCCGTGTGTGGCCCGCATGATACTACTGCCTGTGTTGTCGTATCGATAGTGGGATGGACTGACACCGGCCTGTAAGGCCGTGTACATGACATGCGGCAGTATCTCGAAGACTGCCTGCGGAGCTCGGCTCTGTCGAATGCAGATTCGAAAAGCCGTGAAATCCGTTGCGCTGCAGCCTTCCATGACCATGATCGCGCTGCACTATGGTGTTGAGTTCACAAGAGAGTATATTGTCAGATGTGGCCTTGCGTGTACCGTTCTCATCCGACTTCCGACAGGGAACGGATTGTGCTGTCGAATCGCCTTAAGCTTTTTCTGAAAGAGGTAACATGAAAACCGCAGTCCTCCTCATCTCCATTCTCCTCGCATTTGCAGTGGCTCAGGGCTGTGCCCCGAAGAGCAATCCTTCCTCGGGCCAAGTTACCAGCCCCGCTGCGACAATGTCCCCCTTAGTAGCTGCTACTCCCGAACCGCGCAAACTCACTGCTGAAGAACAGACTGCTCTCTCGGAATTCGCGGGCTTTGCCGGTACCCGCGTGACGCCTGACAAATTCCAAGCACATATGAAGGAAGTTCAGGCCAAGGCCAGCGAGTACACTACGAAGTTCCCGTTGGTCGGAGGCGACCAATGGGATTTTCTGGTGGTTCAGGCTGCATTTGCGAACGGTCAATATGCAGATGCACTGACGGCAAGTGATGCGTTCATCGCAAAGTACCCGGACAGTGCGCAGTTGGAGCAGGTCATGATGCTGCGCGGATACTCGCTGTTCAGCACAAAGCAGTATGATCTTGCCGCACAGCAATACTACGCCGTGACCGAGCAGTTTCCGGATTCCGCCAACCTACCCCTTGCTATGTACAACTGCGGTGCGAACTACTACATGGCTCAGAAGATGGATGAGGCAGTCGAGATGCTTGAGGA
>JBAZOJ010000361.1:0-2781 GCA_041648755.1 Candidatus Brocadiia bacterium
ACTTTCCATATACCGCATCCGGATCGAGGCACTGGCCTTTTCTTTTCCCAAGGCTTGGGCTCGACTACATGGTAACTCCGTAGGCGCAGCGAAGGAGGATGTGTTTGGCTCGGACTTCCGGACCTCGCCGACGAAGCGTTGGCTCGTCTTCAGACCTCGCCGACGAAGCGGTCGTGGTAGAAAATATCCGCTTCCCGGGTTTTCGGCCGGTGCTTCTACATCGAAGCACAGGATATGATGGATTGCCTCTTCGCCTGAGTTGTGAACCATTGTGCGTTCTTCCTAATTTCATTGCTCGCTGCCTTCCCTGAGGACCTGCGTATATTTCTCGTAGTCAAATCCTCCTCATTGGCGTTGCCTCCAATCCTCGGGATATCCCGCGCAACGGAATTCTCCCGGATCCCAGCGACACGCGGAACAGCCCTGCAGCGCGTTTCACGATGATTGCCACAAGTGTCAGAAAGAACCGCTTGACAAGTAGGGCAGACTCGTGTATGTTAGCTGTAGAGAATATAATCATGAGTGGCATCGAATCGATTGGAAACATAACCGAATGACGGCCTTCGGGCCAAGGAGGAACCTCTGACAAGACGAATTGCGATGACGATGACGTTCCTGTTGATCTTTGCGGTGTCGGTTGCGAGCCTGAGTTTTGCGGTCAAGATTAATGGTGAAAACCCGAATTCGTGCATCAAATGGTGCGAATGCTGGTCATCCAGTAGTGGCGGGTCGTCGCATGGTGACCACAATCACAGCATCTGCGGGTACATCAGCGGAACAACCGGAACAGCCTATGTTGGTGCGAAAATCCGAGTCACTCCAACAACCACCCACAACCTGCAGTCAGCGAGTTACACAGTCTCATGGGTAGCACTCACGAGAACAGGCAGTACTATCAGCCAGGGCAGTTTCGACAACATTACGGGTGGCGACGGGACTTATGACGCGACAATCAACCAGGTTCTGGCCAGGAAGGAAATTATCGATACTACTCTTGACCCGCTGCAGGCCGACCACGCCGGGGAATGGGGCCAGTTCCGCGTAACAGTGGCGCGGGCTCAGTGTAGCCATTCAGAGACCTTTAATTACTTAGTAATCTACTGGCCCAATGGACCGCGGGTCGTGAGCACAGATATTCTCGGCGATCTGCCCTTGCTGCCTGAGTCCTATCCCGATATCACAGTAACCTATTTTGACAATGAGTGGGTCGGGGAAAGCTGGCGGCTCAGCATCAGCGATCCTCAGGCGGGCTGTGGCTACGCCTTCACCGGTCCAACTCTGTCGCAAGACCAATATGGTCGCACAATTTGCACATATGATTGTGGATTCACGAACACCAGCTACGAAGATGTAGTTTGGAACGCGACAGGCGAGGTGTATGACGACTTCGGCAGCAGTACGGACCAGAGCTGGTTCACCCAACTCCATTGATGACAAGGGAAAGGAACCACAGTGAAACGCCTTCTCAGTGTTATGGTTATCGGATTTCTTTTCATTGCCGCGTCAGCCTATTCCGAGGAGCCTGTCGTCCCTAAGCCGGACATAATGCAGGCATATAACGTTTTGCCGGACGATCCCAGCGCAGAGCAGGAGGCGGAGTTCTTCCGCCTCCTGTCCGATAGGGCAATCGTTGACATCACATCGACGTTCCCCTCCGGAGCAGCGGACTTCTTCCGTTCGAGCGGGATACGCGAGTTCGATGCTGCCTTCTTCACCACCGGGGTGGATCCCAAGACTATGAAGCACAAGAAGATTCCGTGGAAGAGCGAAATCCTGATGTTCTTGGGGCTTCGGCTGTGGTTTGAGGGAAAGACTGTCGAACCGGTCACCCCTGATCTCGAAATGAAGCGGTTCACGGTTGGCTGCAGGTCGATAATGCAGACGCTACGCCGGATCCCTGACGACCGCCCACGATATGCCGAGACCGAGGCTCGCAGGCGCGAAATGTATCGCAAATACGCGCTGGAGAACGGAATCCTTGATCGGCACGAAAGAACCGTAAAGGAGTACAGGGACCGGCTGGAGTTCAGGGGCGATACCGTACGAGAGAGAGTTGAGAAATGGCGCGTATCCGTGGATGCGCTGGGCGCCCGCGACTACTACCCCGCTGCAGCGCACGCCGCTTGGCTGTGGGACAACGTCACACTGAAGGATGTGCTGCTGAAGGAAGTCCCGGATTCAATTGCGGTCACGAGCAAGACGAAGATTCAGGACATCGCAAGGGAGTACTTTGCGGACTGGTTCGTTTCGCAGGACGCTGACTTATGGGGCGGAAACGCACCAAAGGCCAATGGTCCATCATCTTTGCGCCTTGCAGTGCGTTTCTGCTTTTCGGCCATCTCCACCAATCTGCGGAAGGGGGATGCTTCCTCGCAAAGGTCGAATCTGCTGTGGTTTGCCTTGGTTCCTTCCTTTCGTGACTACATCTGGATGCTACCCGAACCTCTCTATGCCAAGATCCTCACACCAGCGCGACAGGCGCAGAACAATCAATACACCGAGCAGAGCAGAGGCTCATACGGGGGCCTGCGGCTCAAGTTGCAGAGGAGTTTCGAAGGCGGAGGCGCCTGGTTTGCTGGCAAGGTCCTGCTCGAACCTGACAAGAAGGAAGTGCGGGTGGAGAAGGAGTTCCTTTATCCGCAAGTTCAGATCCGGTACGGACACGACGGGCTCGGCATCCTCAACCAGTTTGAAGCGGATCCATTGATGTATCCGCGCCTTCTGGGCAACAACGAGTTCTTCCTTTGGCAACCATACACTGACGGGATTGACGATCCCCCG
>JBAZOJ010000362.1:0-2779 GCA_041648755.1 Candidatus Brocadiia bacterium
AGCAACTGCAGCACGCTGCTCCGAAGCTCCCTTGAAGCCAAAAGCGCTTTCAAGCGGCACGATGATCAAATCCACACCTTGTTCACGGATGTGAGCTACCTTGAATCGTGGCATACCCCCACCTTTTCTGCCCCAGCGTCTTGCGGAGCCGTTGTAGAAACAAAACTCTCGGAACATACCGTCCCGCCATCACAACAAAAATGGATACTGCTGAATTGAGAATACGTTACACCTTTTGCATTCCACTCTGTCCCGCTGTGTTGTTTCGCAATCGGTGCCGAAGATAGCGCCCCCCGACGGGTATTTTGGTTATGGGGGGGGGTAGCCCGGCGTCTTGCGTCTTTTGTCTTTGGCCGATCCGGCAGCCTCTGCCAAGTGCCCAGCACGTCCCTTGAAGGTGCAAGCCCAGCTTTCGCTTGAAGGCGCACTTGAGCTTCGCGTTTCCATCTGTAGCTTCGCCGATACACGGCAGACCTCGCGAAGAATCCGGTAGGCTATTCGTTGGATGCAAAGAACAGGAGAAGCAGCCCTACAATCACGCAGATGATGCCTAACGTCTTCAAGCCATCTCGCTGAGCCTTTTCCTCGGCGATGTTGGTGGCGACGAGGATTTCCCTTTCGATGTTTGTGCGGCAGGCCTCTAAGGCTCGATCAATGCTGCTCTCATCGAACCTCTCGTCGGCCATACTTCCCAGAAAACCGAGTTGGTCTCTCGGAATCGATTTGTGAACGAAGGGGATGATCATCTTCCCCTGTTCATCAGCCCACCCGACCTCCATGCCGACCGTAAGCGCCTTCTTAACAGAACTGTCGGTGACTATCACAAGAACCACGCTTGAAGCACGAATCCACTCCTTGATTTGACTATCGGGGCGTTTGCCAAGTTCCTTGCAGTCGTCCCACCAGTACACTGTCACGCCAATCGCCCGAAGCTGTTCGACGAATTTCCTGACCACCTCAACGTCATTCACACTGTAGCTCACAAAAACGTTCATTGCTCCTCCCGTAGAGAATTGCAGACGCACGGCAGTAAGACGCCCTGTCAAACTGTACCGAGAAGTCGTTAATATTGGACGAGCTTGCCGAGGTTTCTCAGCAATTTCCGCTACAATGACTCCCCATGGAAAGTGACCAGGATAACCCGCCAGGATAGCCCGGGCGGGTTTGAAACCCGCTCACTGCTCGTTAGACAAGTCAGCATCCTCCGTTTGACAGTCTCCCGCCCGTGAAAGAATCCAAGTTGCAGGATTTGTGAGCCGTCATGTGCCTATAACCCAAGAGATCAACCACCAGAATGCCCAGCCCGCCAGCCCCCAGAGCGCTACAGTGAGTGCCAACTTGCCATTACCCCGCAGCTTTCCAGAAAGCAACTTCCACTCCGTAGAGTCCCTAGAGGAGGAGCGTGCCCACTTATCACCTCGCCCAGTGTAGCACCTAATCATTGCAAGGTCGACTTCAACCGGGATCGTGCGCGGTGCTAAGATAGTGCTGGAATTGCCATGCTTCCGAAGCGATGCAGAAATGCTATCGAGGACCGGATCGTGAAGCCGCAGTGCCATGGGCCCTGCCAACCACTCAAATGCATCCTGAGCCCAGAGCACCCGGATATAGCGTTCATCGACACGCTTCACGGGTTTTCCGCCCGCACGGGGCGCCCAGAGACTGTCATTCCAGCCGCCCTGGTCGTCACTTTCTGTAAAGGGGAGAAACGGATATTCACTAAGGTAATGCGCGTGGATCTTGTCTTGTTCTTCTTGTTCCATGCAATCCCATGTCTCAAACCCGGAGCAGTAGATGAGATCTCTGAAGGTCGTTCTTGGGTGGATTATGATGTAGGGTCTGTCAAATTGCCCGGGAGGTAACTCCCACGGCGAGTCCCCGAGTGCATCCACTCCGGTCGGTTCTTTCTTTTGTGGACCGCCCACAAGTGGGTCCGGAATAACCCTCACAGCATCGAGGAAATATTCCCGCAATTGCCTGTCAAAGGGCGGCAAATTGCCACCCGCGATAGAGTTCCCCATTTCTACCAGGGTTTCTCTATCGAAGTAATGGTCTGTCATTGTCAGGGCCCAGGCAATGTCCTCACGCCCTGGGGTCGCACCACAAATTCTGCAGGAGTCGAGCGCTCCGGATTTCAACGCACCGCACCTGAAACACACGGCAACGGTCACGATCCTGCCTCCTTAAAAATCCCCTTGCAGGAAGAGACTCCTTCCGGGCTTGGATTGTAGACATGAGATTTTAGCCCTGTCTATCAGCTTTGTCAAGGTGCTCCTCCTCAGCCCGTCGGTCCCAGAAATCCAAGGCGTCCTTCGTCCGTAGTCTTCCGTCGTTAGCTGATCCATCGACCCGCAAACCGATGCACCAAGAACGCGCCGGGACGGTCGCGTTTACTTTGAAGGCCAACAGCCTTTGCCAAGTCGGAGCTTGGCGTTCCCAGGGCGACCAACAGCCAATGCCATCCTCCTTCGCCGCGCCTCCGGAGGACAAGCGCCAGACGGGTGCGTGGCGCTCCCAGGGGTGAAGTCTTCTCCGCACAATAGGTGGTCTGCGATGTTGGTCGTGTAGTCGCGCTCAACGCGATCCTTCCGCCCTTGGCGGACGAGGAGGGTAATTCTCGAATTGCCCGGTTGTCGGTGTGGGCGTCGGACGACGCCCCATTAATGGGCGGACACAGGGGTACCGCACCCTATCCATGAAAGGCTGCCGTTGTCAAGGGGGAATCCGGTCAGGAATCCCTGGGATAGTAGAAGTACGTCAGCATCGTCACCGCGCTTTT
>JBAZOJ010000363.1:0-2776 GCA_041648755.1 Candidatus Brocadiia bacterium
CTGCGGCAAAAGGAGTCGCAATACATGCTTAAGATGATTCCCCTCGTACTCAAGAACATGCTGCGTTCGCGAACCCGCCTCATCGCAACCGTAGGCGGTTGCGCAATAGCGGCATTCATAGTGTGTTTCTTTCTTGCCTCACAACAGAGCCTGAACTCGATACTTTCGAGTGCGGCATCGATGTCCAACGTGGTGGTCTCCGAACGGGACAAGTTCTGACCCACCAGTTCGATGCTCCCCGATTCCGAGATGGCTCGGATCGCGGGTCTTCCGCAGGTTGCGGAAATCATGCCGGTTAGATTAATCATGACCTCCTGCCAGTCAGAAAGCGACATCATCGCCATGCACGGCGTGGACAAGGAGATATTCACGGATTTCGGAGACTACAAAATCAGCCAGCCGGAACTGCAGAGCTTCCGCGAAGACAAGTCCGGGGCACTGGTTGGTAACCGCATCGCGGCCAGATATTCCTGGCGCATTGGGCAGAACGTCATTCTGAAAGAACTCGGTGATATCAGCTTCAACGTCCGCGGTATATTCACCACCGATGGAACCGGTGACGATTCGATCATTCTTGTGGACCGCAAGTTCCTTCAGGAAGCCACCGATTCACAAGGAATTTCCAATCGAGTCATTGTGCACATGAAGCCCAACGCTGACTCTGACGCCCTTGTAGCCGCTATCCAGACGATGCCGTCGTCCGTTGTGCTGGAGGCCAAGCCTGAAAAGGACTTCCTTGCAGCTTCGCTGGATCAACTTACCGACCTGATAAATGTCAGCCGCATTATCATCGGTATCATTATCATCGTCATCCTCCTTGCTGTCGGCAATGCGATCTCGATGGCAACGCGTGACAGGTACCGTGAATTTGGCGTCATGCGAACGCTTGGTTTCGGTCCGTCGTCCATTCTCATGATGGTTCTCTCTGAAGGTATTGTCCAAGCTGCCCTTGGCGCAGTGATTGGCTGTGTGAGCGTCTATTGGCTCATTGCGGCTAATGTTGTGAAGCCAGTCTCGACGTGTGGCCTGACAGTCAATCTGTCGGCGGGCACATGGGCGCTTACTCTCACCATGGTGGCAATCATCGCCGCAGGAGCCGCCGGGAGCTTTCTCCCCGCCCTCAATGCTTCGCGACTGGACATCGTTAAGGCTCTCGGAAAAGAGGAATAGGAATGGGGCTTCCGGTATCCTACTCACTGCGCAATCTCACAAGAAGGCCCATTCGCTCATTGATGACCGTCAGCGGAATAGCCATCGTTGTCTTCGCCTGCGTGATCATGCTCGGCTTGACACGCGGAATCATGGTCAGGATGGATGTCTCGGGTGAGGAAAGCAATATCCTGGCCATCAACCGCAAGGGTCAGAACATACTGTTCAGTAACATCGAGCCCAACGAAGTTGAATATCTCTCGCAACTTGAAGGAGTTGCCACCGGCCCCGACGGCTCTGCTCTGGTCTCCCCCGAGCTGATGCATGTCCCTTACATTTCGGCTGAGGTCTCCGGAAAGAAGATGCGCTCACCGATCAGCATAAGAGGTGTGGGCCCCAAGGCATATGCTGTTCATAAGTCGGTCAAGCTCATCGAAGGCCGGCTGCCGGAGAACGAGCACGAGATGATTGCCGGAGTAAACGCTCATCTAAGGATGAGTATGCCGAAAGAAGCTCTTGCCGTTGGTAAGAAGGTGAACTTCGAGGCGGCAGACTGGACAATCGTGGGCCGCTTCGAGGCAGGCGGTTCCGTCGTCGAAAGTGAGATCTGGTGCCTTGAAGCTGACCTTCATACGGTACTGAGAAGACGAACCCACTCCTTTGTCGTCGTCAAAATGAACTCTCCGGAGGCCGTGCAGGCTGCTCTGCCGGTGTTCTCATCCACGGGCGCTCTTCAGAAGTACTTCAAGGCTTGGTCAGAAAAAGCCTACTACTTCGAGGTCGGTGGTTCCTTGAAGTGGGTGTTCTGGCTGTCGATTGTCATGGTCATCGCGATTGCAGTTGCGGGAGCGCTTATCGGGCTGAATACGATGTACACTGCGATCATCAACCGGGTCGCGGAAATTGCGACTCTTCGGGTACTGGCTTTCAGCAGAACCAGCATCTTCATGTCACTCGCCCTGGAGTCAGTGGCCATGGCCCTTATTGGCGGCGCTGTCGGCCTTGCGGCTGGTTTCCTGCTCAACTCCCTGCCCTTCAAGATGTCTCAGGGCACTTTCTTCCTGATAGTGGACAGTTATGTAATCTCCGCGGCAATCGGATTGTCCCTGATTATTGGTGTCGTGGGCGTGCTTTTTCCCGCTCTCAGGGGCCTGCAAATGAGCATCGTCGAAGGGCTGTCCAGCGAATAGAGGCTCCGCACAACGGTTGCCGGTCAATCGGCCCGTTTCTCTCCTTCCTCCGGTTCCCGGTGCCTGACAATCTGGCCTTCGATCAAGTAGATGACATCCTCTGCAATGTTCGTTGCATGGTCTGCGATCCTCTCAAGTTGTCGAAAGACCGACAGATACCCGATGAGAGTCTCAAGGTACTTTGGCTCACGCAGCATCTCGCCCTTTAGCATCTCGTACACCCTCTGGTTCAGTTCATCCACACTGTCATCGGAGATGCACACTCTGTGCGCAAGGGCTGCATCGGTGTTAACTAAAGAATCAATGCTGCGCGTCAGCATCCAGCGAACCTTTTCTGCCATGGCGAAGTACTCCTTCGGTAGAGGGATGTACTCCTGCTCTACGATCGTGAACGCTCGTTCAGCAATATTGACGGCCAGATCCCCGACTCGCTCAAG
>JBAZOJ010000364.1:0-2740 GCA_041648755.1 Candidatus Brocadiia bacterium
GGACTATAGCTGTATGCTTCACAATTCGGATCCCTGCCTTCACGCTGCCTGCTCCGCCGCCCAGGTCCACGACAACGTGCCAATGGGCATGATGCGGTGGCTGCAAATACACCGGCGACGACGTGGCCCATCCGCCGTAGTAGCGGAAACCCTCGCCGCGTTGATACGCCGAGAAGTTCGTATCATCAAGCAGGAGCACGTTGCATTGTGCGTTCAGTGTGATGACTGCTGTACTTTCAGGGCCTCCCCAGAAGTCGGTGTGGAGGAAGTCCATCGTCCTCAACCTCACAGAGCAACATTGCCCGGGACGATAATCCTGTGGGCGGACAACTGTCCAACTTCTACGAACAACGTCAGGATGTAGTGGTGGTTGTAGAATGATCTTGCGCGGAACTCGTGCGGTTCGCCGTTGTCGTCGTCAGCGGAGAACAGAAATTCCGCGATTGGCCCTCCGCGGCGTCGCGCGGAGTGCAGGTCTACTTGGGCGAGCAGTTCTTGCGGTGTTACCTCCGAGAACATAGCCTCGAACCGAGGTGATCCCGTGAAATGGCGCCACCGTTCCGGTTGGTCTTCGGGTTTCTCTTTCCAAGCTGGGGTACTTACCAGCATGGCCATCACACGGTCTGGCCCCCGCTCAACAAAGCGTCTCAATGTAGCGGTCATCGACTTCCCGTATCGCCTGTGCAGCTCCTCAAAGCGTTCCCAAGTGGGTTCGACGTCGTGCGCCTCTTGGCTAAAGACCGGCCCGCAAAACATCAGTTCCGAGGCCACGCCGTTGGCTTCCGCCTCGAGTTGCTCATGCCACGCCGGATTGAGCGTCTGCGCCGTGTCTCCTCGGAAATATGTTTTGTGCCAAGGAATAATCTTGTGGCCAATCTCGTGGCACGTTGACCAGTCGTGTTTAATCGTTGGTAAGGTGGTATCAAGCACGATCCGATTTTCATCGTAGAGCAGAACGGCTACGAGCTTGATCTTGCCCAAGAGTCCAACCAGCCTCTGGCCATACACGATGATCTTGTGTTTTGTATGGTCGAAAACAGTTGGGTTCTGTAGACTATAGAATTCGCAGTGCAACTTGACGTGGGAGATGATCCTTGGCACGTTGACGGGCGGCGAGGTGAGCTCTGTTTCCCTGAGCAATGCCCATGCGATCTTCTCAATCTCTCTACGCGTACCGGAGTCCAGCGAACACACGCCCATGTGCGCTATTTCTCTGACTTCAACGTCTGTATGAATTGGTCAAACGCCTTCCGCTCTTCTTTGGTCAGTTGGGCGAACGACTCTGACTGTGCCGCGTATCGAAGCGCGGACTCGGTTACCTCGTGGGGAGCCTCTTGAAAAGCACCGGCTAGGGCGGCCAGGCGCTCCTCGGGAACCTTGTAGAACTTGCTTAGCTTGTGCAGCGTAAGCGGCGTTGGCCGGTAACCGGGGTTCCGTTCAACTGCGATCAACTCCCCGCGGTCGATTCCAGTCAGCGCTGCCAGTTTGTCAATCGAGAGGCCTCGCTGCTTCCGGAGGGTTTGTACCGCCAGCTGGAAGGCATAGCGGACGGCGGTGATCTGAGGATCCTTGGCCGTCATGACCACGGCCAACTTCTGGTTCAAGGCTCTGGCAATACGGTTGAGCATCGAGAGGGAATGCCCATCATATTCTTCATCCTCGAGTCTGCTAATTACAGACTGTGTCGTTCCGATGAGTTCGGCTAGCTCCTCTTGGCTCAAACCCGCGTCCGTCCTGAGCTCATAGACCGTGCGAGCGACTTCGGCGTGAACACGGGCAGCCTCAATGGCCGCCTGTCGCTCGGGGTCTTCGCCGACATATCGTCGACGAAGGATCTCGACCGCATTAGCTGTCTTCTTTCCCTCGTTCATCGCCATCCACCTCACTACTCTGTGTACGTGTGCTTTTCCGGCTCGCGTACGAACGACTGTCTCCTGCCCACGGCCCGGTCAATCTCCGCGTTCGGGACCTCGTCTTCTTTTGTCAGCCCATTCGACAGCACTGCTCGTTGCCCATGGAAGAAGTACAAGATTCGATAGTTGATCCGCATGTTCCTCACTCTCAACTCGTATATGCCATCTCGCAGCAGGTCGGCCTCTGGGCGTCGCAATTCGCTTCCACATTCCGCCAATCGCTCGGTCCGCACAATGAACTTGTCACGCACTTTCGGAGGCAATCCATGCAGCCACTCCAGCGCAGGCGCTGTGCCATTTTCATCAGCATAGAACACCACATCGACTTCAGGCATGCCTCACCCAGCTGAGAACCCAAGCTAGACTGACAGTAATATAGCATATTTGCGATAAATGTCAACGCAATTGTGCGATGTTTTTCTGTCGCCGGGAGGAGCGTGTGAAGACTCCGTCTCGTACCGCACTCCACCATGGTCGGAGACAAAGACCAGCGCAATTAGATCGAGGGGGGCTAGTGCGACAACGGGGCCGGAGTGGTCGTGACCGGCTGTTGCTCTCCGCTGGGAATTGTGCGACCGCCGTCTCGGCAGCTTCATCTTGGGCGGGGTTCACCAGCGGGAGCGCTTCGGGGGCGCGAACCTTGTCCGCAAGCTGCGGGTGGTGTGTCGCATGGTCAGGCTCGGCGCACCGCGCGCTACTGCCGCTCCGCAAGTGGGGTCACGTCAAATACGAACCGCCCGACCGAGTAACGATTGTCCATTCGTTCCCACGACTTGAGGGTGGGCTTCTCCCCGTCGCGGACGATCTCAGCCAAGAGCATGAAGTTC
>JBAZOJ010000365.1:0-2707 GCA_041648755.1 Candidatus Brocadiia bacterium
ATCCTCGGCGAGTAGCAGCGTCGGTGCAAGTGCGGCGAGGAGGATGGCAGCGACAAATCGGCATTTTCTGTTCATCAGGACTCCTTGGAGTTTTCCTCGTCAGAACAAGGTCTTGTTTCCGTTTCAGAAAGGTATTCTTTGACAATTTCGGTAAGTCGGCCCAGCGGTATAGGCTTTACCAGCACTTCACGCGCGCCCATCTTCATCAACGCTGACACATCACGTTTGGAGGAAATCGCAGTCACGCCGAGAACCACCGGTCGCGGCGCGATGCCAAGATTCCAGATCTCCGTCAGCAACTCACTGCCACTTCCGTCCGGCAACGTTGAATCGACAAGGATCAGATTGGGGCGAAACTCGAGATAGATCTCCTTTGCCTCAAAGATGGAAGCGGCAAGTCGGCATAGGAAGGTCGGCTCCGCCGACAACACATCGATGGCCAGTTCCCCGAAGTCGGCATCGTCGTCAACGACAAGAATTCGTTTCTTGCGCAGCCTGACCAAGGCTGAGGAATCGATGTCGTGTGAATCGCAAAATGTGACTGCGTCTTCGAGCCTGACCTGGATGGCTCCATCCGGACTCCGACTTGCAGAGAGCTCCCCCGAATGTACTGCCTTCAGCAAGACTGGAAGCGAGACTTCGGAGTAACGTGTTATCTCAGAAGGAGTTAAGAATCTTTCCATTTCAGGTTCACGTGCAATGATTGCGCCGCTGATTTTAGCATGTTTTTCCTGCGAAGTTGGTTTTTGGCCCGTCAACACGAGTCAGGAGAGCGTCACGGTGCGATGGCAAACGCATGCTATACTTGTCCGCGCAAAACATTTCGCGCGTAACTTCAAGGCAAAAAGGCCGTTTATCAACTGATGACAAGGTTTCCACGTTCGCTGGCGTTCGCTCTGATGACTCTTGGGCTCCTGGCCGCTATGTCACGCGTCTCCGGGGCTCCGATGACTTTTTATCCTCTTGACCATTCTGTCGAGAATGCGTACCGATCCGGGGAAGTGCAGGAAGCCGCGAAAACCTACTCGTCCAATGGCACCTGGAAGTTCATCTATGAGGACAAACTCGCCGCTGCCTCGGCATTTTTCGACCTTGGAGATTTCCCGGCAGCACTTGCCATTATCAACGAAATCCGCCTGATCAGGAATTCGCCTGTGGTCGCAGCATACACGATCTTTCTGTCATCTCTTTCGGGCAATTTCGCCGAACTGGAGCGAGAGTTCCCGAGCAGCCCGATCCAGCGGATCCGGCTCCTGAAAGCACTGGCTCTGATCCATGTTGCAGAATATGGTGCTGCAGAGAAACTGCTTGATCCTCTGCCCACGGATATCAACGATTGTCGCCAATTCCGGATAGCCCTCGCCGAAATTGCAGTTTCCCAGAGAGACTACGGGCGCGCATATGCAACCCTGTCCAAGGCGATTGAGGCTTCACCAAGTTTTGCTCCGCTTTATCTTCTCAGAGCACAGATTCTTGTGGAAAATGGCGGATTTGACCTTCAGGGCGCTGCTCTTGACGACTTGTCTGCCGCCGAAGCTGGAGGGGCAAACCCTCTTCCTGTCGCGATCTGCCGAGGCAAGGTGTACATCAATCTCTTCCAATACGATGTTGCTGAGGCAGAGTTCAGCAAAGGGATCGCTCTGTCCCCCAATGATGCAACGTCCTATCGCTATCGGGGTGATTGCCGCAGGATCCTGAACCGCAAGCCGGAGGCTATCGAGGACTACAAACGGGCCTATGAGTTGGATCCGAGTATGACCGTCGCCGTGGTGAATATTGCGGTGTTGTCTGTTGAGACCGGTCAGTATGCCATTGCCGGGCAACTCTTTGATGAGGCCGTTGCCAATGACCCGAAATGTCAGAGCGCGTTTGTGGAGAGAGGAAACTTCAGGGCAGTTATGGGTGATATCGACGGGGCAATCGATGATTTCGTCAATGCAGCGGAGATCACTCCGAAGGATCCCTATCCTCTCATTCGGGCAGCACGAGTGGAACTGGAGCACACAAACGCGGAGAAAGCAAGGTCGTACGCCTTGGAAGCGCTTGAGCGCAGGCCAGAGGATTCAGGCGCATTGACGATATTGGGCGAAGTCGCATTTATATCGGGTGATTATGACTCCTCATCAGATTTCTTTCGGCGTAGCTCCGAGTCAGATTCGAACAACGTGGATGCGTGGCGCGGATTGGCAAGGTCGAGGCTTGAGGTCAGGGACATACGAGGCGCGAGAGATGCCGCCATGCGCGCCGTCTCCAAGTGGCCTGACGATGTCGCGTCACTCTACGTCCTCGGCATGTCATATGTGGCGGCGGGCGAACGAGATAAGGCGGATGGCGTGTTCAGCCTGATGATAAGCAAGGATGTCGGCTATGGTCCGGCGTACTTCGGGCTCGCACTGGTTGACATGGGAAGAGGACAGGTCGGAAGCGCCGTTGCCGAACTCGATGCGGCACTGAACTGGCGGCCAACCCCGGAGTATGCGCTCTTCAGAGCTCAGATCGGTGCGGTTGAACCATCCTTCAAGCTCGGTGACGAGAAGCTGGTTAGTGAACAACTCTCCGGACCTGCCGAGCGACTGAGGCTGTTGCTCATCAACTGTGCATTCAGCAGAGATATTGCTCCCATTAAGGCCGCCGCCCAGGAAGCCAGGGAGTCGCCGGATCCTTGGCTGTCGTACATGGCCAAACTGATCCTGGAGCAGCGTGATGC
>JBAZOJ010000366.1:0-2694 GCA_041648755.1 Candidatus Brocadiia bacterium
CTGCTTTGCCGCTTCTTCGGCAGTCGAGTAGATGAGCCACTGATCGTTCTTCACATGGATGATGAGCGTACGTGCCTTGATCCGGTTGAGCCACGGAGCGACGTCGTAATCGGCGAGGGATCGATTACGGCACAGCAGATCGTTGACGTCGTATTCCGCGGCCTTGCTCTTCAGGTTTGCCCCTTCGTCCCCTGTGGGTTCCCAGGTGAAGACCTCCTTTTTCACCTCATCCCACGGTTGTTTGACTCGGAAATCGAAGCTGAAGCTCGTTTGTCCGAGAACCGACCAGCCGAACATCAGGCCCTTGTTCGGGTGCTGGTCCTTGGGGCGGGCGTAGTAATCACCCTTTGTTTCCCGCCATACCGGGTCGCTCTCCATGGCGTCGCTCATGAGCTGGAAAAGCCACCTGACCACGGGGTCAGACTTCACGATCCCGCCCACCGGCATGATCGCTTCGACGAACTCCGGATGCATGACCGCGAGGGCGTAACTCTGCATCGCCCCCATCGACACCCCGGTGGCCAGCTTGATCTTGCCCACCCCAAGCTCGTCCTTCAGGAGCCGATAGTTGGCCTGCACCATGTCGAGGGTCGTATACGGGGGGAACTTCATGCCGAGCCCTTCACTCGGTTTGCTCGTTCCCCACAATCCGAGCGCATCCACGAATATGACGTACCATTTATCCGTGTCGATGAGTTTGCCCGGACCAACGACCGCTCCCTTGGAGAAGGCGTTCCCTTTCTGCCCGTCGTACCAGAAATCGTACATTGTGGCTGCATCGCCGGAATAGTAAGAACTGATCAAGACCGCGTTGACGATTTTGCCGTCCTTGTCCCGCTGCGGCGTACCCACTGCAATGTACGAGACACGCAGCGGCTGCTGCCCCAGCGACTCCAGTGTCACTCCTCCTTTGCCGCCTTGTTCGAAAAGCGTCTCATTGGACAAGTCGTATTGGCCACCGACATGAAAATTCGGTATGGAATAGAATTTCTTCAGAGGCGCAAGCTCGGGCACTCCGCTCAAGCCGGTTATCGATGGGGCTTGCGCCAGGGCTGCGCTGCACAGAAAGAGAAGCGCGACGAGAACCGGCACGCAGGCCGACTGCCAGGATCTTTGTGAACGACGCATGTTCCAACCTCCAGGAATTTCGGAGCGATCGGTGAAAGAAACAAGGGCCGGTGTCGTGGTACCAACCTGAGTTGCGGCATTGCTCGCAAGGAGACACCGTATTTTATGAAATGGAGCACTAAGTGCTCGTTTTCATAAATACGGTCTCGCTTGGAGGCTCTGCTCTTGGCTGTTCAGTGGGGCCGGCATCTTGCCGGTCCATTGAGAAGCGACAGGCAAGATTCCTGTCCCACCAAGAAACCTAAAATCCGCGATCGGACTTCTGAAATGGTGTACTAAGGCTACACGGGAAACGCCGTCGCGTCAAAAGCATTGTGATCGCACGACATCGGCCGTTCTGCGGCGGGTTATGAGCCGGTACTTGTCGGAAATTCGCGTGGGTTCAGCAGGAAAAGTGCCGCCGCTTTCACGCGGCGGCACTCGGGAAGGATGCTCGCCTCCGCGAAAACGGAGACGGTCACTTGCAGTCATGACATCGGCTCACCATCACGCCGCCGGCCTTGGCGCAGTCGGAGTCGCTGTCCATTTTCTTGCAGATGTTTCCGATACAGCAGCATCGACTGCTCGATGACTTTGTTTCCATGATACTCCTCCAGTCCGGTTCATTGTCAGCCGCTTCGCCTTATACCCAGACAGAAAGACGGGCGAGTCGTTCCGAAGAAATGGACCGCTGACTCGCGCTCCACGCGGAAAACCGGAAGGAGATGCTCGGCTCGCCCAAGATCACAGGAGTGGTCAATGGAATTCAACTCCTTTTCTCGTCAGCATCCGCACATGAAGAACTGCCTCTCGAAGACATCGTCCCGAGCGGCATTGGCTTCATCTTCGAATTCCATCAACCCACCTTCGTAGTAGTTCATGCACTGAAACTCGTCGGTCTCTTCCTCTCGGACAGGTGACTCCTGCGTTTCCGCTGCCGGTTTTTCCTCAGTGTATTCCATGGTGATGCCTCCACTGTGCAGTCTCTGACGACAATACTCTGCATAAATAGTTGATGCGGAAGGCGCTCCCAGGATTCGAATGGCACGTGTGGTGCCATGTCGGTGCGCGACCCCGGTCGCGATGGCTTCGGCTGATTTGCTCTTCCTACATCCAGGTAGGACTTGCGAGGGCTATCGTACTTGTTCGTAAGGCGGTGGCGCGCTTTCTTCCAGGTGGACAAGACAACTGACTGGAATAACATGAGCATATCACGGTCAGGCTTTGGCACGGAAGTTGCTCGAATTCTAGCGAGACCCGCGTACGGTGGGTGCTTGTTCACTCCTCCCCGGCGCCCACCGTACGGCTGAAACGTTTGACGGAAAGAGCAGGCGTTCGATGGTGATGACCAAGAAAGAAATGACGTCCGAACTTGCCAAAGGCGGGTACTCCCCTTTCCTGCAGACGGTTGTAGGCTCTATCGTCAACGCCCAAGCCTGGGTCTGCAAGGCCGGCCACAGGCCGCTTGTTTTTTTCCTCTATCGGACAGATACCGAGGAAGTGGTCGATCTGGACAACCTTCCCCAGGAAGAGGAAAACCCGTCGGATGTATTCGCCTTTCTGGAAGATTTCGAGAATAGCGTCTTC
>JBAZOJ010000367.1:0-2689 GCA_041648755.1 Candidatus Brocadiia bacterium
CACTTTCACCTGAAATGCTGAGCCGCATTGACGCTTATTGGCGGGCGGCCAACTATCTCTCGGCCTGCCAGATGTACTTGTGCGACAATCCGTTGCTCAAACGGCCCTTGGCGCTCCCCGACATAAAACATATGCTGCTCGGACACTGGGGCACCACCCCAGGGCAGAACTTCATCTACGCGCACCTGAACCGGATTATCAAGGAGCGCGATCTCGACATGATCTACGTCTCCGGCCCCGGGCACGGCGGGCCATCCGTCGTAGCCAACACCTACCTGGAAGGGACGTACAGCGAGTTCTATCCCGACATCAGCCCTGACGAGGCCGGTTTGAAAAGGCTCTTCAAGCAGTTCTCATTCCCGGGGGGAATTCCCAGCCACGCATCGCCGGAGTGCCCGGGCTCGATCCACGAGGGTGGCGAGTTGGGCTACTCTCTCAGCCATTCTTTCGGTGCGGTGTTCGACAATCCTGACCTGATTGTTGCCTGTGTGGTCGGGGACGGTGAGGCCGAAACCGGCCCACTGGCCACGGCATGGCACTCCAACAAATTTCTCAATCCGGCCACCGACGGGGCAGTGCTGCCGATCCTGCACCTCAACGGCTACAAGATTGCCAATCCCACGATCCTTGCGCGCATCAGCCACGACGAACTGGAGCAGTTGTTCCTCGGCTACGGCTGGACACCCTATTTTGTCGAAGGCCACGAGCCCCATCTTATGCACGAGGCAATGGCAACAGCGCTCGAAAAGGCCATGGCGCGGATCAAGGGGATCCAGCAGGATGCCCGCCTGAACGGGAACCTGGAGCGTCCGCGCTGGCCGATGATCGTGCTCAATTCGCCCAAGGGCTGGACGGGGCCCAAAGTTGTGGATGGCCATCCCATCGAGGGTACTTTCAGGTCGCACCAAGTGCCGGTCTCAGACCCATCGGCGCATCCAGAGCACCTCAAGTTGCTCGAGGACTGGCTGAGAAGCTACAAGCCGGAGGAACTTTTCGACGAGACCGGACGGCTGAAACCCGAACTCGCGGAATTGGCGCCAAAGGGGGAGCGACGGATGGGCGCGAATCCCCATGCGAACGGCGGAATGCTGCTTCGCGACCTGAGAATGCCTGATTTTCGTGATTACGCTGTTGACGTGCCATCTCCGGGAGTTCGCGGCATCGGAGACACGCATGTGCTCGGACTTTTCCTGCGCGATGTGGCAAAGCTGAATGAGCAGCAGCGTAATTTCAGGGTTTTTGGTCCTGACGAAACGAAATCCAACGGCCTCGAGGCTCTGTTTGAAGTCACCAATCGTCAGTGGATGGCGGCGACTGAACCGACCGACGAGTTCCTTGCTCCGTCAGGACGCGTGCTGGAGATGCTCAGCGAGCACCAGTGCGAGGGGTGGCTCGAAGGATACCTGCTGACAGGGCGGCACGGGCTGTTTAACAGCTACGAGGCGTTTATCCACATAATCGACTCGATGTTCAACCAGCACGCTAAGTGGCTCAAGCTGACCCTGCACATCCCGTGGAGGCGCAAGATCGCATCGCTGAACTACTTGCTGGCCTCGCATGTCTGGCGTCAGGATCATAACGGCTTCACCCACCAGGATCCCGGGTTTATTGACACCGTGGTGAACAAGAAGTCAGAGATTGTGCGAGTGTATCTTCCGCCGGATGCCAACTGCCTCCTGTCGGTGATGGACCATTGCCTTCGCAGCCGCCATTACGTCAACGTAGTGGTTGCCGGCAAACACCCCGCGCCGCAGTGGCTGACAATGGATGCCGCGGTCAAGCACTGCACACAGGGCATCGGAATATGGCAATGGGCGAGCAACGACCAGGGGTGCGAACCCGACGTAGTGATGGCCTGCTGCGGTGATGTCCCCACGCTGGAGACGCTTGCGGCTGTCTCAATCATGCGTGAACAACTGCCCGATCTGAAGATCCGGGTGGTCAACATCGTGGACCTGATGAAGTTGCAGCCGCAATCCGAGCACCCGCACGGGTTGAGCGACACCGACTTCGACGAATTGTTCACATTGGATAGGCCGGTGATTTTTGCCTTCCATGGCTACCCGTGGTTGATTCACCGGCTGACCTATCGCCGTCACAACCATGACAATATCCACGTCCGCGGCTACAAGGAAGAGGGCACAATCACCACGCCATTCGACATGACCGTGCTGAACGACCTTGATCGCTTCCACCTCGTAATGGACACAGTTGACCGCCTGCCGAAGACGGGCGCCAAGGGCGCATACCTGAAGCAGCAACTCAGGGACAAACTCGTAGAGCACAAGCTGTACATTGTTAAGAATGGCCAGGATATGCCGGAGGTCAAGAACTGGAAGTGGGGCAACCCCGTGTAAGCATGCTGTGACCTTTGCGAACGCGAGGAATGAAGAGCATAGTCGGAATGCGAATACGCCAAGGGATGCTGCACCTCCTCAACCGGTCGCCTGGCTATCCCTTAGGGGACGCATACTCTCCTATCTTTGGCTATCATGCAATTCCTCCCGGATCCTGGCGAAATCAGCCTCCACGGCCACAAAAGCGTCAGTAACCGCGGGATCAAAGTGCCTACCTGCTCCATCGAGGATTGTCCTGCGGCTTTCCTCATGCGTGAATGCGGGCTTATATGGGCGTTTCGACCGCAGTGCATCATAGACATCCGCCACGGCCATAATGCGTGCGCACAGAG
>JBAZOJ010000368.1:0-2689 GCA_041648755.1 Candidatus Brocadiia bacterium
TGAGCCCGTTGCTGGCGAGGTCCGGGACGTCACAGATAGAAGTATGCCCGATGATTACCCGGACTGGGTCAAGGATGCTCCCTTCTGGCTCGTCCGCATTGACCCTGGTTCCTTTGCCATGGGTACGGAGAAAGGCGATTACCTCGAATTGCCCATACATCAAGTGACACTGACCAGAGAGTTCTTCATAGGCGCCACGGAAGTCACTCAAGCCCAATATCGCACAGTAATGAAGGAAAACCCAAGCGAACTCAGAGGCGACTCGCTGCCGGTGGAAGATGTCACCTGGGACGACGCAATGGCCTTTTGCAGCCGACTCACATCGACTGAACACGCAGCGGGACGGCTGCCTGAAGAAATGGAATACCGGTTGCCTACCGAGGCTGAGTGGGAATACTGCTGCAGGGCAGGCAGCACCACGGAGTTTTGCTTTGGCGATGACCCGGCTCTGCTTGGTGACTACGCATGGTTCAAGGCAAATTCTGAGGAACGCTCGCATCCCGTGGGAGAGAAAAAGCCCAATCCCTGGGGCCTGTTCGATATGCACGGTAACGCTTGGGAGTGGTGCTTGGACCATTTCGGCTCTTATGATGCGGCTGGCGAGATCGACCCCATCGGTCTGAGCGACGACAAGCACAGGATGACGCGTGGCGGCTCGTGGTATTTCAGTGCCGATTTCAGCACCTCGGCCAAGCGCTTCGACGACCGCCATGGCGTCCATGGTTGGAACGGCTACGGACTGCGCGTCGTGGTTGCGCTAATAGACGAACGGCCGCGATGAAAACCTTTTCCCATCATGCTTAAGTGATTCTCGAATTGGCGTTGGCAAGACAGAAGGAGAGAGAATCAGACAAAAGCCCTGCGGCGTGGGAATGCGACGGTGGAGCGTGCGAGCATTGCTGATTGATGAATGGCGAAGCCAGTCCGTCGACCGTCGTCCGTCGGCTGTCGCTGATCCAGCAGCCCAGACAAGAACGCGCCGAGACGGGCGCGTTTACTATGGCGGCCAGCAGCCCTCAACTGCACCAACGAAATGGTTGTGTAATGGCTTACTGCCGCCGTTTCAGGCAAGGGCACGTGACAACGTGCCCCTACGAAGGACGGCCCTTCAGGCTAATGCCCAGCGGGTGCGTGACGCTCCTACCCAGTATCCCCTTGAAGGGTGACAGGGTTATGGCTTTTCCGCGCCTGATGGCTCATCCCGAACCCATATTGGCTACTCTTCCCGGCCTCGCAAAAGACCAGTCTTTTTTCGTGTGGTTCGTGTGGTTGGCTCGTGCCTCTCGGCCTCGCCGCCGAAGCGGTCGTGGTAAGACTCTTGGGTCACTGGCCTCGCAAAGATCTGCTCTTTTCGCGTTTATTGGCGTGCATTCGCGGATAAATTCTTCCGGCCTCGCAAGATCTCTGCCCTCTTCGTGTGAGACTCTTCCGGCTTGCTTACAGTAGTTTCACCAGTTCGTGCAGCCCGTCCGCGACCAAATGCGGCTGCCACGGCGATTCGGCCAACATTGCCCGGTTCGTTTCCCCGCTCAACACCAATACAGAGCCTATCCCGGCTTCGCGCGCCATTCGGACATCGGTGTACAGACGGTCGCCGATGAACACGAGCCCTTCCTTCGCGAGCCCCATTCTCGCTGCAGCACCCTCGACCATCTCGACCATTGGCTTGCCCAGATATCTGGCGGACCTGCCGGTGGTCTTTTCAATCATCTGCGTAATCAAACCGGAATCCGGGATCGGGCCATCTGGGGTCGGGCAAACAAGGTCAGGATGCGTGGAATAGAACGGCAGCCCCGACCGAACCAGTGCCACGGCGGTCAGCAGTTTTCCATAGGTCAGTGTCTTGTCGAACGAGGACAGCACTGCCTGCGGCGAATCAGCGGTATGAACCACGCCCAACGCCCTGAGCTGGCGCCTCAGCGAGGGCGTGCCGAGCACAAATGCCCGGTGGATGCCCTGCCCCACCAAGTATCTGCCCGCCAATTCGCCCGATGTGAACACGCCGGACGCGCGGGTCGGAATTCCCAACTGGGAGAGCTTGCGAGCATACTCGCAGGGCGTGCGCGAGCAGTTGTTGGTGATGAACAGCCATTTGCGGTGGTGTCTGGCTAATGCCCGGACAAACTCGGCAGCGCCTGGCAGAAGATGATCGCCCAGGTAAACGGTGCCGTCAAGGTCGAGCAGAAAACCGGTCGCGCTACTGACAACGGAGCGATCGCCCACGGGATCACTCATATCTCAGGGCTTCGATCGGCGAGAGGTTCGCCGCCTTTATGGCCGGGTACGTGCCGAAGATGATGCCGACAATGCCGGAGATGCCGAAGGACAACACAATGGACTGCCATGTGACGATTACCTTCCACTGGGAGTATTCCGCGATTGCCCAGGCGCCGACAACGCCGAGGAAGACGCCGATCATACCCCCCGTGAAGGCGAGCATAACCGTTTCGAACAGGAACTGCAGCAGAATATCGATCTTCTGGGCTCCGACCGCGCGGCGCGTGCCGATTTCACGGGTGCGCTCGGTCACGGTCGCGAGCATGATATTCATAATGCCGATGCCGCCGACCAGAAGCGAAATGGAGGCGATGGAAACCATGATTATGTCGAAGGTGCGCGCTGTCCTTTCGGACTGGGCAAGCAACTCGATGGGAACAAGCATGGCGAAGTCCTGATTTGGATGTCCGCG
>JBAZOJ010000369.1:0-2671 GCA_041648755.1 Candidatus Brocadiia bacterium
GCTTGCGGACAAGGTCTGCGCCAAGTCAAAGAGGGCTGCCCCGGTTGGCGCTCCGGCGGCTGAATCGGCTGAGAAAGACAATCTCACGAAACCCGACAGCCCTGAACCCGACGCGGGAATGCAGCGCGAAGTAGCCGAGGATGCCAAAGTCGCGGAAGAACAGGCCGCTGAGGATGCCAGGAACGCGGAAACTGAAAAGAAGATCAAGGATGCCTTGGGGACCCCCAGCGACAAGATGGAGGGCGATGCCGAGGACAAGAAAGCCGTGCCCCTTTACTACACCGAGAAGGATGAAGATGGACGGCTTGTCTACGTTATCAAGGGCGGGCGTCTCGTGATCAAGGCGACCGAGGACATTATCATCCGGATGCCGCATTTCGGGCAGCTCCGGCTCAGCGCCGGGACGACGGTTGTGGTCGCCATTCTGACCAAGGACCTTGCCGTCTCCACCGGACCGGAATTGTCGCTGCTCGAGACCGCAAAGACCAGCATTATCGCCTTCGAGGTCACAGAGGGAAGCGCGCAGTATATCTGCCCGTTCAACGGGGTATGGGCTCTGCCGAACAATCGAATGATGGCAATGGGGTACGACAGCGTGAATTGACGGCACAGGGCTGAGGCGAGCAATGCACAATGATGAATGCACAATGATGAATAAGAGAGCAGCCCGGGCGAATGCCCAGTATCCCCTTGAAGGTGCAAGCCCAGCTTTCGCTTGAAGGCGCACTGTGCCGTGGCGTTATGCCCAAGCCCAGCTTCCCCCCGTAGGGTGAGCACTCGCTGTGAGCCTCACCAGATTCCGCCAAGGTCAAACGGAGTCGAGTAATCGAACAAAGGCACCACCGCGCACTTGTCAAAGATGAGGAATCGCAGGGTCTCGATCCGGAAAGAATTCTTCAAATCCTGATAGGGGATGCAGTCAGTCGAGACAAGAGCATTCCCCAGCCAGCGATAGTCCCGCGCGGGCCCCTCGCCAAAGAACCCACGAGGAGCCGCCAGGATTTCGAGGCTGCCGCCCTTGGCGGAGGGGCAGCAGGCGAGCCCTTTGAAACTGTCACCGAAATACACCACTTGGCCATCAAGTAGTGCAGAAGGATACGTGACCGCGCGAGATATCCGTCTCCAGAAGAACGGGTATTCCCGGCCGTCTTTCAGCGAAACCAGCTTCCCTTCTGTGAGCACGTCCGACGAGCCATAGTTCTCGTCTCTGGTAAGTTGTCTTGCCGTCAGTTCGAGAAAACAGTCACTCTCTGAGGCGGCGAGACCAAGGAGATACTCAGTTCTGTCCAGTACCTTCTCGAAGCCGTGATCCCAGTTGGGCCTCAGCACCACTGTCTTCGGCTTTTCGCCGCCGCAACCAATGATAACCAAGTCGTGGTACGGAACGACCCGGAGCCTTTCTGAGCAGAGCCCGTACGCCGCAGGATCGAGCGGTAGCCATTCCCCGCGCCAGTTTTCGAGAATGGTTACCTTGGTCTGCGAGTAGTCTGAGCCGGTCACGCCGGAATCGAATCTTCGGAATGGCCATTGCCGGAATTCTCCCGTCAGCCTGTACTGCACGGCGACCTTGTCGGATACCGCGAGGCCCGATTGCCCGCCGTACCACTTGTCGAGCGACAGCGTCTGCCCGGTATCCCTGTCAACAAGGAGAAAAGGACTGCCAAGCGTCTGAAGTCCCCACCATCGCCCTGTTGTGTACGAGATCTTTGTGGAAAAACCTGCGCACGACGGTATCGAATGCCGTGTGACGAGGCCCTTCTCGGGCCAGAGGAAGTTGTGGTAGAGCGCGATCTGACCCGGATGCTCTAGCTCGGCGTACTCGCGCCTGCCGATGGCTGCGTCAGCGGGGAGGCGCAATTCCATAATACGGTTTCCGGTGACGATGTCGAAGACAGCTATCCGAGGGACTTGATCGGCAACTGCTACGCGTCGGCCGTCAAACGCAAACGGTTCCCAGCGATCGTCCTTCTCGGTCACAGGAAAGTGAACTTCTCCCGTCCTGCCGAAGGCGGGCAGCGAGTTCACCGTCACCCACCTGCAAACGAGCGCGACCGCCCCGGAAAGGACCAGAAGCAGCAAGAGAAGCAGGCCCGTTAACCGCATGTGCACCTCTTTACCGTGGCGGAGTCGCTCCTGGACCACCGCCAATGCTACTCCATACGGATCTTTCCACCCCTGGGCACTTCGAGAAATCGGCCTGACCAAAAAGCTGCACGTCCATATTCGCATTGTACATTTGGCTCTCAGGAAAATCAAGCTGGAGGCGCGGCGAGAAATGCACAATGATGAATGCACAATGAGGAATAAGAGAGGAGACGGGCGAGAAACGAAGGCCAGCAGCTTGGGCAAGAACGCGCCGAGTCGGTCGCGGCGATCATTGATGAATGCGGATTGATGATTGATGAATGTCCTAAGTCAGTCTTCCGTCCGTCGTCTGTCGGAAATCCAACACCCAAGGACTGCCAAGAGGGCGGAGAGAATCCCGCACCTACTCACCCACGGCGGGCGGAGTAGACTCACTTCCTTCGTTCAGGCAAGCTCCGCTCGGCCTTGCCGAGTCTTTCTTCGAACAGGGCTGCGATGTCTGCGACGGCGGATTCTGTCGCGATGTCGGCGGGGTGCTCCTCTATCATCCAGAGGTACTGGTCTGACCGCACCTGGAACTTCGAAT
>JBAZOJ010000370.1:0-2670 GCA_041648755.1 Candidatus Brocadiia bacterium
TCGAGCAGCGTCTTCTGGTGGATTCCAGTTCGCGCTGGCACGGTGCGCCGCGTCTCGGCCTACATGACGAACCTGTTGATCGCCGGTAACGAACTGGGTATCCGTCCCGTCTGGCGGAGCACCGCCGCACCGTGTCCATCGGACACAATCTCCGCACCAGACGACCCCGCCGTGATCCTCAGCAACGCGCACAACGTCGCACACTCCGATCCGCTCGCGCTCGCTCTCAACGACGACGACCTTCTCGGTGTGCGCCTGGACGCCCGTGCCATCGCGATGGTCGACGCCAAGATCGTCACCGGCGACGGCCTATATTACGGCTCTAGCCCCAACGGAACCTATGCCGCAGTCGGAACGTACAACGGCAAGCCGTACTATTCCAGCGGCAGCTCCGGCTGGAAGATATGGTGGGACTCTGCAGGCCAGAACTGGTTCATCAGCTTCAGCCCCGGCAATACGGACTACGGCTGCTGGTTCCACTCGCCGCAGAGCGAAAACCCGAACGGCAGTTACTCCTCCTTCAACTCCCCACAGCCCACCGGCTTCCCGCAGGTGGCCGACACCGCCCAGGTGCCGTACTGGGGCTACGCGTATCCCACGGACATGGTGCAACCCATCATCACGGCCGTCGTCGAGTACGCCCCGGAGGCCGCTTGAGCGAATTCCGCCCTGAGCCAATCCCGCCCTTGCCACTGGGGGGCGAGAGGATTATCATAACTGCCGACAATTGAGTTGTGCCTGACTGGCATTGGTCTCGAGCGAGAACTGCGACTTCTTACAGAACACGAGGCCAGTCGCTTGGCAGGCTCTCCCATGGGAGCCTGCTGGTGAACCCTCGTGTTCGGGCCGTCGCAGGCCTTCGCTCGGGGCAGTGACCGGCATGGCTCCCTTTTCATGGGCCAAGTATGAATAGACAGAAGAAGACTCGTGAAGAACACCCGAAGGTGATCATTGAGCTGACGCCGCTGGACATCGCGCGACTGGCGATGTGGATGAAGTCGAAGAAACGCCAGCACCACCCATGTGCCAAGCCGCTGGGCCCGAAATGAGACGGATGCGGTCTGCGAAGGGCATTCGTCTCGTCCGTGATCCACGCGCGAATACGAACCGTCCTGCTCGCGGCGGCGACGCTCTCGTCTTACAGCCGATGGATGGGTCAGCAGGCGGTCGCCTGCCGTACCAGGCCGTTGCCTACGAAGACAAGTTTGGAATCTGCTCCGGGAATGCGAGGAGCGAGGCACCCAGCCGCGGTTCCTGCTCCACGACCGTGACAGCGTCTACGGTGCGGCGTTCCACCGGCGTGTGAAGCGCATGGGAATCGAAGAAGTCGTTACAGCGTACCGCTCGCCCTGGCAAAATCCATTTTGCGAGCGCGTAATCGGCTCCATCCGCCGAGACTGCCTCGACCACATCATTGTCCCAAGCAAGCAGCACCTGCGCCGAATCCTGGTCGAATACATACGCTACTATAGTGAATCCCGGACACACGCGTCACTGGACGGCAACTCGCCGATCCCGCGAGAGGTCGAGCCGCCGTCGAAAGGCAAGCTCGTCGCGATTCCTTTCCTCGGCAGGCTACATCACCGATACACGCGAGCGGCGTGAACTCATAGTCTGGTGTTCCTGCCGAGATTCACCGACATCCCCGATGCGCCCGCGCTACCGCCAGGGCCGCCTGGAACCCCGCAAGTTCCCGGTTCACGTTCATACGAATACGGTAACTCCGCACATTCCAGCCGCCCCGCAATTGTGCGCTCGCGTCAAACCACGTTCCGCTACCGTCTTCATCGGCGGATGGACTTGTCGGGAGGGACAAGGATTATCCGAAACCCGCAGTCGTTGCGCTCTGGACCGTCTGGCGCGGTGTAGTTGCGGTGAACCGAACGCACTGCACTCGGTGCACAATCCCAACCACCGCCCCGCACCACCCTACTTTCACCTGTGCTTGGCCCCGTCGGGTTGTCCTTCGGACTCTGCTCGTAATAGTCTTCTCCATACCGGTCCTGACATAGTTCCCAGACGTTCCCATGCATGTCATACAGTCCAAACGCGTTCGGCTTGAAGCTCCCCACCGCCATCGTCTTTTGCCGGAATTGCCCTTTCGCGCCGTTGCCGTACACGAGGTCGCCCCGATAATTCGCTTGGTCCGAGGATATCGTCTCCCCCGTGTAAAACGGCGTTGCTGTCCCAGCACGACACGCGTATTCCCACTGAGCCTCTGTCGGGAGCTCAAATGTCCCTTGCCCGCGAACGATCTCGTTCAGCTTTCGCAGGAACTGTTGGCAATCCTTCCACGAAACACACTCCACGGGGTTCTGGTCCCCTCTGAAATCCGACGGGTTATTTCCCATCACACGCTCCCACTGCTTTTGTGTCACCTCGAACTTTCCCATGTAGAACGCCTTAGTTATGCGAACGTTGTGCTGAGGATGTTCGTTCTTGCACCAACCCCGGATGAACTCGTTAGTATCATCCGACGCGTCGCGTCGCTTCCTCGATACTTCCTCGGGGGACTCGCTTGCACCCATCACAAAATCGCCCGGTGGAATGAGAACCAGTTCGAGTTTCACGCCGCCCCCCACGTCGATGGCCGTCTCTACAGGCAACCCGCACTTCTTCGCTGTCTCTCTCTGACGCCTTGCCGCTTCCACGGCGCCAAAGGGCCATTCT
>JBAZOJ010000371.1:0-2669 GCA_041648755.1 Candidatus Brocadiia bacterium
GGTTTTTCAAGCGCATGCTGAGCCGATTCGTCTACAACGTCCAGCGCAATGAGATCGAGGCGACAATCAACGACTTCTCGGATCACTTGCCGGACTGGGCCCGCACTTACGTAAACTCCCCCGAGGGCTCGAAGAAGGTCACGGAGATGGCCCTGGGGCTGCTGGATCACATTCTCGCCATGAGTCCCGCGGAGATTGGGCAGCGAATCGGAGAAGAGAACAAGGCGCGCATCTGCGACATCACAGCGGATTTTGCGTCTTCCATTCTCCGATCGCGAGAAATGGCGGACACTATCGTCCAATACCTGGACGTAACGCTTGACGGGTTGGCGGACGAGACACTGGAGGACCTGTTGACAAGAAGCGGGCTGATTGACCCGCAGGAGTTTTATGGTCAGGCCGGTGACTTCGTTGCGGAGAAGATGCGAGGCCCCGCCGCAATGGACCGCCTGTTGACGCGAGTTTCGCAACTTATGCGTACAGCACTTGAAACGCCAATCGGCAGGCCGTCGCGATTCGTTCCGCCAACCGCGCGTGATTCCGTGGCGGAGTTTCTGAACCGGACGATGTTCGATTACCTGTCGTTTCACTCGGCCGCGGTAATCAAGTCGCTGGAGCTCGAGGATACAATCTACCGCAAAGTGTCTGCGTGGGAGCCCCGGCAGTTGCACATGGCCGTGGAGATGGCGGCACACGACAACCTGAGGTGGCTGGAGTATCTCGGTGGAATCCTCGGATTTCTCGCGGGACTTGCTTTTGCGGGATTGTCTCTGTTGACCGGGATCAGATGACGGCTATCGCCTCTATCTCGATCAAAGCGTCTTTCGGAAGTCTGGCAGCCTGAAAAGCGCTTCTCGCAGGCAGCGACTCGCCGAAGTGTTTCGCGTAGACTTCGTTAAAGGCGGCGAAATGAGCCATATCGGCGAGGAAGACCGTGGTTTTCACTACGTCCGCGGCTGTTGCCCCGCCAGCGGCGAGAACGGCCAGGAGGTTAGCGATAGCCCGCTCGGTCTGCTCCTTGATACCACCGGGAACGAGGACTCCGGTAGAGGGATCCAGAGGTATTTGGCCTGCAGTGAAGATGAATTTTCCGGCAGCCTCGATGCCCTGACTGTACGGTCCGATGGCCGCTGGAGCGTTAGTCGTTGCGATGCGCTTTTTCATCGTTTCCTCCTTGGGAGTGAATATAGCGGGTTTTCGCGAATTCGGCGCCGGGACTTTCGCAAAAAACTCTTGCATTTGTCACCTGCGCTACTACAATTACGCCGGAGTTGACTATGCTGAAGACCAAAGATGTCCTGCTCCTGGTACTTGCGATGGCCGTAGTTTTCCTGGTCGGCGTTGTCGTTGGCCAGCATCGCAGCTTCGGTCCGACCCCGGCATATGGCGAGGGCGGCGGGATGGCTGCAAACGGCGTTCTGGCGGTTTCCGGCAAGGTTGACGCCAATCGCGAGCGGCTATACTTGATTGACACCGAAAAGAAGGTAATCTGCGTGTACGATACTTACACCAACAAGTTTCGGCTTGCTGGCGTACGCAGTTACAAATACGACGTCGAACTGGTCGACACATCCAAGGACAGCACGATCGAGGATGGGAAGACCGGCGGCGACTACGAGTACGCGAAGAAAAAATTCGAAGGAAAGTGATTTCCTGTTCTCGGCAGAAAAACCCTCGGGAGGAAAGAGATGGCTGAGGAATATCGGGATTTCAACGAGGCTTTGAAGGACCTGGGCATCACCGAGTCCGAGTTGTGGGATCTCATCCACAGCGGCACGCTTAAGGCGTACCGGGCCGGCGGAGTCATCAAGTTCAAGAAGTCTGACATTATTGCCTATCAGAAGAGCCGCGGAACAGAGCCGACAATCGTCGTTTCCCGCAAGATGCTCGAAACGATGGACAACGCTCCCGAAGGCGAAGAAGGCATGGACACGGAAGTCGGCCTTCGTCCCGCCGGCCGCAGTTCCGAGGATGACCTCGCCACTTCCGAGATCACCATCAAGGAAAAGGCCGTTGAGGACGACGGTGGCGAAACCGCAAAGGTTGATGCCTCCAAGTCCCGCCGCGAGCGCGCTTCCTCACGTACCGGCGCCGCAACTGTTTCCGGCCGCTCCAAGAGACTTTCACAGGTTCTGGAGACCGAGAAGAAGGGCAATCCGATCATGAACGCTGTCATGATCCTGTCCCTCGTTGTCTTGGTCTATGCAGGACTTATTCAGTATGGCACCCTGAAGAACGAGAGCTGGGGCGATAACGCCCAGGTTCGCGTTGCCATTCCGGCTTGGATCGGGAAAGGCCTGTTCGATTGGGGCAGCGAAGCTTTCGGCATGCCCAGCCCCGCCACGAAGCTCAACGAAGAGAAGATCTCGATCCCCTACGGCGAGCCCACCGATGCGAAGAAGGCCGAGGATCAGCGCAAGGCTTTCGAAGATTCCAAGAAGCCTGCTGAGACTCCGGCGCCCGTTGACACCGCAAAGCCCGCCGAGACTCCGGCGCCCGTTGAAGCTACCCCGGCTGCGACCCCGGCCCCTGCGCCAGTAGAGAAGCCGGCTAATTAGCCTTACTTGATCATAAGGGTATGCCCGGGGCCTTCGTCGGTTTCCGGGCATATTTTTTTACAAGGAGACATGCCATGAGACAAGCGCTTGCCCTGACAGTTCTTCTTTCAC
>JBAZOJ010000372.1:0-2627 GCA_041648755.1 Candidatus Brocadiia bacterium
CCAATTACTCAGTGTGTCCTCTTGGTTGAGATACGCGGCACGAATCGCGTCGCTCAGCAGCACCTTCTCCTCATCGGAGAACTGCTTGCCGCTGATCGCGGAGTTGTAGATCTCCTCGAAGTCAAAGGAAGATCGGAGCAGAGCCATCAGCTTGGAATGCTCATGCAAACTCGGGTTGCTGATGATGGCCGCCCACATTTCCGAAGCCAGAAGTCCGCCAAAGTTCTTCGTCAGCCCCGCCCCAGTCAGCAATATCGTTTCCTTAACCGAAGTCACTGCGCTCATCGCGCTCCTGCTTCATACAGCGTAGTCAACGGTCGCGACCGCCTAGGCGCATGCGCCAGTTCCTTGCGCCCCGCCTGCTTCCGGCGCTTGCGGCCGTACGGCCGCAGCTTCCGCGCGAAAGTCTTAGCGTCCTCCTCCCAAACGAGGGCCAGCCGGCCGACCATGCGCGCGGGAAGCCGCCACGAGCTGATCGCGCGGCGCACTGCTTCGGCCGAGCAGCCGGCCATGGCCGCTACCTGCCCGGTCGTCAATTCGCGGCGAGGGCCCCCGGCGGACCCGTATCCCGCGATGTCTTCCCTCACGACATATTCTTGTCGCATTCCGAGTCTCCTCGCGAGGTCTTCGCATACTTGAAAGAGCACGGTCTTTGCCGCGGGCTTGCCGACACGCCTTGCGTGCTTATACACCTGGCATCCTGGAGCAGTATAAAGGTGCTTGAAGGCGAGGTAGTTCTCGTCGTGCTCGTAGGCATGAAAGAGCTTGCCAAGAAAGGCCTTGTCATCCGCATTGAGGGCCTTGAGCGAGAGATCCTTGCCGTCCGCGGTCGGGTACGTGTTGCGCATCCGCTATGCCTCGTTTGCCAGGTTGCCGTCACTAAAAGTATAGCCCCAATGTTGGCATTTGTCAACATATAAGTTGGCTTAAGCGTTGCCTCGTCTCCGGGCTTCCATGACCAGCCGCGCTTTCCCCCGCGCGGAAAGATAGATCGCCCTCTGGTCGCAGGACCTGCCGCCGTCGAACACGCGAGTCTGCACGAAGCGTTCGAGAAATACGTCTTCGGCTTCCGACCGGCTCCGTACGACGTACATGCGCAGCACGTCGGGGATTACTCTCTCGACGCCGGACGGCGCCCACTCGCCGTATACGAACTCCACGGGACGCGACAGCTTGGGCACGATGGCCCCTTGGATCTCCGCCCAACGCTCCGGGGAGAAGAGGTTTCGCCTGCGTCCTGAGGGAAGAACCTCGTTCGCCAATTCAGGTATCAGGACGAACGAGAAGTCGGACCGCGGCCCGTCCGACGCCTTGATGAGAGCGGGCGGCGGGACGTTCCAGATGCGCGCCAGGCGGCGCAGGTTGGTTTGCAGGGAACACGCTTGCTCGCGCGATTTGAGGGCCGCGATATATCCCAGCCCCTCCCCTGGGACCAAGTCCGTCAGAGCCCCGGGTGCAATCTCGGTGAATCCGGCCGCTACGCCGAGCAGAACATCACGAACCCGCCTTACTCGGACTTTGAAGGCCGGCTCCGTATGCCCGTTCCGAATCAGACCTGAAAAACGAAAGTCGTATTCACTGTTGCTTTTCATGGGATTAGCGGTGTTTGTGGGATGGCCGGCGCCAGCGGGCAAGCATTCCCTGCGGTTCCGTGCCGCGAGTCTGTGGAACTGGCGAACATGGCCGCGAGGAGCGCGATGGAGTGCCCTGCCCTCGGGCCTGCCGTCGTTTCATACTGCACCTCCAAGCGGATATAGACCTTCTTGTGGGGTCGCCCCATTTGGGCCTTCTCCTCCGTGGGGTATCGTATTGGCAAGTCAATACTCCAGGCGCTGCGGCACGTAGATCCGAAGGCCGGTATCGGCCTCGACCGATATGCTCGTCGTCACCTGCTGCCTCTGGGTGTCGAGGGTGTTGGTGGCCTCATTGGCCAAACCCTGGGCCGCCTGCGTGGCGATAGGGCTCACGCCCGAGATGGCCAGGGCTTGCTGGGTCCCCCCGATGACCGAGCGCAGGACCGTATTGGCCACGGCGGAATCCTTGTGGGTCTCCACTTTCCCCTTGATGCCTGCCGAGCCATCCAGCGAGAGCGCCATGCCCCCGAACTTCACCTCGTCGCCCTCGGGGAAGACGATCGTGTGGAAGTAGACAAGTATCCGGTCATGGTCCTGTTGGACGGCGACGGTCCCTATCACCTGCGCTCCCGCCGGGATAACGACCTTCTTGAGGTACTCTACGTTCCGTTCTACGACGGCGATTGCCGGCGACTGAACGTTATACGAGTAGACGGCATTGGCGAGCCGGGCTGGGAACATGAACCCCGTCGGCAGGAAGTAATTCGCGGTCAGCGGGACCTTCTTTGTGACCCCATGCCATTGCTCCGCAGCCCCGCCTTTGGCCAGGCTGGGATCGAACCGGATCGGATCGAACGGGACGGACGGCGTCGCCGCGCACCAAGCCGGTACGGCCAACATCACCGCCAGGGCGAGGTCAAAGCATCTCATGGCGGGCGAAGTGGAGCAGGGCCTTGCGGTACACCTCGCGTCCGAGCGCCTCGCGCAGGTGGTCCGGATTGACGCGCGAATGAAACGCCAGCGGATGCTCGAAGGCCAGGTCCAACGCGCTGT
>JBAZOJ010000373.1:0-2620 GCA_041648755.1 Candidatus Brocadiia bacterium
CGCACGCCTTTGGGCATGACACTCGAGCTACTTGCGCGCTACGGCGACGCGCACGATGCGCCCGAAGTCGAGCGCATTATGAACATGAACACGGAACTGTTCCGCAGGGCGTTCTACACACTTCACCGCCTGGACCGCGAAGTGGCGGTTGCGAACATCCTGCATCGGTTAGAGTCGGCGCGTCATCCGTGCGACAGGGCAGATCTGCTTCTTCTTTTGCTCAGTGTTGATGAGAAGGTGGATGTCGCATTCCTTCTGGAGTTTGGGGTGGCGGACCTTGAGGACGTTGTGCCCGCCGAACTGGCAGATCAGTGTCAACTACTGCAACAGAGAGTGCGCGACGATCTTGGAGGAAAGCCAGAGCTTCGCCAAGTGCTGGGTCACCGACTCGTGGAAATGATCGCCCAGGGCGAGGGCTATAGTGAGATGGATTGCTGGTGGCTGGCCCGGAAGCTCGAGGTGCCCGGACTGCATGAACTGGCCCTCCAACGAATGGGTGCCGCACCTCCCGGCGTGCTTGGCGCCATCGCCCAGTACTTCGCGGAACTCGGCACAGGAACCGTGGATCGAGATGCTTTGACGCGCATTTGCCGCGAGCGGCTGTTCTGCTCGAACGAACAGCGAGGGTGGCTCGTTGCTCGGCTGACAAGACTGATGTCCGCGTGCGGCAACACTGAAGGGCTCCCCGAGTACCTGGACAAGTACTTGGCCAACGCGTTGGTCAGATACCATGAAGCCGCAGCTGCGAAGTCCCCCGTGGAGTTGATGACTCAGTTCGATATTTGTGAATCGCTCGAGGCTGCTCTTGCCTACGCTGATCAGCTCACAGGAGCGACCAAGTTGGGACTCCTCTCACTCCATCCCATGGTGGTTAAGAAACAGGGTGCTCACGTCAGGAGGCTCGTCCAAGGGGTGCCCGGGCCGGTGCTGGACCGGGCCGTGTCCGCCCTATCTGGGAGCTCAAAGTGGCACGCCCTTAGCATTATTGCAGCACTTGGAACTACTGAGCAACGGCTCGGTATGCTCCAGGACGGCATTCGGGAGTGCATCCTCGCACCAATGGTCAGCGGTTTTGTCATGAACGCCGCGGAGCACATGTGGGACGCCCGCACTGCGAGGGTAGTCATTGATACCTTCAGCTCGCTGGAACTCCCGGACGACGCAGACGTCTATACGCGGGAGTTCCTCGGTGCGGTAGCACAGAGGATGGACATGGAACTCGCAGAACACATCGAGGTCAATCTGCTGCCAATCGTGCGAAACTCCTTCGTGTTGAAGACGCTACGGCTCTGGGTAGAGATTGGGAAGAATCCGCGCTTCTCGAACAGCTGACCCTACACCTCTGGTGTAGCCTGCGGCCAGCGCGCTGCACTCTCATTCGGCTTCACCACTCAATCACCAGATGAACATGGCTCGAGATCTCGGAACGATGGGTGAATCCACGCTGCAGCATTGGGCCGCAGAAGTGGACATCACCGCGAACCGTGTGGTTAGAGATCGGACGGGATGGGACTACGTCTTGGAGTTCCCAGCCATTGCTTCAGCTCATGGCCCGATAGATCTCGTGCCTCCTCCGGTTGTCTGCTTCATCCAAGTGAAGGCGACCGCTCGTCGCAGACTCACATCTGTGCCGGTGAAGTTGACCAACTGGAAGCGACTCGTAGAGAAGCCCTTTCCCGCATTCTTCCTCATTGTCGAATACCGACGAGAGAAGGTGACGGCGGCACATCTCGTTCACGTTGATGCAGTGCACATCTCGGCAGTCGTTGAGAAGCTAAGAAGCCTTCCAGACGAGGTCCCCACTGCCCTGAACTCCGTCTGTCTTCCCTTGAAATGGGATCACTCGCACGAATTGGCTCAGCTCAACGGTGAAGGTCTTCGATCTGGCATTCTTCAACAGATCCCCGATGGAATGGACGTTTACTTCAAGTGGAAGTCGGCTCAGTTCAGCTCATGCGGGTTCAGCCCGAACGGACACCATCGACTCCATATTCAATCGCAGTTCGCCCCGGGCACTACGCTAGAGCAGATATGGAACGAGCTCGTTGAGTTTGCGATCGGAGCGACCGATGCATTGCCCGTCAGTGACGCTCTGCTTGAGAGAGAAGTGCGCTTCGGCATTCCAATAGATAAAGTGCGCGTTGATGGGAATCGGCTGCTTCTGCGAAACAGGCCAGTTGCCCAAGAAGCGGACCTGTCGTTCTTCTCGAAATCGGGGGCCGGACGCTCCAACTTGCACGTCCAGGTGTATAACCCCAACTTCCTTCTGCCGTCGGTTCCGACTCCGTTCTTGAAGGCGCGCCTCACGTTCCCTGGCGGGTCGATCGTGGTTCACCCCGCCACTCAGCGCTTCGACTTCAAGCTAGACCTGGACAATTCCACGACCTGCCCACTCTGCCAGCTGGCAGCGACCTGGAGTCTAGTGCTGTTGCTTTCGCGGCAGGATCAAGACCCCCTGTTCGTCGAGTTTCCCGGTGCTCCGCTGCCTCCAGCAGCCCTACCTGTCGTTGCCGCACGCTGACCATCCAAAGGGAGGCCTGAAACCCCGGACACGTTTTGCCGCGGTGGGCACTCCCCGAGAGGAGGTCAGCCATCATGGCAAGCAACAAGAGGAAGAAGC
>JBAZOJ010000374.1:0-2618 GCA_041648755.1 Candidatus Brocadiia bacterium
CGAGTATCGCCCGCGGCAGATCGCCGGTTCAAATCGATAAATCGGTTGACAGGCATTCTGACCAGCATCATCAAGGAGTTCCGTTCGTTCGGCGGTTCAACGTTGGGACAGCAGTGCTATGCCGTATTGCTTCATTTGGTTGTCACTCGCCTACTTTGCTCGGATTTCTGCAAGTGCTTTTTCGACAGAGGCATCTTCATGGATTACCCTTCTCAGGGCTCGTACCATTCCCCCAGGGTCTTTGTGTATCCACACATTTGTCCCTGCCATCACGCCTCTCGCGCCGGCCTTAATGGAATCTTGAATGACCTGCAGGAACTCCATATCACCCAACCGCGAATGCCCTCCCGCTATGACGACGGGTACGGGGCACACCGACATCACTTCCTGAAGACCCTCTATCGTACCGGGATACGAAGTCTTGACAATGTCCGCACCTGCCTCAGCCGCGGCACGCACTGCCAGTTTGAGTTCTCTTGGATTGAGGTGTTGCTCTTTGGCCAGCAACTCGCCACGAGCATAGGCATGAACCATGAAGGGCAAGCCCAACTGTTCGCACTCGCGTGACAGCTTGCCAATCAATCCCAAGGTTTCGGAGTCATGGGCGCTATTGTATATGAATGCGCACGATGCCATATCAGCGCCGTAGAACAGCGCCTCTTCTGGTGTCGCGATTTGCATCGATCGTCCTTTGGACGTTCGTGTTGCCCCCCCAAGCTTACAGATGATAGAGGTATTCGAGCCGACATAGTCGACGAAACAGTGCTTCACGATGCCTTTATTGATCATAACAGCATCCGCACCAGCCTCAACGGCTGCCCCAATTGTGTCCTTGATTCGCGCCAGGCCTCCTTCCGCGGGTGTACTCATGCCATGATCCATCGCGATGCCTACCACTCGCTTTGAGCCCGTGTCGAACACCCGCGCCAGCCGAATCTGTTTCCCAAGGCTAGACATGTCAGATCCTCCTAATTCCGGGCACTCCTCCCCCGAGGCCACCCTCGTGCCAAGGGAAGCCCCCCCTTCGCCCAAGACGAGAATAACAAAAGCCAGTGGTTCTAGGTAGACAAGCAAATGACCGTCCCGAAACCGTTCGGCCGGGATCTTTGCAGGAAATCGATGTTGCGCAGATCCCGGCCGAATCGCTATCCATGGCTGTGATCCTATTTCGTCAGGCGCTCACTTTATGTTCCACTTCAGGAGGTCATTGACCTTCCTTCCTGCATCCTCGTTGATTAGAAACAGTTTCCGGAATCCCTCCGGGGGCAGATAACCGGCCTCTAAGCCAATGGACTTCAGCCTCGCAACATGCTCGGGGTTCTTGATGGCGCGCTCGGCTGCATCCACGAGGATCTTCACCACCTTCGGATCGCCGCCCTTCGGCATCATCAGCCCGCGTGCGCTCGAACTGATCAACTCCGTCCCCGTAACCTCCTTGTAGGTGAGAGCGTTCGGGAAAAAAGCCGACCTCGTCGAGTTGAAAACGACCAGCGGCGTCATTGAGCCGTCTGCCACACTGGTATACACTGTGGAAGCGTTGTTGGAGATGAGATCCACATGTGCACCCAACAGCGCGGCCTTGCTCTGAGCGCTGCCGTCCGCGTGGATGATCGGGACGAACTTGGTGCCCAGTTCTTTGTTCATCAACGCCAAGACCATCCAATCCTCGGACCCGAAAGCGTTGATGGAGGCGGTCACCTCGTTCTTCTTGGCATACTCGACTAGACCCTTGAAGTCGCCGAACCGCTTGTCGTCGGCGCGCTTGATGATGGCCGAGATGTCCTGGACCTGGCACGCGAGCAACTGGTAATCATCCACACCCTCCTTGTGAGGGGATGAGGGATTGTGCCGCAGCAGGTTCATGAAGGCGTTGACAGCCGAGATCGTATATCCGTCGGGCCGCTTTGAAATGAAATCCAGATAACTCACCCAACCGTCCGCGCCCGGCTTGTTGACGACGGCGATCTTGGTCCCTAGCTCTTTCTCGAGGTAGGGCGCGAGAGCCCTGACGCCCAGGTCATTCGCACCTCCAGCCGCCCACGGAACAATAAACGTGATCGGCTTGCCTCCTGGAAAATCAGCGGCAAGAGCGGCTGATGCGATTAGCCCCACGAACACCAGGATACTCGTCATGATGATTCTGGTACCACGAATGTTCTTCATTTTTCTCCCTCCTTCTCAAGAATATTAGCCCTTGTTCTTAGACTACCGGTGGAGGCTCGCCTAGCAGGCGAGCAGAACGTCGCTCCACCGACACCCGGGGATCGGCAAAATGGACGTACGGATTCTCGCCTGGGGAACGAGTTACTCATGGTGGCGTTGTCTGAGACACCCTGTACGCCTGATTTCCGACGCAGGTAGTTGATGGCCGCTGGCGCAAAGAGCGACAGAGCAATCAAGACCGCAAGGACAACGCAGATCGGCCTCTGCAGGACATACAACACGGGATTCTGCGCCCTGGACATCTGGATAATGCCATACAATCCTTTCTCGGTCATTGGGCCCAATATCAGGCCCAGCACCGCGGGTGCGGTCGGGAATTTCCCCTTCAGCATGATGTACCCGAGCAAGCCGAACGCCAGCATGACGCCGATGTCGAAGATGCTGTTGTTGATCGC
>JBAZOJ010000375.1:0-2561 GCA_041648755.1 Candidatus Brocadiia bacterium
AAATTAACCCCTGCGAATCTGGAGCTACGGTTGGTCTCCAGGCAAACGACAACCAGCGCAGGGGGATTCATGAATAGGAGCGAGCGACGGTCGCATTGGGAGAGTGTGCTGAGGGAGCAGAGGGAAAGCGGGTTGAGCCTGCTCGCCTTTAGTCGAGAAAAGTGCATGTGCTACGGTACGCTCCGGCGATGGAGCGTAGAACTGGGCAAGCCATCAAGGGAGGCATTAGGCAACTTCGTCGAACTTCTGCCTGTGGCCACCGATGGTCTGCCGCGACACGCGGTCGATGCAGGCTGCGGTGTGCGAGTGCTGCTGTCAAATGGGATCCGGCTCGAATTGGCGTTGGGCTTCGACACGTCGACCCTCTCACGCGCCGCCCTGGCGCTGGGAGGACTTGATCGATGATGTCGTTTCCTGGTTCTGTGAAGATCTTCCTGTGCCGGACGCCCGTGGATCTTCGCAAGTCCTACGATTCCCTGTCCGGTTTGGCGCGCGACGCTCTGGGGGAGGATCCGCTGCTGGGGCACGTGTTCGTGTTCTGCAACCGCCGCCGGACGCAGGTGAAAATGCTCTACTGGGACAGGGATGGATATGCGATATGGCAGAAGCGGCTTGAGCGTGGAACGTTCCGCCTGCCGGTCGGATCCGCGGAGCGGAAGCAGCTCATAGGCGTTCGGGATCTGTATTCCCTTCTGGAGGGCATCGTGCCGAGAAGATACCACAGGCGTTATGAGAGGGCGGCATGAATAACACATATTTTAATAATATTTAAAACATGATAAACAGATGCATATTGAAATATATGTGAAATATGTTATGTTCACCGCATGAGCATGACACAACAAACCGCCGAGGCGCTGGCCGCCGAGAACGCCGAACTCCGCAGTGAGCGGGAACGGCTCATCAACACCGTCGAGCACCTCCAGTTCCAAGTCGAGCAGTTCAGGCGACTCATTCACGGCGCCAAGTCCGAGCGGTTCGTGGATCCCGTCCTGGCTCAGACCGAGGCGTTTCCCGGATTCGAGCCGACACCCGCTCCGCCGCCCGCAGAGATCGAAAAGGTCGAATACGAGCGCAAGAAGACGAAACGCGGCAAAGGGGGATGGGGTATGCTGCCCGACGACCTTCCGGTCGAGGAGGTGGTGGTCCCGGTGCCCGAGGACCAGAAGACAGGCGGGGACGGCACGCCCTTGAAACTCATCGGTTACGACGTGTTCGAGCGCCTGGCGTGGCGCTGCGGCTTCTTCAAGATCCGCTACAAACGCGAGAAATACGCCACTCCCGGCAACTCTCTCGCGGGAGTGGTGACGGCGCCGCATCCCGGAGACCTCTTCGACGGAAAGACGGGCAAAGAGAGGTTCGACGCCTCGTTCGTCGCCTATTCGATAGTGGCAAAGATCTGCGATTGCCTCCCTCTGTACCGCCAGTCGAAGGCGCTGGAGCGCGTCGGCGTCGAGGTCGACCGTTCGACGCTGTGCCGTCTCTTCGGTAAATCCGCCTTCGCCTTACGTCCCCTGTACGTCGCTTTGATCACGGAGCTGCTGCTCCGCGGCATCATCCATTCCGACGACTCGCCGGTGCGCCTTCTCGATCCTGGACGGGGCAAGTGCAAGACCGGCAGGATCTGGGTCGCCCTCTCGGGAACCGGGCCGCCGATCGCCATCTACGAGTTCACTCCCGACCGCAAATCGGAGCGGCCCAACCGCTTTTTCAGAACATACAGCGGCACGATCATCGCCGACGACTACGTCGGCTACGACGCCCTTTTCGGCAGGCCGGACGAGTCCGTCCAGCATGCGGCGTGCTGGGCGCATGTCCGACGGAAGTTCCATGAGTCGGTCGACAGCGCGGGGGACGACGCCCGGCCGATCCTCGCGCTCATCCGCTCCCTCTACGCGGTTGAGCGCGAAGCCAAGGAGAAGGCGGCGGGGGAAAGCGAGGTCGACCTGTTCTCGATTCGCCGAAAACTCCGGGAACGGGATTCGGCGAAGCTGGTCGTCCACATTTTCGGACAGATGGAGAGGCTTGCCAAGGCGCATCCGCCCCAGGCGCCCATCGCCAAGGCAGCCAACTACGCGCTCAACCTCAGGGAGGAACTCTCGCGGTTCCTGACCAATCCGAAACTAAATATCGATAACAACCCCGCGGAAAACGCGATACGTCCAGTGGCGCTCGGCCGCAAAAACTGGCTGTTCGCCGGATCCGAGGAGGGAGGGCAGAACCTCGCCATCCTGCTCAGCCTCGTCGAGACATGCAAGCGCAATGGCGTCAATCCACACACCTACCTCGAGGACGCTCTCAAGCGCGTCTCGACCACTCCGGCAAGCCGCATAGCCGACCTCCTCCCCCACAACTGGAAAAGGTTGAGGGAGGAGCAGAAGGCACCAACGCCACAGGCCGATCAAACCGTCGCAGCCTGAACGTCCTACTTTTCAAGGAGCCACGCACGGGAAGAACCCCTGTGCGTGGCTTTAATGTGCAGCCTCAGTGTCGCGCATGCGAGATGGTCGTCAGTAAACGCTTACCGTGCGCCAGTCAATCGGACGGCAGATGCCACATGG
>JBAZOJ010000376.1:0-2549 GCA_041648755.1 Candidatus Brocadiia bacterium
CAAAAGCGGCCCGCGATCGTCCAATCCCGGTACGGGATATCGCGCGAGCCCTTGTTCGCGTCCGGCAACCGAATATCATCCCTGCAGGAGGGAATACGATGCTCACTCGTACGATTCTGGTTCTTCTGGCTGTTGTGCTTTTCCTTGGCTCGACGTACGCTGACGAGGCAAAGAAATACAACATTGACAATGTTGCCGTCACGTACCAGGACCTCGAAGAGGAGTACGTCGTAGCCTACGCCAAAGCCCTGCAGATTGCGCGAAAATCGGCGATCGAGGATTGGGGCTTCGATATGCCTGACACCGTAAGGTTCGAGGTGCGGTCAGGCTCTGGACAGGTGAGGCTCTACACCGACGGCAAAGACGGCGTGTATTTCAATATCACCAAAGCGTCCGATGCCCACAACCTCCCGGAAAGCGCGCACTTCAACATGTACGGCATGTGCCACGAAATCGGCCATATGTGCATGTATCGCCTGATCAAGGACCTTGACTGGTTCGCCGAAAATGCCTGCGAAGCCTGGGCACACTACTTCGGCTGCCGGACCCTCCAAAAGGTATTCGACCAGGAAGGCGCGAAACTCGCACCCGGGAACTACAACTACAGCAGAGAAGGACTACCGCGGCTGGAAGAGAGCCTGAAAGGGAAAGAACAATACGATCTGCTGGTGCAGGCGTGGAAGGAAATGGTCGACGCTGCCGGCGAAAAGGACGTCCCGAAGATATTCACTGAATGGAACAAGACGGTGCCGAAGGCTGAAGACATGAACGCCGCGGCGGAGGCTGCGCTGAAAGTATGCAAGAAGGCCCCTGCGCTGGCAAAGTGGTGGAAGTCATCCGGGAACATTATCGTGGCTAACACTAAGAGCGAGTTCAAGTCGCAGGCTGCTTCGGGGCTCGGGGGCAAGGCCAAAGAGCTTGTGCTCGACGATGGCAAGCCATTGAAGAGAGAGAGCATTGCTTCCGGCGGATTCGTCACGAAGTTCAAGTCGCCCTTCAAGAAGACCGCAATAACGCAGGTGAAGCTGTATGGCTCGCGGTACGGGGACAAGAAGCAGGACTTCAAGATCTGCATCCTGGATGAAAAAGGGATGACGTGTGCCGAGTTCTCATACGACTACTCGGTATTTTCGACCGACCCCAACTGGGTGACGCTGAAGTTGAAGCCGACGACAATCCCGGAAACATTCTACGTCTGCTTCCTGTTCAAGGCGGACGCAAATGATGGGATATACGTCTGGTACGACGCCGCGCAGAGCGGGACTTCCTTCTACGGTTCCCCGGGCTCGGTGCCGGACAAGCCTTCCAACGCTGACTGGATGATCCGGCCGACCGTGGATTCGTGCAGGTAGCGAGATTGCGGCAAGACCCCATCGCCTTGCAGTTTCTTGACAGCGCGGGAAACGCTGCTTCAATACAAGCGTATTGAACAGGTGGGGATCCTGATGAAGGAAAAGACGAGTAGAAAAGAAGTTGACCGTTCTGCTGAAGCCAGACAAATCACACCTGTGGCAAGCAGATCTCAGAGCATCGACGTATTCCTATCAGCTCCCATGGCTGCGCTGGCTACAGAGAAAGCCTATCGGGAGGGAAGAGCCTTGGCCCTCGGCGTCGCTCAGGCCCTTAGGGATTGCGGTTTTGAGAGCGTCTTCTATGCTGGTGAACAGATAGAACGCCCTGCCGAGTTCGACTGCAAGAACATCGCATTCAACGATATTGTCAGGTCCCTTTGGGACAGTCGTTACTTCCTCATGCTCTATCTGCCAACCTCCAGAATGTCTAGTGTACTCGTCGAGGCTGGCTACGCTCTTGCACTCGGATTGCCTTCGATTTATTTCGTTCTGGGAAAGCGGAAGTTGCCGTATCTGCTCGACGAAGCCGGTCAAGCATCACCCGCTCGCATAGTAATCTACCGTGTGAAGACTTATGAGGACGTTCTCGACAAGATTAGAAAGCATCGTAAGAAGCTGTTCGAGACAGTTGCGCTACGCCCAGCACAAGACCAGAAGCTGACTTGTCCCACTGAAATCGGCGCGAACACGCCTTTTGCGCGACGAGATCCGGTCTTTTTCGGCGACATGGAAAGAGCATTTCGAAAACAGGAGGAAACTGCGAAGACTCTCTTGAAGGTGAGTCCATACGAGCGTAACGTCTTTGTCATGATGCCATTCCTGCAGAACAAGGACGACCGGTTCGCGCGACTGGAGCTCATCGTTCGGACGGAACTGGAAAAGAAAGGCTTCAGAGCTTGGCTCTCCACGGACATCGAGCTTGATTCGGACCTGCTTGACAACATTACGTGCTACATCGCGGCATGCAAATATGGCGTTGCGATCTTTGCGAGGAAGGATGACGAGCAAACGGGAATAATCCAGAGGGAATTCAACCCAAATGTGTCCTTGGAATTGGGCTACATGCTGTCTCGGGGAAAGCGGGTGCTCATCCTAAAGGATGCAGCTCTTCCTAATCTGCACTCAGACCTCATGGGAAAGCTGTATGCACCTTTCGATCTATCCAAGCCAGGTTCTCAGTTGGCTGGTGCAATTGCT
>JBAZOJ010000377.1:0-2542 GCA_041648755.1 Candidatus Brocadiia bacterium
GCGCCACTATAGCCCGACTGCGCTCCGGAGACATCTCAGGAGCGCCTGTGGACGATATTACTTTTTGAATGGCGAATCGGTATGAGAAGCACCGGACTGGTGTCAGGTGCAGTGAACTTCGACGATGAATTCTGCGCCTCTGGGGGTCTTGCACAGGATAAGGCTTCCTCCCATGGCTTGGGCGAGTGAGAGCGCACCTGCCAACCCGAGGCCGTGCCCTCTGACGGGAAAACCTTCTACTTTGTCGCACTGGAAATATTGGTCAAAAATCTGCTTGTGATAACATTCGGGAATGCCGGGGCCATCGTCCCTTACCGAGACACTCACGGTGCCGGCATTGGCGGAGCAGCGCAGGAAAACGTTTTTCTCTTTATACTTGAAGGCGTTGGAAAGCAGGTTGATGATGATGAGACAGAGCTTGGTCTCGTCAGTACGGATCCGCCGGCTTACCTGCCCTTCATCGGCCTCCAGGAGAATCCCGTGCTGCTTGAGGACGCTTACCAGGTGCTTGAAATCCGCGGCTTCCTCGAGGGCATCCGAAACCTGTGGATCGACAAGGTCGAACACCTCCACCAGGGCCGTTCTGAGAATCCCGGCAAGGTTGCACTCCTTGGACTCGATAAGCCCCTGTGCGGCTCGATCCACCTCGAGCATGGAGTTCGTAAGATTCCTGATCTTCAGGACGTTTCGTAGCATTCGGTGAATGATCTTCTCTTGCTTGGAGGACAATTGCCCATAGGTCGATTGCTTCTCCAGCAGAGAGCGTGCGCTCGTTTCAATAATGTTCACCGGATTTTTTAGGTCATGCACGAGATGAGCGGTCTGGATATTCTTTATGCCCACGGGAACCCCCGAAGCGAGATCGGCAAGCAGTACTATATGTCAACAGTAATCGTCATTTCGAGGGACTGCATTTGTCCCGGTGATCGGTTACTGTCAAGATCTGATGATCGTGGCCTCGTTCACTTCCAGATCTTTCTCGAACTTCTCCCAGAATTCTTGCTCAGTTTTGGTCCATTCGCGGCCGAAGCGTCTCCCAAACGAGCCCTTCAATCGCGTTAACGCGGCTTTCCAGGCTGACTGATAGCTCAGCGTCAGCACATCCACCAGAAAGGGCGCTAGTTTCCCGAGCTGATCTTTCGGCAGGAACGCTCTGGCACCCAACTCGATGGATTTCTTAAGCGACTCGGGGCTGAGAGCGTGCGCAGTGAGCATAACAGCCGGGATCTTCTTGACCGTGGCGAATTCCAGCAGGTCGAAGCCCTGCACGCCCATGATGTCCAGGATGACCAGGTCGTACGTCAGCGACGACATCTTCTGCATTCCTTCGTCGAAGGTCGATGCCCGGTCGAGATCGACACCGTGATCCTGAAGTTCTTCCTTAAGAATCTCCAGCACGTCCGGCTCGTCATCGACAGCCAGGATTTGTTTCCCTTTTAGGACAGAAGATTCCATCGCTTCATCCCTAATTCTTTTATAGTATGGGGCCGACGCGCGTGTCAAGACAGTTGAACGCGGGACCGGCCCTGTGCCTGCGGCTCACGACGGCGTGTGCGATTCCGTTGCCAGGTCACTCCATGCAGGGATGGTTCCAAAGCCGTCGGCTTTCTTGACCCCGCGGACTACGGCCCGCTGGAGCGCCTGAGCTGCCAGCAGTCCGATTCGATTGGGGTCCACGTCCATTTGACCCGTTCCCATTACGATGGTCAGATCGCCGTCGATGTGCGTGTGGAAGGGTCTAATCACGCGAGCGAGTCCGGTGGTCGCTTGGGCTGCGATCCGGGAGGCAGCGATCTTGTCCAGTTTCGCGTTGACCGCCACGAGGGCAAGTGTGGTGTTTTCTACCGGGAGCCGCAGACTTACGGCAGAACCTTCCTTGAGAAGGCGCGCGGAATCCGCGAACTCCAGCGAATCGGCAGCAATTCTTGCGCCGGCCACCAAGGCCCCGTCGAGGTCGGTAACGTCACCGTAGGCATTGACCACCACGAGCGCCCCGACGATCAGATTTCCGGAGACTTCAGCGGCTGAACCCAATCCGCCTTTCATCCCCTGGGCGATGCCAAACAGTTTTCCGACGCTTGCCCCCGTGCCCGCTCCTACACTCCCTTGAGCGACAGGGCCTGAGCCTGCCCGCTCGCACGCGCACCGCCCCATCTGAGCATCCGGGCGGATCGAACCGTCACCCAGATTCAGGTCGAAGATCGCGGCAGCGGGAACAATGGGGATCGTCCTCCCGACGACGCGGAAGCCGACACCTTTCTCTTCCAGGCAGGCGAGTACGCCGCCCGCGGCATCCAACCCGAAAGCGCTTCCGCCGCACAGGCAGATCCCATGGACCCGGTCAACGACGTGGAGCGGTCGGAGCGAATCCATCTGCCGTGTTGAAGGGGCGGCACCCCCGACGTACACCCCCGCTGGTGCGCCGTCCGGAGGCGGGAGTATGGCGGTGACGCCCGTCAGTGCCTCTGTGTCGCCGCAGTGTCCGACGAGAACTCCCGGAACGTCGGTGATGTCGTCGTGCAAACCGAAGGCTGTCGATTGC
>JBAZOJ010000378.1:0-2537 GCA_041648755.1 Candidatus Brocadiia bacterium
AGCACTTCGCTCACCGGCCACGCAATTCAGGGCTTTCTTCCTTCGCGGACTTGTGTCTTCTTCTGACTCCGGTTTCTTTTCTGTCAGTGGCTTCACAAACAAATCCATGTCCGCCTCTGCCCTTCGCGCCTTCGCGCCTTCGCGTGACACCGGCTTCTCTTCAGCCTTTGGCCTCGCAGAAGTCGTCCTCTCTTCCCTCTCCGCGTCTCCGCGCCTCCGCGTGAGATCCTCCGCTCTTCGTTAGTTTGTACCGGACATTTCAAGGCTGACGGCCTCGGGCTGTCAGGGGCGGCCTTCCGGCCGCCCCTTCCACCAGACTCCCTCAATCATTGCGTTATGACCACGACGGCCGTTCTTCTGTCGGGGGCGAATATCGTCTTGGCGGCCTCGTCAAGGGCCTCCTGCGTGACAGCCTCGACCAGCTTCCCCATCGCTGCCGGATCGAGACTGCCTCTTTCCTTCCAGGCGAGCGACAGCGCTACCCAGTACGGGCTCGCCGCGATCATCTCGTCGGGCATTTCCATGAAACCCATCTGGAACCCGTAATTGCTCTTGGTCGAGAAGACATCGAACGGATGCAGCCTCTTCGCCACGGTCTCGGCGACGAATTTGTCCAGGGCCTCAACCGCTTCCTCAGGGGTCTGCTCGGCTTCGAGGGGCAGGGAGATGAACAGGAACTGGGGATTATCGAATGGAGCGTACGAGATGGCCTGGCGCCCCGGCGCGGATTTCAGCTTGGAATACGCCCTGGTCTGCAGCCGCGAAGCCAGCACGACGAATGCCGGAAACAGTCTGTCCCTGAAGTCCGGGGCCGGAAATGCGAGGCAGACTTCCGATGGCGTGTTGGGGGCGACAGCGGCAACATCCACAGCCAGCGTCTCGAAGAACTTCTCCGGGGGAGCAACGGCCTTGGGCCGCTCTGGCAGCGGCTTTCCGGTGGGGATTTCGGTGTAGAGCTTTTCGATCAGTTCGCGTGCGACCTTTACATCGAGCGCGCCGGATATCACGATCACCGCGTTGTTCGGCTTGTAGTAGCTCTCTATGAAGTTCTTGATGTCTTCGGTTGACAGCGCGGTAAGCTCGGCATCGGTGCCGCCCTTGCGCCCGCCGTTGGGGGATGGGCGCAGCCTTTCCGCAGCGAGATTCTGGGCCGCGAGCCATGGGATGCGCTCGAACATGTTCGCGGTCTCTTCGAGGATCCGGGCTTTCTCGGTTTCAATTTCCGCATCGCCGATGGCGAGTTCTTTCATCCGGGAAGCTGATTCCGTGAATTCTGCCTCCATCTGCTCGGCAGGGAAAATAGTGGCGAAAATGGTGAAATCGCAACCGGTCTGCGCATTCCATCCCAAGGGGTACTTTTCGGCAATCTTGTCAACGGTCCTTGCGGCCGTCTTTCCCGAAGCGGATACGTTGTAGATGTGCTCAGCCAGGTGGCTCAAGCCGGATTTCCCCGCCGGGTCGTCAACAAGGCCGACTGAGAACAAGGTCACGATGCAGGTGCTTTTTGCGTCCTCGACTGGCCTGAGTGAAACCTTCAGACCGTTCGGCAGCGAGTAGCTGACGGCGGCATTGTCTTCGCCCATTGCCACGCTCGACCCGAGCAGCGCAATCACCAGCACCACAAGCAAAGCTCTCATCTTCTCCTCCTTCGCTTCTTGAAAGGGGATGAATGCAAATCCTGGCAGTATCCCTGCAATTGCAGGGCCAATCCGGGAAGCCAGCGTTGCTGCGTGACAGCAGGCGCCACAAGACCTTGTAAGACCGCCCTCTCCGGTACCGAAGAAACACAACGCATGGAATTCTCTTGTGTGCAATTCCTGCACTGTCCGGTTCAGGTTCTGCACATTGGTGAGTGTCCTGAGATTGACTTCACGGTGCGCGGGTGTAGAATCCCGGTGCAACATCGTGGAGCATCAGGACTTGATTACGTTGCGCAACGGGACCGTCGATCCTCGGCCGCAAGACATTTTGCGAAAGAGATGTGATGACTGTCCGGACAAAAGTCTTCTCCACCGTAGTAGTATCGCTGGCCGTTCTGGTAACGGCATTCTATCTTTTCGCCAGCACATTCCTCCTCTCGCACGAAGCCAAAAATGACGAACGCGTGGCGATGGACGGTGCAAGGCGGGTCCTTGCCGCGCTTGCCTCCAATGTCGAGGACCTTGCACGGGCCACAGCCGTGTATGCAAAATCCGGAGATGTCGAAGGACTTGTCGCGCATGGCGGAGGCCTTTCTCCTGCCGGAATCCTGACAGAATCGCTCTTCCTCAACAACAACATCGACTTTGCCCTGATATCGGATTCCGCCGACAAACCCTTGGCGGGCAGAGGATTCGACACAGAGCGGGATATCGAAACAGAAGTGCCTCCTTCAATCCGCGAGTACTCGCTGCGCGGAAGGCTCATTGAGCGGGCGAGGAAAGGCGAGGCTGCCGGAGAGGCAATCGTGCTTCCGGAAGGCCTTGCGCTGGTCTCAATATGCCCGGTTCGCGGTCCGGACGCCCCCGCGTTGACGTTGGGTTTTCTTCTTTTTGGCC
>JBAZOJ010000379.1:0-2531 GCA_041648755.1 Candidatus Brocadiia bacterium
AGGATCGGCACCAGAACGCCGCCCGCCTCGCCAGCCCTGATCATGTTCACGTACAGAGTGTTGAAAATGTGAGGGAATTTCCCCAGGGCCTCAGACATAGTCGCGCCCGCTTTGACATCTTCGACGATATCCTGCAGGGCGTACTTCAGCTTGAGGGGCTTCTTCATCTGCCCTTCGAGAATTTCCAGGGAGCGGACTACCGGCAGGCCAGCATCGAGCAGCGTTGCAAGCTGACGGGTGAAGACCGTCAAATCGGCATGGCCCACGCCTCCGATCAGGAAGCCCACTCGCTTGCCGGATTTTGTCTGCATTGCCTGCGCAGTTGCAGGGCCGGAGCTTTTCAGCCTGACATTGGTCGGGAAAAGCCCCTGCTGACGCAGTTTTGCTCCTGCATCATCCGGAGAGCCCGCCTCGATTTCGCCCTTTATGGAGCGACCACGGGCGTCCATCGCTTCGTAACTGAAGAGCGCCATCAACTGCTCCTTTGTTCTATGCGAGTATAGGCTCGCAGGCAGCTATGTCAATTCAAAGAGAGCCATACATTGAGACGGATTCGAGGCGGTCGTGTTTCATTTCGCTTGTCGCAGATGGTCGAGTTCTTCAATCATACCGGCACCCATCGCCATTATTTTGCGCGGGGAGAACGTGATCCGCGCATGGCGCCCCGGCCCGGCAAATGTCATATCGACCGTCTCCAGTATCGTCGGCAGGTATGGAGCGATCTTCTCGGCCCATTCGATAATCGCGATGCCACTGCCGTCGAGGTACTCTTCACCGCCGATGTCAAGGAACTCCTCCGGCTTGCGGAAGCGCCAAGCATCGAAATGATACAGGGGAGGGGTGGTCTCATAGATGTGCAGGATGTTGAAGGTGGGGCTCGCGGCGGACGGATCAGCTCCGAGCCCAAGCAGAATGCCCCTTACAAGGGTGGTTTTCCCGGCCCCAAGCTGCCCCGAAAGCGCGACGGTATCGCCCGCTGTCAAAAGACGGGAAAGAACCTGACCGAGCCTGATTGTTTCAGCCGACGAATCAAGAGGGATTTCGAAAACAGATCCGTCAATGCTCATAGGAGGTCACACGCCACGGCTCATTTTCGCCGTTTATGAAAAGAGACCTGCCTGTTCCGGCGGGAGTGATTGTGCCAATCCTGCGCAGCGGGGTCAGGGTTTTTGAAGCCGCGTCGATGAGGTGCTGCTCTGAATCCGGTGGGGCGGTGAAGAGGAGTTCAAAGTCCTCACCGTCGCTCAGAGCGTGCACGATCGGCAAAATGCCGTCCCGGGAACTCAACGCAACGGCGTCCTCATGGATGGGGATATCTTGCGCGATAACCGTGAAATCAACATTGGAGCAATCCGCGATGTGAAGCAGGTCTCCGGAAAGGCCATCGGAAATATCCATCATGGCCGTGACCAGGCCATTGCAGGCCAGTTCCTCGCCAAAAGCCATGCGCGGCACAAATTCAAGATGTCTTCCAAGAATGGAGCCGCCGAGAGGCCCGGAGACGAATATGTCATCCCCCGGTCGCGCTCCGCTTCTGAGGATCGGCGCATCTCCCCAGGGCTCGCCGAGACCCGTGGAGACCAACAGCAGTGGGGAACCCGCAGATATGTCCCCGCCGACCAGCGAGGCCCCCAGGCGTTCGCACGCATCGTAAAGGCCTGCAAGCAGAAGATCGAGGCGTTCGGAATCCCACTCGCGGGGGATCTTCGATGCGACAAGGAAGTGTTTCGGGCGGCAGCCGGTGGCAACGAGATCGCTTGCGCTGATCATGATCGCCTTCCAGCCGACTTTGTAGGGCGAATCGACGGCGCGGAAATCGACATCCTGTTCGATCATGTCGGTAGTGACCGCTACGGGCTTTCCCCCGTAAAGCAGCAGGGCGCAGTCGTCACCGGGTCCAACGGGGACCGACGGATCGGACAGCGCCCTTTTGCGAAACAACTCCAGGAGGGGCCTTTCGCGCCAGCCCATCACTTCCTGTAGAACATGTTCTTCAGAATGAAGAAGAACATCTTCGGGTTTTCTTTGAACCGCCTGCGGCAATAAGCTGCTGCGTCGGCCGGAGGGCCGAACGGGATGTAGATACGGACATGATCTCCCTGCGCGATAAGCTCATCCTGCCTCTTCTCGACAGGCACTCCAAGCAGCATCTGCCACTCGAATTTGTCAGGAGTGAGTTTCGCCGGCTCAATGACCTCCTGGCGTATCCTGCGGATAAGAGGAAGGTCATGCGATGCAAGGCCGACGTAGCACCCGTTGTCGGCCATCAATTTGGCCGTGCGGATGTAGTTGTCGTTGATTTCCTTCATGGTCTTGAAATCCCGGTCAGCCTTGTAAATGCCCTTGCAGATGCGCAAGTTGGGCTTGTAGCCGTCCTTGATCAGCTTCTCAACGTCATCCGGGGTCCGGCGCATATAGGCCTGAACAACCGTCGAGACATTGTCGAGTCCCTTATCGCGGAGGAAGCGGTATATCCTGAGCGTGGCGTCAGTAACCGACTTGTCTTCCATGTCGATGCAGACCTGCTGCCC
>JBAZOJ010000380.1:0-2520 GCA_041648755.1 Candidatus Brocadiia bacterium
CCTGGGCCGCCGCATCGACGAATCCAGCCCCTATGTGGACGCTCGCCTGGCAGATGGCTCACGTGTCAACGCCGTCATTCCTCCGATATCGCTGGTCGGCCCAACGCTGACGATCCGTAAATTTGCCAAAGTGCCGATCACCCTCGAAATGCTGGTCCAACTGGGCACGACTACCCCGGAGGCGCTGCAGTTCCTCAAGGCCTGTGTGGAAGCCCGCTTGAACGTCGTGATTTCCGGAGGTACCGGTTCGGGCAAAACGACGCTCTTGAATATCCTTTCCGGTTTTATTCCCAGCGATGAGCGCATTATCACCGTCGAAAATGCAGCCGAGCTCCAGCTTCGCCAGGAACACGTCATCACGCTCGAATCGCGTCCTCCCAACATTGAAGGCCGAGGGGAGATTACCATCCGCCAACTGGTGATCAACTCCCTGCGTATGCGCCCCGACCGGATTATCGTCGGCGAAATCCGCGATGACGCCGCGTTGGACATGCTGCAGGCCATGAACACGGGCCATGACGGCTCTATGACCACCCTGCACTCGAACTCTCCGCGCGATACCCTCTCGCGCCTCGAGACGATGACCCTGATGGCAGGGATGGAATTACCCGTCCGCGCCATCCGCGAGCAGGTCGCCTCTGCCATTGATATGATCATCCATCAGGAGCGCATGCGGGATGGAACCCGCAAAATCACGCATATCACTGAGATCAGCGGCATGGAAGGCGATATCATCACAACTATGGATATTTTTGTCTTCGAGCAGACCGGTTTCGAGGACGGTAAAGTCCTGGGCCGTTTGCGGCCGACCGGCCTGCGTCCCAAGTTTATGGATAAGATCGAAGAATCCGGCATTCATCTGCCCCCCTCCATTTTTGGCGTCGGCAGTATTCAGCAGAGGTATTGATTCGGTTATGTCTTCTTGTCCAGGTGAGCCATGACGACGACGGTACTGATTATTGGAGGTGTGGTTGCTCTCCTTTTGCTGATTGCGGGAATTGCGCTTTCCTCTTCCGGCGGAAGAACGCTGGTGGATGAACGCCTGAATAAATACCTCGAAGAAGAGCCGAAGAAAGAGGAAGCCAAGGAATCAAAGGGCGTTTTGACCGATTGGGTCAATAAACGCATGGAGAAGTCCTCCATGGGGGAGCGAATCGCTCGCAACTTGGCCCGAGCCGATTTGAAGTTCAAGCCCGGCGAATACATTGCCTTGTACGTTATCGCCATCGTTGGGGTGGCTTTGATCGCTTTCCTGGCTGGAGGAAGATTGCTTCTTTCGGCCTTAATTGGGGCCGGCATCGGCGCATTGCTGCCCGGCCTGTACGTCAAGCGCCAGCAATCGAGGCGTTTGGTGCGTTTTAATGATCAACTGCCCGATATGCTCAATCTGGTCGTGAACGGACTCCGTGCTGGCTACTCCACCTTACAGGCTATGGAGGCGGTGAGCAAGGAATTGCCTCCGCCCATCTGCGATGAATTCCGGCGAGTGGTGCAGGAGATGCAGTTGGGTATTCCGATGGAGAAGGCCCTCGATAACCTCCTGCGGCGTATTCCCAGCGAAGACCTAGATTTTGTCGTCACGGCGATCAATGTCCAGCGCGAAGTCGGCGGCAACCTAGCGGAGATCATGGACGTGATCTCGTATACCATCCGTGAGCGCATTCGCATCAAAGGGGAAATCCGTTCCCTGACTTCCCAGGCAACTTACTCCGGGCGTGCCCTGGCGCTGATGCCGCTCGGTTTGCTGTGCATTTTGTGGTTTCTCAACCGCGATTACGTGATGGAGTTTTTCAAAAAGGGTAATCTTTTATGCGGTTCGATTGCCCTGGGGATTGCCGGGCTGATGATCGCAGGTGGATACTTTGTCATGTCGCGCATCGCCAATGTAGAGGTCTAGCATGGGCACAGTCATCTCTATTGTCATCGCCCTGATTGTCATTGTTGTTGCCGTTATCCTGGTAGCAGCCGGCGTACGGAAATCCCAGGCCCAGGAAGAAGATCCGTTGGCCGAGCGCTTGGCGGAATATAGCCAGCGCGGCGAAGCAGTTTCGCTCGAGGAGATCGAGCTCTCTCAGCCATTCTCCGAGCGCGTCATCATGCCCATGATGCGCCGTTTGGGGGAAATATACTCCCGCTTCACCCCGCAGCGCGTGGTGGAACAGACCCGCCAGAGGCTCGAACTGGCCGGAAATCCCGGCCGGATGGACGCCTCCACCTTTCTCATCCTGCGTTTTGTAGTCGCGGGCCTTTTAGGCGCAACGGCTATCTTGCTCTCTATTTTCTCGAAGCAATTTTCATTGCCGGTCAAAATGCTGCTGATCGTAGGCCTCACGGGTCTGGGATATTTCTTCCCGGATCTGTGGCTGCGCAGCAAAATCAACAGCCGGCAAAAGCAAGTGCGCAAAGCCATGCCGGATGCGCTTGATTTGCTGACCATTTGCGTGGAGGCCGGCCTGGGTTTTGACGCGGCCATGTCCAAAGTGAATGAAAAATGGGACAATGAGCTTTCGATGGCTTTTG
>JBAZOJ010000381.1:0-2509 GCA_041648755.1 Candidatus Brocadiia bacterium
ACCACCCTCTCCGCCGCGCAGGCTCGGACTTTTCTGAAATCCGCCGAGATCCACAGGGACGCCGTCATGCGCGAGTTCCCGGGAATGATAGACTACCCGCAGGACGGCCAGTCTTTCGTTATCAACGTGTTCGAGAAGCATCACGATTACTCGACGACAGTCAGACAGATGGCCGGATGGACTCCCGCCGGGCCCGGAGTTTTTGCAGCGGGCCAGGTGTTCATATTGCTCGAACCGGGTGATCCGCCGTTCAACGATACCGCCGCGCACGAGATCGCCCATGCCGTGTTCATCATGGGCAAGGTATTCGACGTAGCCGGTGGAGTCATTATGACCTTGGGGGAACGCCACTGCTCCTGGGTGCAGGAGGGCTTCGCCACTTACTGCGAGTCATATACCACGATCGGCGACCGCGAGATAATCCAGGGCTATGGCTCAGGCGAATACCTGACCAAGGCACGCAGAATGCTTGAAGACGACTTGCTCCCTGCGCTGGGCGAGTTTGTCGCGCTTTCCGGCGATGACTTCAACGAACACAATGCCTTCAACAACTACTGCGTCGCCTGCGCTCTGACGGCATATCTGCTGAACGGGGAGAGTGCAAAGTACCGGGAGAAGTACTATTCATTCGTCAGCACGTATCTTCGCGGGGCTCGCGACAAGGAGACATTCGAAACTGCATTCGGCAAAGTGGAGGATGTTGAGAAGGGGTTCCAGGAGTGGCTGGAAAGGATGAAGCCACCGGAAGAAGAACCGAGAGGGAAAGGCGATTAACCGCCAAGTCGAGTTAAGCGAGATCCGCCCGCCACGGGTTAGGAACGCCAAGAAGACGATTTGGATTGCGCGGCCGGGGAAGCGGAGAAGGCGAGAGGAAGAAGGTTTTACCACAGAGGACTCAGAGGTACGCAGAGGGAAGAAAAGCCCTTTGCGAGGCCCAAGAGCCGACAGGCCGTGAGCCAAGTCGAATCGGCCGACAGGCCGTGAGCCACGAAGGCGGGGCCTGATGGCAATCGGACCGATCCGACCGACCGGACAGATTGGTCGGATCCGACTGAGGAGGCCCCGCAGGGGGGAATAAGGCACGAGGACGGGACGGTCTTGTGGCTGGCGTTTGATCAAGCCCGGAAGCCATTGCCAAGCTTGAGCTTGGCGTTCCCAGGTAAGCCAATAAGATGCTTCCGACCGACCGGACAGATTGGTCGGATCCGACTGAGGAGGCCCGCAGCGCACGTTGGCAATGGCAAATACAGTGGTAGAATGATGATGCAAAGCGTCCGGCTTTGAAAGGTCTTGCGTCTGCCGATGAGATTTACAGGCCCACCGGAAGGGCTGCGAGGAGGAAGCAAGGTGAAGGGCCCACGGATTCTCGTCGTAGTTCTTGCCCTTGCGGCGGTGTTCTTGCCGGGGCGGCGTGCGTTTGCTGAGGAGGACGCGTGATTTTGTCGAGGTGGACCCTTGCGGATGCGAAATGGATCGCGGAGCTGACAGTCGCCATAGAGGCGGTGACTGCATTCCTTCATTTTGTCCTGAATCTTCACGCCAATCAGGATACGACTTGGCTTGCGCGCTACACTTACGGCTATCGAATTCACCACGGATATGTCGGTCTGCTGCTTGTGGTCGTGGCAATGCTGCTGTCGCCTGAGTCCTTTCTTCGGCCCTGGCTGAAGCGCATAGGAATAGCCATGATAGCGTCAGATTTGATACACCATTTTGTGGTGCTGTGGCTCACACAGGGCGATCCGGAGTTCACGATAGTCTATCCCGGCAGCGGCGGATAGGTGCAGTCCGGAAATGGCTGGATTGCGGTCCGCGGCTAATCCGGCAGCCTGTGAGCCACGAAGGCGGGGCCTGAGGGCAATCGGACCGATCCGACCGACCGGACAGATTGGTCGGATCCGACTGAGAAGGCCCCGCAGCGCGCTATAAGGCGCGCCGGGGAAGACCCCCCTAAACACGAACCGCAGCGTTGCGGAGCAAGCGGTCTCAGGCCCCTGATGCCTCTGCAAACACGGAAGTGCTCCGGGCACGGATAGTACTACAAATCTTGAACCCGTCGTATATAATCATCGTTTCTGCAATGATAATGCAACGAAGACCTCGGAGGTCGGATGTTTGTCCGCATAGAAGTAGCTTTGCGCACACAGTACCGGGACCTTGTCGGCGAGACCATATTGGCGTCGTTGCGGCGCGAGGGCCTGGCTCAGGCAACCGGTGTGCACATGGCCCGTGTGTATCATTTTTCGGGCCTGACCGGGCGCGGCGGCAGCGATTGGCGTTCCGCTGCAGCATCGCTGGGCAGGACACTGCTGGCCGACCCGGTCGCGGAGAAGTTCGCCGTTGACGAGCCCGCTGTTGAGAAGGGATTCTCAGGAATTGTTGAAGTCGCTCGCAAGCCGGGCGTGATGGATCCCGTCGAGGCCAGCCTCATTAAGGCGCTGTCCGACGCCGGTTGCCACGCGGATGTCATCCGCACGTCAAAGAGATATTACCTGTTCGGCCCCGCCAG
>JBAZOJ010000382.1:0-2508 GCA_041648755.1 Candidatus Brocadiia bacterium
ACCACCACACCTACCAGAGACCGATTGCCAGCTTCTCGGACCACCTGGGTTCGGTACGCTGTTCTCAGGGTGAAAGACTGGAGACGATAGACCCGATACCCCGCCGTGACGCCCATCAGGAACAACCGAGCATCCTTGATCTTGATAGCTCCGGGGCTCGAAGTGTCAAAAGCCCCCCAGGTATCGTGGACGACATTCGCGGCGTTGTAGCGTTTCCCCGCACGTCCCTCTAGGGTATAACGGGCAGTGATGGGCTGCCCCATCTGCCAGGACCACTGAATCTCAGAGACAACGCAGTTGCCGATCTCCAGCTCTCCTTGCACGACATCAGAATTGTCCCGTTCCAAGAGATAGGCAGTGACCACCCCGTTGTTCACATAGCTCACGAGGTTCCAGGCAGTATCCGATGCAGGGTCTTTCCCCGCCAGAAGCAGATCCAGTTCGCAGTTGTGGACGTACTCTTCGACGGAAACCCTGAACTCAGGAGCATCGGACGCCGACCCCACGGGGTCCAGATTGCCAAGCTCGTTGTACACTTCGGTGTTTGTTCGGATGGCTGGCTCGAAGCGTTGGACACGATCGGCTACCGCAGATTTTCCAGAGGTGGCATGTGCAAAGAGCGCCTGGAAACGATGTCCAAGTCGGCCAACATCACTAGGATTGGAAAAACCCATTTGGTCCTCCTACTGCAAGAGTAAAAGTTGGAATGTGACGCTCACCCAATTGTTGAGTACCCCTTCCAATCCCACATCCGGCGCTACACTGACCCGCTGGACATTGATCCCATCCGCAAAGGCAGTAAATAGAGCAGTCGCAGGTGTAGCCGAATAATCATTGATGGGAATGCTGTACAGATATTCCCGAAAGAACGCCCCAAAATCATCCCGCTGCCCACGGGTTTTCGCGAAGATGTGCAGGCTCACCAGCCCCACATTCCCGCCGCGATTCCCAATCTCGTAGTAGGCTTGGCTCATTACGCCAGTATCGATAACGATCATGGGAACCTTGGAGGCTTGCGGAGCAGCCCGGAACCCCAGCAAATAGACATAGGGAAAGACTGCCGTTAGGCTGCTGTCCCTGAAATCATCCTCGTCATAGATATTGAAGCCATTGGTAAAACCGCCCGGAGGAGTCACCAATAGGCTCTTGACCTTTTCGTACACCGACCGTTCCACGTTAGAGAAGAGAAGCATTACCGCTCCAAGTATGCGCGCACAACTCTGCGAATCTCAGACCGAAATTCCAAGATGGATGACTGGAGATAGTGCTGCGCCTCAATCGCCGCTGCCGGGTTGCCCGCTTCCTGACTCATCCAATAAGGAGCACGCCCCGGCGTTCCCCCAAAGGCCGAGAGGGGGCCATATCCCTGCTGCCGCATCTCCTTGAGCTTGGCCTTGGCCTTGGGATGGAGGGCTCTCCATGCGTCGGCGTTCGTGAAGGGCTTTGGTCCTATGGGAATGTATTCGTCGCTCATTCAACCCCCATGCGCTGCAGGACCCTGATCAGGAACTCCTCTGGGGAAATCCCGATCTTGTCGTACCACTTGATGGTGGTCATCATTTCCTTATGGAATTCCCTGAATCCATAAGCCTTGCCTGACTTGATGTTGCGCACATGTTCTGCCGCATACTTCGCATATTCTCCTGGCTTGAACTTGTATCGCTTGAACGCCCTGGCATGATCTCGTATGTTCTCAGTCCCCATCGGCTCATAGGCGAACTCCTGGGGATGGGTCATAATGTACGACACCTGAGAGAGAACAAATGACTTTCGTGCGGTTCGCTCCTCCCTCGCGCTCTTGAAACCCTCTTTCTTTCTTTGCTCAACTTTCTTCTTTTTCACTAATGCTGCTTTTCTTGCCCGGCTTTTCTCGATCGCTTTGCGTCTCTGCTCCGCTATTCTTTTCTCAGCGCGAATCTTCTTGGCTTTGACTTCTCGCCTCTTGTGCGCTGCCTTTGTTTTCCGCAGTCGCTTGTTCTCTTCCCTGAGCCATCGAATGAAGGCGGCAATCGTTCCCGAAGGAGCTTTGATGTGCCAATCCGTCAGAATGTTCGTGTCGCCAATCGAGGCGTGTCCCTCGCCGACCAACTTCCATTCCGTCAGGCCACTCGCTAAGGTCCCGGTGTCCACAGGCACGTTGGCTTCCAGCGCGTCGACCAATACCCGCGCTAGGTCTGCTGTAAGCCCCTGCGGGCGGGCTAATTTATCATGAAGCCGCCTGAGCCGCTGTCTGGCCCGGTCGAAGTTTCCTGTGATACTGGCGGTAGCCACGCATTGAACTCCTGCTGGAAGAATCGCTCCATCTCACTGCGCATCCACGCAATGCTTTTCAGGACCATTTCCCGTACCGCCGTTCGATCCACCGAAGGCGGGAAACGAGTGTCCAAAGCATCCAGGATCATTCTCACAGTCGCTCGCTCCATGTGCCGCGATTGCTGATAAAACTCCGAATACGCATCCACGGTCTGCATCAAACTAGGTGACACTAAAGGTGTTGCAGACAACTTG
>JBAZOJ010000383.1:0-2501 GCA_041648755.1 Candidatus Brocadiia bacterium
TTGTGATATTGCTCTGCCTGCTTTTGCAGGGCAATGTACTCTGCACGCAACTGCATGATGTGCTCAGGCAGCGCCACCGAAGAATTACCGGCCAATCGCTTGACGCTTGCCGCAGTGTCCTCAAACAAAGCTGTTGGAGAAACTGGAACACCATCAATAACGGCGCCCAGAGGAGCCGCCTCACGTCGAAGCTCATCGTAGACCTTGCGCCAGTCAGCATCAATCTCAACTGACTCAGCGTTCAGGCGGTTGCGCAGGGCATTTGTCTCGAATACACCCAGGCCCAAGAGAAACTCTACGACCCGCGTGCGCGCATCCCGAATCCCATAGAACGGGATGTTCGCAATGTAGTCGGTCCATCCTCGTTTCTGCTCCACCGCCATTGCCGCGAATACCGTCTGAAGGTAAAGCTTGGTCTCGCCGCCATTGGTGGTCGGGACCTGCGGCAGGCTCAGACCAAGAAACGACTCCAGGAAGCGGTGAAAGCCTTCCGGATGCTTTGCGCCGCCTCCATCGTGGACGTATGTCGGTCGCGCTTCGCCGAGCTCAGCACCTTGGGTCAGGTGCGCAACACCAAACACTTCGATGAGCTTAGGGTTTCGCACAGAGTCGCGAATGGCGCGACGCAACGTCACAACCTCTCCAGAACGGCTCTCGATTTCAAGCAGCACCTCCGAAGCTGTGACCAGAATTCGGCGTCCGTCGTATTCGAAGTGTTCTTTTACGGCATACGGAAGGACCTTCTCGTTCCTGCCCCCCACCAACTCTTCCATGCCGAGACCGTAAAGCAGGCTGTTGAAGAGCGTACTTTTGCCACTTGAGTTTTTTGCTCGAACGATGGTCAGATTCCGGGCGAAGCGCACGTTGAATCCGTAGTCTCCTTCCGCTGTAGTTGCCCTGAGCTTTACGCCACGAACAATCATTTTGCCTCCCAGCCGCTCGCTGTTGCTTCGACCATTCCTTCCGTCACTCCCTTCCCAAGAGATGACAGGAACGAACGCTCAGGCCCGAACAAGTCGGCGTCCTTCAGTATTTCCTTCACAAAGAGATCTCCGGCCTCGGAAATCTCGTAGCCCGTAGCGTTTTCTGCGACGAGTCCTTCAGCGATTGCAATGCGAATCGCAATGGCCAAGGCTGGATCAAAGCCCCACGCGGGAACTTGGAGTTCCTTCTTTTCAACAGCCTTCTCCAGTAGTGCCTGACGTTCTGTCGCCTTCAGTGCCCAATTGAAGAGCTGTAGCCGCGGCAAGCTCGACTTATTCCCTCTGGAAGCAATGGCGAGGATGAGCAGAACCTGCCCGATCTTGTACATAGGCCTATGTTCTGCTAGGACCGGTGAGGGCCGCCGCTCAAATCGTAGTCGGCGTCGCTCTTTGTCTTCAACCATAGTCCAACTCGCAGACGGCCAGCCACCGGGCGGTCATGAGCCTTGCAACCTTGTTCGCGTTGGCCATATCGAACTCAGGGGACAGATCCTCGGACACGAGCTTCGCCAACCCCTCGCGCACCTTGGTAGTCAGCTCTTCTGCCGTGCCGGACCATGTAGCAGACGTCTCAATGACGCTCTGCTCATATTCGTTTATCAGTCGAACCAGCTTCAAGTACGTTGTCGGAGAAGTCGATGAGATACGCCGAAAGTAGCCATCTGCCTCCAAGAAACTCTCGATAGTCCGCTGGCTCAGTTGCTGAACTCGTGCCTGAAAGTCTGGTTTTTGCACCTTATCCGCGAGTCGATACCCGGACTTTCGATGGACGTTCTGCTCGTACTGTTCCCGCGCCCCCGTCAATACCGGAAGGACAGGCGCTGAATCGTCGAAGACTAGCGCCTCACCAGAAGCTGTTCGGATTTCGTTGATTTCGACAAGGTAGTGGTCGCCGTCGTGCAGGAGAACAGTGAAATCATCAGTCACGAAGGGGAGGTTCCAGCCCCTGACCTCAGCTTCCTTGGTTTTCGCGTGCTGCAGAAGAGCATTTCGGTCAATTTCTGGGGTGACGAATACCCACCGAGATAGCTTCGTGCTTCCGAGGCGCGCTTCGAGTTCCTTCTGGTAGTCCTTTAGCTTCCGAAGGTCCTCGGTGATTTTGTCTCGCTGCTTTTCATAGAGCTCAGTTCGCTCGTAGTGCTTTTCTGGACAGTAGCACTGGAAGGCCCATCCAGTGTTTACGGTGTAGCCCTCTATGCCGTAGTCCCCTGGAGACGCATGCATCTGCTGATAACACTCAGCTTGGTACTTACGCTTGAAGACCTGTTGGCAGAGGCCTTCCCAGGTGGAGCCGTTAAACGCCCCGAACTTGGTGGCGAACATCAGTCGATCCCGGAGCGACCGATGGCGCGGACGGGGACACTCCCTAGCAGGGAACTCGAATCTGCGCTGCGCCCTTCAATGAGCTCTCTCTTGGCAATTACCTTCGGACGAACTTTCTCAGCCATGCGGCTGTGACCCTCCACAAAAGCGCCTTTGACCTTGAAAATGCTTTGGCCAAAATTTAGTATCTTGTCA